>JAUNIY010000007.1 GCA_030523305.1 Eubacteriales bacterium
GATCTTCTGCTGGTTGATCTGCGCAATCTTATCTGCGGTAACCGCATTGACTGCGCCCAGAGCCAGCGCAACAACCAGCGTGATGGCACAAAGGATGCCGCCGAGCTGTACAAATTCATTTTTCTGCTTGCCAGCCATGGTTTAGCCCTCCTTCTTCTGCTTTGCCGGTGCGCCGAACTTGGTCGGGCGGGTGTACTTATCAATCAGCCATACGGTGGTGTTCATCAGCAGGATGGAGTAGCATACGCCTTCCGGATAGCCGCCGAAGTAACGGATCATCGTGGTCAGCAGGCCGCAGCCGATGCCAAAGATAACCTGGCCCTTCTTGGAAACCGGGGTGGTGCTGTAGTCGGTCGCCATAAAGATTGCGCCGAGCATCAGGCCGCCGCTGAATACGCTGTATGCCAACGATTCCATATGGCCCAGATCGCCCATCGGGAAGATGAACGCAATCACGGCAACGGTCAATATGTAAGCTGCCGGAGTATGGATGGTGATAACCTTGCGCATCAGCAGATACGCGCCGCCGATGAGCAGCGCAACGGCGGAAACCTCACCCATTGAGCCGCCGCACATGCCGAGGAACATGCTTGCAATGCCCGGCAGGTCGCCCTCCGCGGTGCCCTTGATGATAGCCAGCGGGGTCGCCTGGGAGATCGCGTCCAGCGTCTCCTGCGAATTGGAAATCAATCCGATGGAGCTGCGTGCTGCTGCCCAGGTCGTCATCGCTACCGGCCAGGAAGCGAGCAGGAATGCACGTCCAGCCAGCGCCGGGTTCATAAAGTTCTTGCCCAAGCCGCCAAACAGGCACTTTGCGAAAATAATGGCAATGCCGTCGCCGATAATCAGCATCCAGTACGGCAGCGTAACCGGGCAGACAAATGCGAGCAGAACGCCGGTAACAGCAGCCGAAAGATCCATGATGGTATTGGGCTTGCCGACGATCTTGTCATATATTGCTTCAAATACCATACACGCGATGACCGAAACTGCGGTCATCAGGATTGCACGGAATCCAAATACATAGGTCGATACAGCCAGCGACGGGATCAACGCGATCAGTACGTCCAGCATAATCGACTGGGTATCCTCTTTGCTCTTAATATGAGGGGAGGATGTAATTACTACTTTGCTAAAATCATACATACCGAACCCTCCTTACTTCTGCGCCGCAGCAGCTTCCGCTCTGCGTTTGTCCTGCACGCGCATCTTCGCAACGCGGAACTGCTGTACCAGCGGGATGCGCGCCGGACATACATATGCGCACGAGCCGCATTCGATGCAGTCCAGTACGTCGTATTCCTCACAGCCCTCCAGGTTGTTACGGGACGCGTACATGTTCATATAAACCGGGGTCAGATGCATCGGGCAAACGCCAACGCAGCGTCCGCAGCGGATGCAGGTCGGCGCCTTCTCGCGCTTGTCCTCTTCGCCGCAGAAAGCGAGGAACGCGTTGGTGCCTTTGAGGACCGGTACGTCGGTGGTAAACTGCGCCACGCCCATCATCGGGCCGCCGGCCAGCAGCTTGTTCGGCGCTTCCTTCAGGCCGCCGCAAGCGTCAATCAGCTCGGTAATGCAGGTACCGGTGCGCGCTTCCAGGTTCTTCGGCTCGACAACGGCGGAGCCGGAAACGGTAACGACGCGGCGGATAACCGGCATACCCTTTGCAAAGCAGCGGTATACGGCGCCGGCAGTATCCACATTGAATACCGCGCAGCCTGCGTCCGCCGGGAGCTTGCCGGACGGTACCTCACGGCCAGTGACAGCGTTAATCAGCTGTTTTTCTGCGCCCTGCGGGTAGCGGCACTCCAGCGGAGCCAGCTTGATCACCGGATCGTTGTTGAGCAGCTCTTCGATTTTTGCAAATGTATCCTGCTTATTCAGCTCGATGCCGATATAAGCCTGCTTGACGCCCATGATCTTGACCAGATAACGAACGCCCTCCACAATCTCCTCCGGACGCTCCAGAAGCAGACGGTGGTCAGATGTAATGTACGGCTCGCACTCCGCGCCGTTGATCAGGATGGTATCGCACTTGCCGATACCCGACTTGATCTTGACGTGTGTCGGGAATGTTGCGCCGCCGTGTCCGACGATGCCGGCATCCCAGATGGCCTGGATGCGTTCGTCGTTGGTCATTGCTTCAAAGTCCTTCGGCTTGACAGATTCATGCAGCCTGTCTTCATGGTCGTTCTCAATCACAATGGACAGAACCTTGGAGCCATTCTGATGCAGCATCGGGACAACGTCTACCACCTTGCCGGATACCGATGCGTGAACCGGAGCGCTGACGAAGCCGCCGGCCTCTGCGATCATCTGGCCCATGTCCACGATGTCACCCTTCTTCACCAGCGGCTTTGCCGGTGCGCCAATGTGCATCGAAACAGGAAGGACAACCTTGTCCGGCGCCTTCAGGACTTCGATCGGCTTTTTGTTTGTTGCGGATTTGAATCCCGGATCGTCTTTTGTTCCAGGATGGATACCGCCACGAAACGTGTACGCCATTATGGATTCACCTCTCTGTTCATTTTGTGCGGCCTGCCGCCGCACCGCAGACAAATTTACCTGCGAAACAGCCGTCCCCCCGCAAATTGGGCACGGCCATCCCGCGTAAGCCCCCGCCCTCTCAAATGGCGGAATACTATACTTTAGATTATACCGGCAATCCTACCAGAAACGCAAGGAATTTTGCAAAAAAAATAACAGAAACCAACAAAAATTTTGCCACATTTCTTGTCAGGAGTGTCCGATTCTGGTAGTTTCACCGTTTTTACCAAAAAATCTGCCCCGCACGCCGCGAAATCCGGGGAATAAACAGGGCATTTTGGGTTAAACTGTAAGCACATATCCAACGGCTGCGCCCGGCGCGGGCGCTTATGCCCGCCGATACGCCGCCGCATCCAATACGTCGGACAGCTCGATATCCGCCGCCGCCAGCCCGGAAGATAAGATCGTCTGGTAGCCCGAGTCGCTTTCCAGCGCATCGGCATCCACCGCCTCGAGCGGAATGCGCAGATAGGCCGAGGTCCCTCCCTTTTTTCCTTGGAGGAACAGCAGCAGGCCGCTGTGCATCGACGCAATTTTGCGCGCATACGGGATACCCAGCCCCCACGCGCCGGGCACGGCATCCGGCTGCCGCCAAGTATCGTTCATACGCGCGAGCGCACGCGCCTCGATTCCCGCGCCGTCATCCGCCACGCCAAAGGACACCGTGCCGCCGAGCTTTTCGGCAGACAGCGCAATGTGCACCTTCGGCCCGCCATGCCGCAGGCTGTTGGAAACCAGCGTCAGCAGCGCGGCCATCACCAGCCCTTCATCCGCATAGAATGTGATATCCGGCTGCGGGGCTGACACAGCGACACGAATGTCGTGCCCAGCCAGCTGTTCCTCGATCTGCTGCAGTACGCGGCACGCGCTGCACTGCGTCCAGCGCAGCATTTCCGGAGCCCCGGCAAGCAGCTGCATATGGTTGACCTGCCGCAAAATGCGCATGGCCTGCCAGCGCAGCTGCGCCGCCGCATCCTGCATGCCTTGCTGTTCCAGCATCTCGGCCTGCAGCAGCAGGCTCTGCGCGCTGTCGCGCAGGTGCGAGGCCGCAAGCGTCACGCCAATTTGCTGCTTTGCCGCCGCAGCAAATACCAGCAGCGCGCCATGCTCCGTCGGGATGATGCGAAGCTCCCACGCCTTCTCCATCAGCGTGACCGGCACCGCCTGTTCAGTATTCGTGTGGATACACTGACGGATTGTCTCGCACACGGCCTCTGGCAGGATTCCCTCTATAGAATAAAACCCGGCATCTGCCAGCAGACCGCGGCAGGTATCCGTCTGGCGCAGCACCATCAGCTGTTCGGACACATACGCCATGGGATGCAGCGAAGCCTCCAGCCCCCGGCAGGCCGCATACAGCAGCTCATGCGGAAGGCCATCGAAAAACGCTTTTGGATCGCCCTGCGGCTCCCATGTTCTTTCAAACTTGTCAGAATTCTGTTGTCCTGATTGCATTTTATTCACCCCTTTCGCTTACGCGAACCGGCAAGATTCGACAAAGAGTTACCTATATTATACCAGAAACGGCATTATTATGAACAGGAGATATGAAATTTTTTTTGATTTCGACTGCACTTTTATACAAATATATCATTGCAGAAATGTCACTTTCCATGTATAATGTAGTTGTTCCAGTAAAACAGTAATTCAATAAGGAGGATATTACTACAATGGGTATCAAAGTAGGTATCAACGGCTTCGGCCGCATCGGCCGTATGGTTTTCCGTGCTGGCCTGTCCAATGAAAACATCGAGTTCCTGGGCATCAACGATCCGGGCATGACGCCGGATTATATGGCTTATATGCTGCGTTACGACACCATGCATGGTCAGTACACCGGTGACGTTTCATATACCGAAGACGCAATCATCGTCAACGGCAAGGAAATCAAGGTATACGCAAAGTTCAAGCCGGAAGAGATTCCGTGGGGCGAAATCGGCGTAGATTACGTTGTTGAATCCACCGGCTTCTTCCTGACGCAGGAATCCGCACAGGGTCACATCGACGCTGGCGCAAAGAAGGTTATCATGTCCGCTCCGTCCAAGGATGCTACCCCGATGTTCGTTTACGGCGTAAACCAGGACGTATACACCAAGGATATGAACTTCGTTTCCAACGCTTCCTGCACCACCAACTGTCTGGCTCCGATCGCTAAGGTTCTGGACGAGGCATTTGGCATCAAGGAAGGCCTGATGACCACCGTTCACTCCACCACCGGCACCCAGAAGACGGTTGACGGCCCTTCCAAGAAGGACTGGCGCGGCGGCCGTGCTGCTTCCGGCAACATCATCCCGTCTTCTACTGGCGCTGCAAAGGCTGTAGGCAAGGTTTATCCGAAGCTGAACGGCAAGCTGACCGGTATCTCCATGCGTGTTCCGACGCTGGACGTATCTGTTGTTGACCTGACCGCTAACCTGATCAAGCCGGCTAGCAAGGACGACATCTGTGCAGCAATGAAGAAGGCTTCTGAGACCCCGATCGAAGAAGGCGGCCTGCAGGGCGTTCTGGGCTACACCGAGGATGCAGTCGTTTCTTCCGACTTCCTGGGCGACGCTCGTACCTCTATCTTCGACGCTACCGCTGGTGTCTACCTGACCGACAACTTCGTCAAGGTCATTTCCTGGTACGACAACGAGTGGGGCTACTCCAACAAGCTGCTGATGCTGCTCCAGCACATGGCTAAGGTTGACGCTGAGTAATTCTTCCTTATTTGGAATCTATCGCGGGCTTTCTCCTTTGGGAAAGCCCGCTTTTTGTATTTTCCCCACCAATCATCACGCTATGCTGGTATCGTGCGCCATGTGATGCAGGCCGCGGCAAAATGACAAAAATCAGGAAAAAAACAGCGGAGGCTTTTGCACCTCCGCTGTCTGTTTGTGTGATAAGATTACAGCCCCATGGATTTTTTGAGCGCTTCCAGCTCGGCATCCACCGATGCGTCCGACGCGCCTGCGCGGTATTTCTCTTCCAGCGCCTTGGCTTCGTCAACCGGCTCGGCATTCAGCTCGGCCATTGCGTTGGCCTCGCCCAGCATCCGGTTCGCCTTGTCCTCCATGCGGTCAAATGCGCCCATCGCGCTGTTTGCCTTGTCCGAGGCAGAGCTGATTTTATTCAGGCGGTCCTGCGTCTTCGCAACCGAAACCTTTGCCTTAATCATCGCGCGGCGCGATTTCAGCGTTTCGATATCGCTGACCAGCTTATCGTGCATCTGACGCATCTTGACGGCATTTTCATGCGCTGCGGCATATGCGGTCTGGAGGCCTGCGCCTGCGCTCTCCAGCTTCTGTTTCTTGGCCAGGAATATCTTTGCATCCCCTTCGTTGCCTGCCATCAGCGCCTGCTTGGCCAGACCTTCATAGCGGGCGACCTCCGCCTGGTTTTCGTCTACCAGCCGCTTGGTGCGCGCTTCCTCCGCCATGACGCCGGCGGTTTCCTTCTTGACCTCCGCGAGATTCTCGTTCAGCTCGCGCAGATATTGATCGATCATCTTGGACGGGTCCTCCATCTTATCGAGGACTGCGTTGACGTTTGCCTGGATGATATCGCTGAATCGTGAAAGAATGCCCATGTTGTTCCTCCTGTTTCTCATTTATCTTTGGATTGGTATTTTTTTGCCAGATTTTCGGCCTCATCCTCGTCGCCGAATTGCTCCAACGGCGTGTTGAGGATATCCTCCATCTGCTTCGCTTCCTTGTTTTTCTGCTCCTTGGCCTTTTTCCACCATGTAAACGCCAGCAGCAGGACGATCACAATGCCCGCGACAACGACGACAATCTTGATGACGGTCGGCCATGGCGACTTGGTGACGGTCATGATCCTCTCCGCCGTCTTGCTGAATGTCGTAGAGAAAAATTCCTCATCATCCATATCGCCATAATAATAGGTATTGAGGTAATCCGCCAGGATCGCCACCGCTTCATCGTCCATGACAGCCGATGCCTGTGCGCCGACCCAGTAGCCGCAATTGTAGCTGCTCTGGCCGTCATCACAAAAGACCAGCAGAAAATGCGCCTGGTCGGTAAACAGCGTGTCATACAGCTGACCGGCATATTCGCCCAGCTCACTCGGGCTTGGATCGGTGTCGCCGTTCAAATCGGTCAGGATATACAGATACGGCTGCACGCCGGTTTCCTGGTAAAACGCTTGCATGCCGCGCGTCAATTCGCCGCTGTCCGTGATCCAACCGGGTTCATCGGTGTAATACGCGGTCTCTGTGACAGACCCCGCCGGCAATGGCTCGCGCTGCACCGTAGATTTCGTAATATCTCCGCCCTGCGCTGCCCCCATGACAGCTAACAGGACAACCAAAACCGAGACAATGATGATCGCCAGCAATATGCCGCCCAAGCATCCGCCGCCACGGTTGCCACCGCCACCGCCGGGCGGCCCGCCGCCGCCCGACCTGCGGTCGCGTTCGCTGCGCCTGCCCATCTCATACATCATGCCGCCGAACACCATGTTGCCAAACCCGCCGCTGTTGTGATGCCGTGGCGGGGGTGGTGGCCCGCCAAAGCCGCCGCTTCGCCCGCCGCCAAAGTCACTCCCACCGAAGCCACCTCCGCTGCGTCCGCCGCCACTGAAGCCTCCGCCATGTCCGCCTCCGCTAAAACCGCCTCCGCCGCCGAAGCTGCCGCCTCCGCCGCCACCTGATCTGCCCAAATCAACCCTTCCTCTCTCTGTTTCCTCATCATAAGCGTATTCTGTTCTGTGTATCTTTATTAAAGCATATTCTCAGCAGCTTGACAAGAAATACTGTGTGTCCACACTGTAAACTTTGTGCAAGCCGGACAAAACACTGTGCGAAACGGAACCAAAAAAGAGAAGAGCAACCGCTGTCTTTTCAGGACTACGGTTGCTCCCCCACGTTTGGTATCGATGATGTCGGTAAGTTGCTTGGTTTGTTCAGGCTTGCAATGCTTCGCGCACGGCTGCTTCTAATTCCTGCTTGTCCCGCAGCCCGATCAGCCGCTTGACCTCCTGGCCATGCACATAGATGCTGACGGTCGGGATGGACATCACCTTGTGTGTCAGCGCAAGCTCCGGCTGCTGGTCAATGTCAATTTTGCAGACATGGATGGTCCCGCGGAATTCCTGTTCCAGCTCCTCAATCACGGGAGCCAGCATACGGCAAGGTCCGCACCAATCCGCCCAGTAATCGATCAGCACCGGGACGTCTGCCTGCAATACCTCTTTTTCAAATGTTTCTTTCGTAATATGTAGAATCGCCATTGTATGTCTGTCCTTCCTGCGGCATGCCGCACCGCTTGCAATCCGGCGTGGATGCGTTATAATAAATGCATCCCTCGTTCATATGCCAATACGAATGGGCTTCCTTTTTTGGCTGCACAAAGCAGTTTGCAAAGGATAATTTTTATTTTTCTTATTATACCCTGTTTCTATGAAAAAGGGAATAGTTTTCTGCAAATTATCCAAAATTTTTCCGGCACATCCCCGCCGGTATGTTACCGGATCGAAAGGTTTGTACGCGATGATGACTGATTTTTTCCGCCCCACCATGGAGGCGCACGACTTGAAGCAATGCAGCGCGCTGGCCCTCGCACACATGGGCGACAGCGTATACGAGCTGATGACCCGCGGCTATCTGATCCAGTCCGGCCTGGTCACCAGCCGGAACCTGCACCGTGAAACCATCCATCTGGTCTGTGCAGGCGCACAGGCCGCAGGTGCGCAGGCCATCCTGCCGCTGCTGACCGAAGACGAGCAGGCGGTATTCCGCCATGGGCGCAATGCCAAGCCAAAATCCATCCCCAAATCCTCCTCCCCGGGCGAATATGCGCTTGCCACCGCCGTAGAGGCTTTGTTTGGTTGGCTGTACCTGCAAGGCGAATACGACCGCATCAACGCCCTGTTTGCCGTCCTGCTTCCCGCTGCACAGCAATGGGCCAAGCAGCACAAAAAAGGGTGAGGAAGGACATCAGATGCCCTTCCTTCTGTTCCCCTTTTTGGGTTAGCACGTAGAAGAATTGTTCTTGTTGCGGCTATTCTTCTGGTTCTTACCCTGGTTATGGCAATTCTGGGCGCTCTGATTCTTCTGGTTTTGGGAATCCAGATAATACTGGTTGCTCTGAGAATTGTCAAAATTCCAGCTGTTCTGGCAATCCTGGCCGTTCTGATTGCTCTGGCTGTTCGCATTGCTCTGCGAATACTTGCTGCTGCGGGAGTAATTGCTGTTCTGGGAATTATCGAAATTCCAGCTGTTCTGGCAATCCTGATTGTTCTGGTTCTGCGCATTCTGCTTTTTCTTTTGCGACATGTTCCATCACCTCGTTTCTTTCTGCCCTTAGTATGAACAGATCCACAGGAAATATACGGGCGTTCCAGTATAAACCATTTTTCTACCATCCCGCCAAAAATCAGAGGTTGTCAAGCACAGCTGTATTTGATATAATAAGATGTTGAATACACGGAATCTTTTTATAAAATTACGATTTTTTCTGCTATATGGAGGTATAACCCAATGTCTGGACATTCAAAATGGAACAATATCGCCAAGCGCAAAGGCGCAAACGATGCAAAAAAAGCTGCTATTTTTACAAAAATCGGCCGTAAAATGGCAGTAGCGATCAAGGAAGGCGGTTCCAATAACCCGGATACCAACGCCAAGCTGCGCGACTGCATCGCAGAAGCCAAGGCCAACAACGTCCCGAACGACAACATCAAGCGTATGCTCGACAAGGGCAATCAGAACAACGTCAGCTATGAAGCCAATACGTACGAGGGCTATGGCCCGTCCGGTATTGCGGTCATCTGCGAAACCCTGACCGACAACCGCAACCGCACCGTCGCCGATGTGCGCCATTATTTCGACAAGTACGGCGCAGGCCTCGGCAATGCCGGCTGCGTATCCTGGCAGTTTGAGCAGAAGGGCGTACTAATTATCGAGCGCGGCGAGCTGGATGAAGACGAAACCATGATGATTGCGCTGGACGCCGGTGCGGACGATTTCCAGGCGGATGACGAATGCTTCCAGATCTACACCTCTCCGGAGGATTTCTCTGCGGTACGCGATGCGCTGGAGCAGGCTGGCTTTGCCTTTGCCCAAGCGGAGATCCAGATGGTTCCGTCCAACACCATCACGCTGGAAAACGAAGAGGATATGGCGCGCCTGCGCAAGCTGCTGGACAGCCTCGAGGACAACGACGACGTACAGCACGTATGGCACAATTGGGAGAACGAAGACGACTACGAAGGCTAATTTGCGATCCCCCAAATACACAAGCCCGATTGCCTATGGCGATCGGGCTTTCGATTGGAGAAAACAGGAAACCCTTGCGAAAAAAGAACGCAGACAGATGGAACACCTGCCTGCGTTTTTTGCTGTATGGATTTTTTCGCTTTATGCGGCGTCTTCCGCCGGGGTATCCGGGGTCTCAGTCGGAGCATCCGGCTCTGCTGGGGTCTCCGGTTCGGTCGGCGTCTCCGGCTCTGCCGGGGTTTCCGGCTCGGTCGGGTTCAGCTCTGCTGTTTTGAGGAAATCGACTGCCTGCACCAAGATCGTAGCGCCTTCCGCACGGGTCAGCGTATTCTTCGGCCGGATGGTGCCATTCTCATAGCCCTTCAACAGGCCTGCGCCCTGAATATTCCGAACAGCATCCTGTGCCCACGCGCTGATGGTATTGGCATCGGTATATGGCAGTTCTGCCGCCGTCAGCTTGACATTCTTCCACTCCAGATAGTTGTTCATCATGGTGAAGAATTCCTGACGTGTGATCTGTGCATTCGGCGCAAACGTTGTGTCGGATACGCCTGCGACAATCTTCTGGTCAGCTGCCCATGCAATGGCTGCGGAATACCATTTGCCAGTGCCGACGTCGGTGAACTTGGTTGCCGCTGTATACTGGCTGAGATCTGCCTTTTCGATGTTTGCCAAGATCTGGACAACCATTGCGCGGCTCATCGTCGTGCTGCCGCCAAACAGATGCGGCGCCATACCGGTAATCATGCCTTCCTCGCCTGCGCGCATCGCATAATCGGTATACCACGAACCGGCTTTCAAGTCATAAAACAGGTCGCCAGAAAACATTGCGTATACGGTAGTTGCCTTGGAAACCGTGAACGTATATGTCGTATTGCTGCTGAGCAGGTTGCCGTCATAGTCAAACCAGCCCTCGAAGCTCTTTCCTTCAGCCGGGGATGCTGTCAATGTAGCATCTGTGCCGATATCATACTGCCCCGCACCCGAAACGGAACCGGAGCGGGAACCTACAGCATTGACTGCAACCAGCTTCTGCCTGTGTGCAGTGACAGACAAGAATCCTGCGTCGCGCGCTGCATTGATGGATGTCTCCTGCGTATAGTGGCTGTAATACTTGTCACCCGCTGCAATGCCAAAGAAACGTGCACGGCTGTGGTCAATCGCAGTCCTGCCGTCGTTGGTGAAGCGGTATTCACGCTGCGGGTCAAAGATATAGTTCTTGCCGCTCAGGACAATCTCCGTCCAGCCATGATGGCCGCGGGATTTGCCACTGTAGCCCAGGGCTGTCTCAAAGGTGTACTGACCGGTATGGATGTACGCATCCAGGCCGACGTAGCGCGCCATCACAGCCATCACAGCCGCCCAATCATAGCATACGCCCTTTTGGTTCTTCATGGTATAATAGGTACGTGCAATGACTTCCTCCGGGAATGCCTTTTGCAGGCCCTCTTCGTAGTCATTGTACGGATACGGGTTCTTGCTCAAATTGAATCCATTGTAACCGGAATTGGATCTGGTATAACCAGCCCAGGAATAATCGATATTCCGGATGGTCCAGTCATAGCATACCTTGATCTGCTCCGAAACACTCTTGCCACGGACCGGGCCAATGATGCTCTCCAGCATATTGTCCAATGCCGCATAACCGGTTTTTTGCGGATGCAGGGTCTGCGCGTCCAGCAGGCTGTCGATGGTAGCTGCGCCGACTTCTTTTTCAACCGCAACAGACTTTGTATCGGGATCCGCCTGATCTACCGCCTTTGCCTGCGTGGCCGGCAAAGCCGTGCAGCAAAGCACCACCGCTAGCATCAGGCTCGTGATACGGGCCAGAATACTTTTTTTCACGATTCTCGTCTCCTTTTCATTTGATTCATTCCTTCTTGTGTGGGGATGCCCCATTTCGTTGCTATTATAGCATATCCACAGTAAGAATTCCAGTATTTTATGTAATCTGTTTCATTTTCCCATCCTATTTTGCACATTTGCTGGGCATTTTACCCATCCATTGACTTTCCCGCCCGCCTGTCATATAATAAATGGCATATCCTTGCATTGTACAACGATATCCAAGGAGGTCCCCATGTATCATACCATATCTGAAATTCTTCTCGCAGCATGCGCATACAACGGCAAGGACCCAGCGCGCAATCAGCACTTGCTCAAAGTGCACAACTACAGCCGTATGATCGCCGCCGGGGAGTCGTTGGACGCGCACACCGGTTTTGTGCTGGAAGCTGCCGCCGCGCTGCACGACATCGGCATCCACAACGCAGAATGCCGGCACGGTTCCAGCGCCGGGCAATACCAGCAGCTCGAAGGGCCGCCGGTAGCACGCGAAATCTTGAAACCATTCCATCTACCGGAGGCAGACGTCAGCCGCATCTGCTGGCTGATTGCGCATCATCATGTCTATCAACCGATCGACGGTATGGATCATCAGATCTTGCTCGAGGCCGATTTTCTTGTCAACGCTTTTGAGGAGCCATATACCCACCAGCAGATCGAACATTTTTATCATCATATCGCCGCGACAAGCACCGGCAAAACGCTGCTCCGGTTGCAGTATTTGCCGGATATCTCGGATTGAACGATATGCCCAACCGAAAGGAAGTTTTTTATGGCGGAAATCCGGAACAACCTATTTACCTGTCCCCAATGCGGGGAAGACGGCGCGCTGACCATGTGGACCAGTGTTAATGTAACGCAGGATCCCGATGCACGCCGGCGGGTGGAAGATTTATCCATATTTGAATGGACCTGTCCGAACTGTGGCAAAACCTCACTGGTGCTGCACCCCTGCCTGTACCATGACGTGGCAAATGAATTCATGGTCTGGTTTGCGCCAGATGGCGAAATTCAGGAAAACACCGCAGAATTTGCCCAACTCGATCATTATACATTGCGCACGACACACACACCCAATGAATTCCGCGAAAAAATCAACGTATTGGAACGACATTTGGATGACCGCGCGCTGGAAATGACCAAATTGATCCTGATTATGCAGCTGACGCGCGATCAAATCGATACGGTGGATGTTGTATTCCACAGTGTGGATACATCGGGACGTTTTGTCTTCGTCTTGGTCCATCCCGATGGCGCGGAGCAATACCTGCGCCTGCCGCCGGATACATATCAAAAGCTGGCGCACGATGTCCGCGAATATCTCTACACGCCCAACCGCGGCTTCCAAACCATTGATTTGGCCTGGGCAAAGGAATCTTTGGAACTGCTCAAGGATATTCATGAATAAACGATGGCAAAACGCCGTCCCGCGCACCGTTGGGCCGGCATTTTTTCGTATCCTCAGCCTGTATGATCGGACGTTGCGTCGCTTCTAGTACATAAAATGGGATTCCCTGAAATCCCGGCTTGTCCCGACTGACGGTTTGGAACATTTTCGATGCTCCGGTAGGGACAGAAGAACTGGCGCACACAGAAATGATCGGCGCCATCGTGTACCAACTGACCCGCTGCCTCACGCCGGAGCAGATTCGGAAGAGTGGCTTTGACGCATATTTTGTCGATCATACCACCGGCGTATATCCGCAGGCGGCCAGCGGCATGCCCTTCTCGGCAGCGACGTTGCAATCTACCGGCGATGCCATTGCCGATCTGTTTGAAGATATGGCTGCGGAACAAAAAGCCCGCTTGACCTACGACAATTTGCTGCGCCTGATCGATGACCCCGATGTGCGCGACCCGATCAAGTTCCTACGCGAACGGGAAATTGTGCATTTCCAACGTTTCGGTGAAGCGCTGCGCGATGTGCAGGAAAACCTGGACGCCAAAAACTATTATGCATACAATCCGTCTTTTGACACCGGCTGTGTTAAACGCGCAAAGTCTGCCAGTATGCAAAACCAATAATCCATCACACCGGCCCGGCAGGCTGTTTGCGCCGGGCCGGCGTGTCCGTTGTATACGCAAAAACGTGCTGCCTTCCGGAAAGTGGTTCCTGTCGGGCAGCACGTTTTATTTGTGTTTGTTGTTCCAGTATTTTGATGTTTGAATTGATGTTTGTTGCTTTTCCGGCGCACCAAAACGGGAGGGTGCGCCGGAGTTGGAATAAATAAAATAGATAGGTGGAGATAGACAGCCATGCGTTATAAATTGGCTTTGAGAAATTCCTGCAATGCGGCAGCAGCTTCCGCCTCTTGCTCGCCTTCTGCGGCAATGGTAACGGTTTCGCCGCCTTTGATGCCCAATCCCATCAGCTCGAACATCTTACTTGCATCTGCAACTCGGTTGTCCTTGCGGATCGTGACCTTGCATGGATATTTTTTCACTTCTTTGACAAACATGCCTGCCGGACGGGCATGGAATCCCTCCGGATCTGTGATGGTAAACGTAAAACTTTGCATTGTTCTGATCTGTTATCCTTTCCCGTCGCTGCCGCAAAGCCGGATGCGATTTACCACATACCGTTTCACTGCTTCGCGTCCCTGTGCGTTATATTTTTTCGGATCATAAGCATCCGGTACATCCGCCAAATAGTCCTTCACCCCGCGTGAGAATGCAACACGTAAATCTGTCGCATAATTCACCTTGCAGATTCCATGTTCAATGCATGCGCGGACGGTTGCGTCCGGTACGCCCGAAGTACCATGCAGCACCAGCGGGATGGATACGCTCCTGCGGATCTCTTGCAGACGTTGTACGTCAACGCATGGCTCCCCTTGATAGAACCCATGCGCGGTTCCAATGCCGACGGCAAGGGAGTCCACACCAGTCTCCCGGACAAACTGTGCCGCTTCATCCGGATCCGTATAGGGGCTGTCACCTGTGACAACCAAATCGTCTTCCTTGCCGCCGACCTTTCCCAGCTCCGCTTCCACCGGGATGTCGGATGGATGGCAGGCATCCGCTACCGCTTTGCTCAACGCGACGTTTTGTTCAAAAGGCAATTTGGAACCATCGATCATGATGGAAGTATAGCCGGTGCGCAGCGCCTGCATCGCCAGATCGAAGCTATTGCCATGATCCAAATGCATGACAACTGGCACGCGTGCATTGTTTGCCGCCACCGCAGCGTTTGCAAGGAAATAATCCATACCGGCGTATTGTAGTGTGCCCGGCGTCGTTTGGAGAATGACCGGCGCACGCAGCTGCTCTGCCGCCGCCACAACGGCCTGCACCATTTCCATATTTTCTACATTGAATGCACCGACCGCATAGTGGTTCTTTTGCGCATCAAGAAGCAGTTCTCTGCTCGTCGTCAGCATATGTGTCGCCTCCCTGCTGTGCAGCGTATTCATAGTCCTCCATGAACTGCGCTGCGCCATCCAAAGCCAGCTCCTTTGGATCCAGGCTGAGCGCACCGGAAACCACCTTGCGGTACTGAATCGGCATATATTGATGCAGCATATTCATGGGGATTTTATATTTTCTCAGATTATCAAACAGCTTATCAATGGCCGCTGTAATTTTGGGATCCCCCATATAGTAGCGTACACGGTCAGAATAGCTGTACTTCCTTGCCAGCCCTAGCTGCTTAAAGCTGCCATGATAATGCTTCTTCCAGTTGTCTGGATTTTCCGTCATGACCTCTTCAATGGTATCGATCAGGCTTGCGCGTTCCGATGCCGGAACCAATTCCTGCTCCATCATGGACAACGCAAACAACGCTTCCCGCAGGCCGTATGTAATCGCCGGACCAACCTTTAAGATCGCAATGCCGTCAACAACCATATCGCGCAGGCATCGCGCGCTCTGATAATCTGTCGAATGGCCTTCGAAGATCAAATCTGGATACTCCTCCAGCTTTGCGCACAGTGCTGCTGCGGCCTTGTTATCATAATAGAAGACCTGATCGTCACCAAATTCCACGCCCGGCTGAACGACAACTGCAATCACATCCTTCATGCCCTCCGGCACGCCGGCATCTGCAAACGCCTTGCGGTATGTTTGAACGGTATCTTCAAACGCTTCCGGCCGGGTGACGGCCAGCGTGTCCTCCGCTTCCTGCGCGCCGCCGGGAATCGGGACTTCCGAGCCTATGATGAATACCGGGCGCATGGCATCCGGTTTTTCCTGCAACAGCTCCGCATATGCCTGCATGCAAACCTGATACAAACGCACGCCGCGCTTTGCAACCGTCTGTGTTGACAACGCGCCCTCCGGATCGTCGGCAACCTTCATGCTGGTATCCAAATGAATCTTGGTGAAGCCCGCACGGACATATTGGTACACCAGTTCTTCCGACTTTGCCATCGCCTCCGCTTCCGGTTCCTTTTGCCATGTCAACGGGCCGAGGTGGTCTCCACCCAAAATAACCTGCTTTTCCGGAACACCAATTTCTTTTGCCATCGTCAAAACTGTATGATAAAAGTCAGCCGGTTTCATACCAGTATATCCGCCGAATTGGTTCACCTGATTGGCAGTAGCCTCAATCAATACCGGTGTGCCCAGCTTCTTTGCCCGAATGAGGCATTCCTCCAGCACCAGCTCATTTGCTGTGCAGTACGATGGGATACCAATCTTTTCCCCGCTGCGGCGTCTGTCCATCATTTCTTGTAATGGGTGTTTCATCCTATATCCTTCTTTCTCATTTCTCCGAATCAATCAGAATCTTACCCTTGACGGTACCTGGCGTTTTGTACATCTCAAATGCTTCCGGAATGCGGCTCAGCGGCAGCTTCTGAAAAACAAATGAATCGTCAAATTTCAGGTCACCCGTCTTAAAGTAATGCGCTACCAATTCCCATTCCTTTCCCGGGAATGGGGCACTATAGGACATCCATGAGCCGGTCAAGGTAAACTCTTTGCGGTTCATGTTTTCCCACTCCTCGACCGTGAAACACAGCTCACGGGTCGGGGTCCCGACAAAGCACACATGTGCCTTATTTGCAGCTAGCTGAAATGCCATTTTCATGGTGATGGTATTGCCAGCTGTTTCAAACACATAATCAAAGCCGCGCCCATCGGTCAGCGCCATTGCCTGATCCATGAAATCCTCATCCAATGTGTTGATACCTGCGGTTGCACCAAGCCTTTGTCCAAGCTCCAGGCGTTCGTTTGCAATATCGAATACAACGGCATCCTTTGCTCCGAAAATCTTCGCCCACTGCATGACGAACATGCCGATTGTACCGCCGCCAAGGATCGCAACCCGTTTGCCGCCCTGATACGGGGTCCGCAGCAAGCCATGCAGCGCAACCGTCGCCGGTTCAAAAAACGCGCCTTGCTCAAAGGAAACCTCGTCCTCAAATTTCACTGCGTTCGCCTCCGGCACGGCAACATATTCTGCAAAGCTGCCAAAGCGCCGGGAGCCGATAAAGCTGTAATGCTTGCACAGCGAGTAGTTTCCCTGCTGGCAATCCACACATTTCATACACGGGATCAGCGGGATGCCTGCCACGCGGTCGCCAGGCCGGAGCGAAGCAACGCCCTTGCCAACCGCCTCCACTGTGCCGGAAAATTCATGTCCGAGTACGTTGGGGAAGAAATGGCATGCATCCCCATTGACCCGCGGTATATCGGAACCGCAAATGCCGGTATATTTTACCTTGACCAGGACCTCACCTTCTTTGGGTTCTGGTTTTTCGATTTCTTCATATCGGATGTCATTTTTTGCGTGTACTACGCCTGCTTTCATAGCAAACTCCTCTTCTCCTGATCATCGCATTTTGATTTGTTATGTTTTAAAACATACGAAGGTAACTGCTCTTGTGGTGTCTTTGCACCTGCGCGATATCGTATGCGTGATTCACTCCATTTCCAATTCCGCTTCCGCATCACGCGCTGCATTTTCCGCTGCACGCTTTTTGGAATGCATGACAGCAAATACCATGCATACGATATAGATTGCCGCGATAACAATCAAACCCGGAATATTCTCCCTGGTAAACAGCTGGGTGTAAACATAGGTCAGCGGAGAACCGCCCTGATCCATTGCAGCCAATGTTGCGCCCGGCTCAACCGCGCCGACAGACTGCCCCAAGGCGGTCGTCCATGCTACGGTCTGGTTGGTGATCCAAATGGTCATCGCCATAATGCAGGAGCCGGAAATCAGTGTACGGAACAAATTGCCCTTATGTACTGCAACAGCGATGGCAATAAAGAAGCCGATGGTAGCCAAATCGCCGAATGGTAGAATGCGGTTGCCCGGCATGACAATGGCAATCAGCAGTGTGATCGGGATAAACAGGATGCCGGCGGTGACAACCTCGGAGTCACCCAGCAGGATTGCCGGATCCAGGCCGATGTAGAAATCTGCCCCTTCGCCAAAGCGGTTGTGCATGATTTCCTTCGCACGCTCCGAAATCGGGGTCAACCCGTCCATAATACACTTAATCATCCGCGGCATCAGCACCATGACCGCTGCCATTTTAATGCCCAATGGCAACGCTTCCTGCGGGCCATAACCGGCGAGAAATCCGATCACCGTGCCAAGGATCGCACCGATGACAACCGGCTCACCCAGAACGCCAATGCGTTCCTGCAAACCGCTGACAGAGAAATTGATTTTGTTCAGGCCAGGGATTTTTTCAATCACTGCGTCGACGAAGCATGCAATCGGTGCCATATACGCCGAGGTGCCGTGCGGGGCAGTCAATCCTTCCAGCTCAAAATAATCGTTCAGCAACGGCGCCCAAAGGTCTCCCAGCTTATAGACGATGACGGCATGGAATACAACGCCGCCGAGTCCAATCCACAAATTACCGGTTACTGCATAGGCGATGGCGCCGGTAAACGCAATATGCCATACGTTCCAGATGTCGATGTTGATGGTTTTGGTCAGCTTGCCTGCAAACATAACCAGGTTTACAGCAATGGCAAGCGGGATGGCAATGGTTGCAATAATCGACCCCCAGGTGACACCGCTCATGCCAGGCCAGCCCACTTCAACAATAGAGAGCGTAACGCCCAAGCGGTTTGCCATGGCCTGGGCCGCAGGCCCCATGTTGTTGTTCATCATATCGACAATCAGCCCCATGCCGACGAAGCCGACGCCAATCATCAGGCCCGCACGCACTGCCTGCCCGATTTTTACGCCGATAATGATCGATAGCAGCGCAATGATGATCGGGAGCATGACCGACGCGCCCATATCAATGATATAATTGATGACGAATGCAGCGCCATTCAGAAATGTGCTCATGTTAAATCCTTTCTGTGTGCGCGTTCCGCAATGCAACGATTCCGGAACGCGATCTCTTTTCTCTTACCGTGTGGAACGCGATCTCAATCGTCCTTCAGGACCTTCAGGATAGCAGCTTCGGTCTTTTCTACGCCGACGCCGGAGATAAACGGCATACCTGTGATGACCGGAACACCGAAATCGCGCTTGACGCGGGAGGTCGGAACGATCAGATCCGCCGGAAGATTGGACGGGATTTCAGAGATCCGGACCTGGCAGATGGTCACGTCGATGCCATTTTTCTTACAAAGTTCAACAACCTTATTTGCTGCGATGGTGGAAGTTGCGACTGCGCCGCCACATGCTACGATAACCTTCTTTTTCATGATGCTTTCTCCTTTTCTGCAATGGTCGTGATAATTTCTTCTGCGCTTGTTGCGTGCTTCAGCTTTTCTAAAACGGCAGTGTCCTGGATGATTGCCAAAATCTGCTGAAGCTCCTCGATGTGCTTGTCCGGGTCAACAACGGCAAGCATAAACACGAGGCTGACTTTTACCGTCTCGTCGTCGTCTCCACCCATGACATGGAATGTCACCGGATTGCGGAGCACCGCAATTGCTGTACCTGCCTTGTTCACATGGGCTACATTCGTATGCGGAATCGCTACGCCATAGCCATCGACATCCAGGCCGGTCGGGAATTCATTTTCCCGCTCAATCAATGCCTGAATGTAGCTCTCTTTTGTATATCCCTCACGGATCAATGCGCCGCCAATCTGATTCATGACATCATCTGAACTGGATACATCGACATCCGTAAATACGAGAGCTGGATTCAATTCTTCCCAAATCATATTGCCTCTCCTAACGTTTTGTTGCGGACTAGATTGTTTGATACGCAGTGCCGGCCGGGCGTTGTATCTTTTCTGTGATTCTATGTTACCATCCCCTTGTACAAAAGAAAAGTCAAAGGTTTTTCACGTTTCGTGCAAAAAATAAAATGGTAGAAATGATTTCCAACGTTCGGGAAACCGTTTCTACCATACGTCATGCTTGGCAGCTGCACCCTTGACAAAACCGCAGGATGCGATATAATAAACATAGAAAAGAGCATTGCCGATAAGCGGTTCTGCTCAACAAATATCGTTACAAATTACTTTGCAGCCGTCACTTTGCCGAGTGGCGGTTGCTGCTTTTTACTCGAATGGTGATCGTCCATTTGAGAATGTGGAATGTCAGCGTAACTGGCATGCACACCACCTCCTTTCCGGAGATGTAGCAGAACCGCCTACCGTTTATGTAGCGCAATGCTCTTTCCCGTCCTTTTACGGACCCCAATATCATACCAGAGATCGTTTTCTCTGTCAATTTCTCAGCCCTCGCGGCTTCATGTTCTATCTATCCTAAGATACTGTACTCGTATTTCTCAATGATTGCCGCCGCTTCCTCGGATGTGCGGCAGCTATGCAGCATTTCCTTAAACGATTCATCCCGCAGCATATTGACCAGATTGAAAAAGGCTTTCAGATGCATTTTATGGTCAACCGCGCTCAGACAGCAGACGAATTCCACCGGGTCAAGCTCCTCCGCGCCAAACGGCACCGGATGCTTTAAGCGGATGAGATACATGCCAACGCGGACGCTGCCCTGCTCCAAGCCTTCATGCGGCATGGCAAACCCCTTGGACAGCACGATATACGGCCCGTTTTCTTCGATATTGGAAATCATGGCGTCGATGTACCGTTTTTCAATATATCCGCGCTCCAGCAGCTTTTCCGCGGATTTCCGCACGGCGTCCTTCCAGTCGCTGCATTCCACATCCAGTTCAATATTGGATTGCGGCAGCAGATGATGCAGATAGGGCGAAAAAATTTCCGCTTCCGCTTCAATCGACTGATTGAAGTAATCGCGGATGATTTTCCGCAGCTCCTTCATCACCGTCGGCGCCTGTTCCGGAACCATATCATAAACGGCAGGCCGGATCTTTTCAATCATACCCTTTGCACTGATTTCCTTTTCCCCGATGCGGGACGGCAGATGGCGGCTATTTCGCAGCGTATCGATCTTGTTGCCGACACGCACGTAATCCTGATCGTTGAACTGCGCCGATACCATCACATAGTCGATGTTACAGTGGTGCAGCGGCACCGTTGAAATGATAAAATCTGCCTGCTCCGGCATGATATTGTCCGCTTCATGCACGGAAACAATATCGACAATCTGGAAGTTAAAATGCCGTTTGAGCTTCTCCAGCAGCAGCTGCGATGTACCGATGCCAGCATGGCAGGCGATGACGACATGGAACGCAACCTCCTGGTTTTTCTTGCGCTCGATTGCCGCGCAGACGTGGACCGCAATATATGCAATTTCAATATCTGTCATTTCCCGCTCGATATATTGCTTTAAAATAGGGAGCTGGCTCTGCACCGCCTCCACAACCTCCTGGTTGTCCTCCAGCACCTCTTCGATCACATCTTGTTCGGCATATTGCGCTGCCGAAACAGAAAAGACAGATTCCAGATGATTGGACAGATTTTCAAAAAAATCATAATCCGTATTTAAATTGATGCTCAGCTCCTCCGAAATAGCGGAAATAAATTGCCGCGTAACAAGCTGAATTTTGATTGCATCTTTTTCAAAGGAGCTTTGCCGCATATACCGCGCCTGCACCAGCATTTGGCATAGGAAACGGATATCATCCTCTGTCACCGTCACGTTACAATACTGCGCAATGTACCGCAGAATATCCTGCGCCATGTTGTATTTCCTGTTTTCCGCATGCGGCTGCGGTTCTAAAAACTCCCCGCGCAGATTGCGGTCTACCATAATACCCAAATACAGCAGAATGCTGGCAAAGGAAGTATCGGTCAAAAAGCTCTGATGGTTGTGCTCCTGCTCGTTGATGATCTTTTGGATAATCACGCGGTTGCCCGCCTGCACACTGATATGCCGCGCAACGATATCGCGCTGCTCCGGCGTGCTGGATGGCGAGGACAACAGCAGCATCAGGAAAATACGTTTGTCGCTTTCCAAGCCATGTACACGCAAGCCTTTATTGGGATAGGACATGACTTCCAGATTTCCACCCCGCACAAAGAATTTAATCTCTTCCAAATCGTTGATGACGGTTGCGCGGCTGACATACAGCCGTTCCGCAATGGCATTCAACGTGACAAATTCCGAGGAATTGACCAAAATCGCCGCGGCAATCTTGATGCGTTCCTCTTTCGACAGCTTGTATAGATAAAAATCCCCGGTTGCAATGGTCGGCAGCAACCTCTCAAACGCTTCCGGTAGAACAATCTGCCCGCCATGCTGTAAGGCAAGCTTTGACAAACCATTTGCGCGCAGCAGATCGCTGATTTCATTCAAATCATTGCGGATGGTCCGCTGGGATACCTGAAACTGCTCCGCCAGTTCTGCGATCCGCACGGTGGTCTGCGCTTCATTCAATATCCGCACAATTTCTGTAATCCTTTGATTCATGACCTTCTATCCTTCTCCTCCATGCGTTATCCTCAGTATACCAGACGTTTTCCGCTGAATCAATGCAATCCCATGCTTTCGCCATCCCCTGCGCCGATCAAAGGAAAAAGCGCTCCTTACATGGCAGCGCTTTCCCATAACAATAGAGAAGGTGAATTTGGAGATACCCTTTTGATGGATCTGTGTATATTGGATTTTCATCCCTTCCTGTAACACCATCATACCATACGGCTACCGCAAGAAACAGTCTAATTTCTTTCCCATTTTTTGAAACAGTTTCCAATCCAAGCTGCGGCCAATCTATTCCGCATACAAAAACGTGCTGCCTCCAGGAAGCGACTCCCGTGAGACAGCACGTTTATAGGTAGGAAATTTGCTATTATATTATGTAAGGCCAAACAGATTCGGCAGGAACAGCGCCACCTGCGGAATATAAGTTGTAATCAGCAATGTGGGCAGCCATGCGAACACAAGCATCACAACCGTCGGTTTCAGAACCTTGTTGAGCGGCGCACGTGTCAGCCGGCAGCCGATATACAGCAGCGGCGCTGTCGGCGGCGTGATGTTGCCCATGCCGAGGTTGACGCCGATAATGGCTGCGAAATGGATGGGGCTGATGCCGATCTCCGTCATCAGCGGCAGAAGCAGCGGCGTACACAGCAGCATACCCGATACATCGTCCATCAGCATGCCAATGATAATCATAAAGATATTGCACATGAGCAGGATGACATATTTGTTCTGCGAAATGCCCAGCAGGAAATCAGACATCATCGTCGGCACATGCGCCATGACAAAGTAACGGCTGACAATCATGATAACGAACAGCATAATCATGATCGTACCGGTCGTGGTTCCGGTTTCAATGAAGATGGACTTCAGATCCTTCCATTTCATTCCCTTGTATAGATAAATGCCGACCGGTATTGCATAAACGATGGAGATGGCAGCTGCCTCCGTCGGGGTCATGATACCGCTGTAAATGCCGCCAAGGATAATCACCGGGAACAGCAGCGCCGGAACACCGGTCTTAAACCGCTTTCCGCCTTCCGGGGAAAGAATGGCGATTTTTTCCTCTGTCTGGATATCCGGCCGTCGCCTTGCATACACAAAATTGATGATGCTCAACAGGACCACCAGGATCAGGCCCGGAACAACCGTGGACATAAAGCATGCCAGTACGGAAACGCCGGCAGACCACGCATACAAAATCTGATCCGCACTCGGCGGGATCAACAGCCCCAGCGGCGCGGCATTGACGAGCAGCGCGGTGGCAAAGCCTTCGTCATAACCAATCTTCCGCAGCTTCGGATACATGATCGAGCCGATACAGGACAGGCAAGCGGCACAGCTGCCCGTGATGGCGCCAAAGATCGCGCAGGCAACGGTAGCGGCGACGCCAAGGCCGCCCTTGATATGCCCGAGGAAAATATTGATGACACCGACCAGGCCATCACCGATCCGGCCTTTTTCGATGACGCCGCCGGCAATACAAAACATGGGGATGGCCAGCAATACAATCGAATTCAACTGGCTGTAGCCGACAGCCGTCGTCGTAGCGCTGGAGCCGCCGAGCAGCCAGAAATAATACATAAGAACTGCGCCGAATGCAAATGGGATCGAAACCCCGATGACAATCATAACGACCAGTCCCAAAATTCCAAGAATGACAAACATGACGAGTCAAACCTCCTTATGAGAGCAAACGGGCACGTATTCGGCCGTTTGCGGACCGTTTTTATCCTTCTTCACCGCCGTCATTTTTCCATTCCGGCGAAGCCAAAGAAGTGAGCAAATGCCCGATGTTATATACTGCCATCAGCGTCCAGCCAAACAGGATGGCAAATTGCGGCACAATCAGCGGGATCTTGAGGCCCTGCGTCGTGGGCATACGCGCAATATTGTTGAGAATCAAATCGTATGCCAGGATCGTGAGGAACACCGTGACGATAATTTCGATGGTGCGGCTGACAATGCGCATCGTCCAAGCCGCTTTTTTGCTTTTAAAAAACACCGAAATGATATCCGCACGGATCTGCGAATCCTCCTTGCTGCCGTTGATGCCGCCGCAGAAATAAAACCAGATTGCAAAGCACAAAATTACTTCGTCGATGCCGAACAGGTTCATTTTCAATATATATCGCAACACGACTTCTGCGACCATGGCAAGAAAGATAACGAGGCCGGAAATCACAATGCAGCTTTGATAGACCCACGTCACAGCTCTTGCCAGAAAGGAGTTGCCCACTCCTTCAGTAAATTTTTTCAACATAACGCTTCCAACTCCTATCTTTACCGTTGCAATACGCCCTAGCCTTGTACTGCCTTTGCAGCGTTTTCGATATCCTCATTGATCAGATCAATATTCTCCTGACCAAAATAATCGATCAGCTGGTCCCAGATCTTGGCACGCACCTTCTCACCCACTTCGCTGCGCTGCTCGTCGGTAATCGGCAGAATTGTGATGCCGTCGTTTTTCAGGTCTTCGATACCGGCGTTCACATTATTTTCCGTCGTAACCAGCGACTGTGCAGACGCTTCCGCGCAAACCTCTTGGATGATGTCAACATATTCGTCCGGCAGTTTTTCTACCGTCTGCGGGGACATCAACATGACGTTGGCCTCCATGTACATATCCATGGCAAGGTAATACTTGGTGACGTCCGCAAAGTTCTGGTGCACCATGTAGGAGGGGATGCCGGTCATGCCGTCCATAACGCCGGTCTGCAAGGAGGTATAGGTATCGGTGTATGGAATGGAAATGGTGGAATATCCCAATGCCTCAATGCCCAGCTGATAGGTCTCGGAGTTTGCAATACGGATCAGCGTGCCCTTGGACACATCTGGATCCAAGTAGTCTCCCAAATCCTTTGTGGAGAAAATCCCGTTGACGCCGTTGAGATAAAATCCCATGAAATGCATATCCGTCGCTTCGCAATGCTCGGCAAACAGCTGATAGGTGTTGGATTCCTCCGAACAAATATATCCGATTTCATCATAATTACTTGCCAAGAACGGGATGGTTGTGATGTCAAAAATAAGGTCGTATGTCGGATCCAAATAACCGAGCAGCATGTCGATGGAACCGTCCATGATGCCCTGATACTGTAAATCCGCACTGCCATACTGGTTGGCCGGATATACGTTGATTTCCACCGCTCCGTCCGTGCGTTTGTTTACTTCATCCGCAATCCAATACATCGCTTCGGTGGTCGGCAATCCTTCCGAATCCTGCCCCGTGAACACCAGCGAATAGGTGCCGCTGTCCTTGGACGTACCGGATGCACTGATCACGCCCTCGCTTGTGCAGCCAGCCATACAGGCGACCAGCAGCAAGCCGACGAGCGCCGTCGCAAAAATTCTTTTTTTCATGTTGTGTCAAACCTTTCTTCAAAAGTTCTATCGAAACACATTTTTCCTTCTCTACCAGAATCGCGCGGTTCTCCCCTGACCCATACGTCAGCGCACAGGCCACATGTTTTCCTGTCTCCTTTCCTCAAATGATGTGCAAACCTTTTTCCTGCAGGCGCCATGCATGGAAAAATATGGCGACTTGTAGTCGTTGATTTTAAGTCATTGACTTCAAGTCAATTATGTTGAACAAAGTATACCATCCACAGCACGGTATTGTCAAGAACCAATTTGTGATTTTTGCACAGTTTTTTTCGTGCAAACAGCGTTAATTTATGGATATTTCTGCATTTCCACAATAAAAATATACAAAAATATCACCGCGTGCATTTGTAGAAAAACCACGCGGCGTTCACAATGGATTCCGTTCTTTTATTTCCATTTGTACTCCATCCGGCCTGTCGGACGCAAGCGGGGACATCATGAAACATCCCGTCTCTTCTCCGTCAAAACAAGCAAAACATCATATTCTCTTCACTGCACAGGAATTTTGCACTGCCGACCTCGGCTGCAAAATTCCTGCTCAAATACATTTTTCCCGACATAAAACGCGCTTTTCTCCAAAACACTGGCACCATCTCCCCTTGCTCAGCATCTATTCCGCACGCGCATACCGGTCATTTTGCATGCAAATTTGCTTTGCATGCTCTATTCGCCTGCAAATGATATCGCGTGTCGGTTTATGGAATATATGGAAAAGCCTTGTTCGATTTTATCTGCTACACCGCTGCCATCTGGCATTCCGATGCGGATGCCGCAATTCATATATAGACAAAAAGCGTCCGGCAGATCGCTCTGCCAGACGCTTCTTTCCAACTGAATATAATTGAACCAAACGTTTAATCTCTCGGCATCGTCTTGCCCTTGCCAACCGACATGGCATACGGTGCGTTGATAACGGTCTCTACATATGTCTTTGCAAGTCTCCGGAAGAAATTCATAACAATTACCTCTTTTCAAATGATACCAGTTTCGCATCAGGAGGCGGTTTTTGCACAACTGCATGTTTCCTGCACAGTCCGTTCCCCTTTTGTTGCCTCTATCATACGCCAAAGCCTGCGCATTGTCCAGCGCAACGCTGCACAAAATATACAAATATCACTATATTTTTTTGTGTATAATTACATCATTTTGTGCAAAATATATAAAATCCTTCCTTTTATTATTATATCTATTTTTTCATCCGTTTGCTTTGCAGTTTCATCGATATTGTTTGCTGATTTTCCTATATTTTTCATCTTTGTATCCGTTTTTGCAGGATATTCTCCCACGCCGCAACGGTTTTCCGAAGCGAAAAGCGGGCGGCTGGAAATCCAGCCGCCCGCTCCGTCAAGGGAAATCGCGCATGATATGCAAAGAAAACTCAGCCCACAGAGCGGACAAACCGCAAAAACGCCTGCTTGCCAGCGGCATCGCGTTTGAACACACCGGCATGCTCCAGAACCTTGGAGAACACAACGCCGACTTCCTTTTGTATGATGTCCATCGCGTTGTCCGCGGTAAAGGTATAGCGCGTGCGCAGCGTATCCGCCCAATCTGCATGTTTTTCAATGCGTGCATCTGCGCGAATGTCCGCACCGCACACCAGGGCATCGGCCAGCAGGGATAGCTCCTCCTTGAGCCGCGCCGGCAATACGGCGAGGCCCATGACCTCAATCAGGCCGATGTTTTCCTTTTTGATATGGTGTAGCTCCGCATGCGGGTGATAGACACCGAGCGGATGCTCCTCGGTCGTGATGTTGTTGCGCAGCACAAGATCCAGCTCAAATTTGCCATCCCGCTGTCGTGCAATCGGCGTGATGGTGTTGTGCGGCTCGCCGTCGGTTTCTGCGAAGACAAACGCCGCTTCATCGGTATAGCCGCGCCATGCCGCAAGGATTTTCGCACCCAGCTCAACCAGTGCATGGTCGTCCGCACTGCGCAGGCGGATGACGGACATCGGCCATTTGACAATGCCGGCTTCCACCTGGTCAAATCCGGCGAACGTCAGCGGCGTTTCCACCGGCGCCTTTTCCATGGCAAAGGTATAATGTCCGCCCTGGAAATGGTCGTGCGCCAAAATGGAGCCGCCGACGATCGGCAGATCCGCATTGGAGCCAACAAAGTAATGCGGGAATTGTCTGACAAAATCCAGCAGTTTGCGGAACGTTGCCGGCTCGATTTTCATCGGCGTATGCTGGGAATTGAACACAATACAGTGCTCATTGTAATATACATACGGCGAATACTGTAAGAACCATGCGCTGTCGTTGATGGTGACCGGAATAATCCGATGGTTCTGGCGCGCCGGATGGTTGACGCGTCCGGCATAGCCCTCGTTTTCCCGGCACAGCAAGCACTTCGGATACGACGCCTGCGGCATCAGCTTGGCGGCTGCAATTGCCTTCGGGTCCTTTTCCGGCTTGGACAGGTTGATCGTAATGTCCAGATCGCCATACACTGTCGGCGCAATCCACTTGACATCCTTTGCAATGCGGTCTCGGCGGATATAGTTGGTATCCTGGCTGAATTTATAGTACCAGTCGGTCGCCGCCTGCGGGGACTGCGCATAGCGCTGCGCAAACGTCCGCTGTACCTGGCTCGGCGGCGGCGTGAGGACGCCCATCAGCTTGGTATCGAACAAATCGCGGTACACGATGCTGTTTTCGGTCAGCGCGCCGGTTTCCAGCGCGCAGTCGCACAGGCTATCCAGAATTTCCGGCAACGGCATGTCTGCCGCTTGCGCCGGTTCTTCGTAGCTGTCCGCGCCGACAACCTGTAATATCTGATTGATCGCCCACACTTCGTCCGCTTTTTCGATCAGACCGTTGGCTTCGGCATAGTTGACGAGCGCTTTGATGCTTTTGTTTAACATATCAGACCCTCACTTTGCAAAACCATTCGGATGGTTTTTGTGCCAATTCCATGCTGTAGAAATGATCTCCTCCAGATCGGCGTGCTGCGGGTTCCAGCCAAGGACGCTGCGCGCCTTGTCGCTGGATGCAATCAGCTGCGCCGGATCGCCCGCGCGGCGCGGTACCGTTTCCGCCGGGATCGGGTGCCCGGTCACCTTGCGCGCCGTGTCAATGACCTCTTTGACCGTAAAACCAACGCCATTGCCGAGGTTAAAGATATTGTTTTCCCCGCCGGCCATCAGATAGTCCATGGCAAGGATATGCGCCTGTGCCAGATCGGTAACATGGATGTAATCGCGGATGCAGGTGCCGTCCTTGGTGTCATAATCATCGCCGAAAATGGAAATTTTCTCGCGCTGGCCATTTGGGACCTGCAAAATCAACGGGATCAGATGGGTTTCCGGGCTGTGCGCTTCGCCGATCTTACCGGACACATGTGCGCCGCAGGCATTGAAATACCGCAGCGATACAAACCGCAGGCCATGTGCTGCGCTTGTCCATTGGAACATTTTTTCCATGGACAGCTTGGTCTCGCCATAGCAGTTGGTCGGCTTGGTACGGTCGGTCTCCAAAATCGGCACACGCTCCGGCTCGCCATAGGTTGCCGCCGTTGAGGAAAAGACGATCTTTCCGATGTTATGCGCCACCATGGATTCCAGCAGCACCTTGGTGCCGCACAGATTGTTGTCATAATATTTCAGCGGGTCCACCATGGATTCGCCGACCAGGGAATTGGCCGCGAAATGGATGACACCGTCAATCGGCTCGTTGTCAAAGACAGAATCGATAAACGCCCTGTCGCGGATATCGCCCTGATAAAATTTTGCCTTCGGATGTACGGCTTCGATATGCCCGGTTTCCAGGTTATCCGCGATAACGACCTCGCGCCCCGCGTCGATCAGCTCATATACGGTGTGCGAGCCGATGTAGCCCGCGCCGCCCAGTACCAAAATTGCCATGGTTTTTCCTCCTTTTACGACATCAGCACCACGCCGCCCGCCGGATGGATGGTCAGCACATGACACATATCTTTTCCCAAAACAGATTCGATGGTTGCTTTGAAATATGGCAGCAGGTCATTGGGGACAAATGCCTGGATCGTGCCGGCAAAGCCGCCGCCATGCACGCGCACCGCGCCGCGGTCGCCTAAAATATTTTCCGCCAATGCCAGCGCGATCGACATATCCTGCTTTTCCGGATTGACGCCGGTATAGACATTTTGCAGATACATCGCGGACGAACGTCCCGAGCGGCGCACCAGCTGCCGGAAGCGTTCAAAATTCCCCTTCTGTAACGCTTCCTTTTCCTCTACAGCGCGGCGGTTTTCCGCAAAGAAATGCATTGCGCGCAGCACCGCACGGTCGCCGAGCTGACGGCGCAGCGACGGGATCGAGCGCAAAAATTCCGCTTCATCTACCTCGCGCAGCACCGTCTTGCCAAACGCTGCGGCAACCTCGCCCATTTCGCGCGGGATGGCTGCGTATTCGCCCGTCAGCTCCGCATGATCCCCGCCGGTGTCGATGATACACAGCGAATGCTCGCTAGCACGCATGTCATACGAAATGCGGCGCACCGACGGCTCCGCTTCGTTTTGAAAATCAATCGAAATGATGCCGCCGACAGAGGACGCCATCTGATCCATCAGGCCGCACGGCTTGCCAAAATAGATGTTTTCCGCATACTGGCCGATTTCCGCAATATCGATTGCCGTCAGGCGGCTGTCACAGAAAAAGCGGTTCATGATGACGCCGACCATGGTCTCGTATGCCGCGGAGGACGACAGCCCCGAGCCGCTCAGGACGTTGCTGGTCATATAGGCATCAAAGCCCCGAACCTCAAAGCCACGTTTGTGCGCCGCCGCCGCAACGCCGCGGATGAGCGCCGCCGTGCGATTGGTTTCGTCGGGATGCGGGGTCAAGTCGGTCAAATCGATCTCGTCCAGCGGATACCCCTCCGACTGGATGCGCACCGTCATGCCATCGTTGGGCGCGGCGCAGGAAACAATATCCAAATTGACGCTGGCCGCCAGCACATTGCCGTGCTGGTGGTCGGTATGGTTGCCGCCCAGCTCCGTGCGCCCAGGCGCGCTGAACAGCTCGACTTCATCCTTTCGGCCGAAGGTTGTGCGGAATCCATCGATCACATGCAGCAGGCGGCTGCGATAGCCGTCCAGCTGCTCGCTGCCGCTGTTGCAGCCATACACTTCACAGATCACCGTATCCGCCGCGCCGGTGCGCAGGGAAAGCTCCGCTTGGTTCAAAAGAATCAAAACAGTTCACCTCGTTTTTGTATCCATAGCTTTTATCAAGTGCTTGTGTTACAATAATACCATCTATCCAGCCAAAGGGGGCTTTTCGATGGAAGACTCGTATGTACGGACAATGGAAGGGACCGAACCGCAATTCCATGAGCTGCATCTGTGCTTTTTCGGCCATTCCGTCTGCCATCCCGGCCATCGCTTCGGGCCGTCCGTGCGCCCGGTGCATATCCTTCATTATATCTTGGAGGGCAAGGGACAATACCACCTGGACGGCCGCACCTACTCGCTGGGGCCGGAACAGGGCTTTTTGATCGAACCCAATGTCATGACGTCCTACGAAGCGGATCAAACGCATCCGTGGACCTATCTGTGGGTCGGGTTTGACGGGAGCTGCGCGCAAAAGCTGCTCGGCCAGCTCGGCCTGTCGCACCGCACGCCCACCTTTTCCGCCAGCTGCGGTGTTCGCTTGTCCGAAATTATCGGGCAGATGCTGGAACACGAATCTGCTGGGCTGGAGCACGAGCTGTACATGCAGTCGCAGCTCTACCGCTTTTTTGCTTGCCTGTCGCACGATCTTTCCGACCAGGACAGCCGCTTCCAGCTGGAACGCCAGAATTATTATGTGCGTGCCGCAACCGCATTTATTCAGCAGCATTATGCCGACGACATCCGCGTGCAGACGATCGCGGACCACATCGGTATCAGCCGCAATTACCTGTCAACGCTGTTTCAGAACATTCTTCAAGAATCCCCGCATGCATATCTGGCGAACTTCCGCCTGAGCCGCGCCATGGAACAGCTGACCATCACAGACCTGCCGGTCGGCGCGATCGCCAGCATGTGCGGCTACCGCGACCCGCTGGTGTTCTCCAAAGCGTTCAAGCTGAAAACCGGCCTGACGCCGACGCAGTACCGCAAAACCGACCGGGAAAAACAGCACATGAGCATCAAACAGCTGAAAAAAGGGCGATGATTGCCGGAGACCGGCGCAGAGAACTGCGCCGGTTTTTTGTGGCATACAAGAAAAATACGCTCCGGCTTATTGTGCGCGCAGCACGAAGATGCAGGAATCAAAGTCTGTGCTGATGTGCTCCACGCTCTGATCCGGCTCGCCCGACGCGCCGTCCGTGGTGAGCAGGCCGACATGCATCAGCTCGTCGCCATAGTGGCTGGATGGCGGGTTCTCGCGGTAGCCGGACACAGTATAACACAGATCGGGATCCAGACCGCACAGCTTGACGCGGTGATACGGCGCGTTGACCTGGTTCAGGATCTTGTAATAGCCGACCAGCGCGGTTGTTTTGTCCTCGCTGACAACCATCCAAGCGGCGAAATTGCTGTTGTCAAACGGGCTGATGAGGCGATAGAACGTACCAAACTGAATGACCTCGCGGTACTCCTTCATAAATTTGATCTGCTCGCGCACCTGTTCGCGCTCCTCTTCCGACAGCTTGTTGAGATCCAGCTCATAACCAAACGTGCCGAAATGCGCGACGTTTGCGCGGGTACTGATCGGCGTCGTGCGGAATACCTGGTGATTTGGAACGGCGGAGACATGCGCGCCGATGCTGCTGATCGGGTAGCACATCGACGTGCCATACTGGATCTTGATTCGTTCGATGGCGTCGGAATCGTCGCTTGCCCAGCCCTGCGGCGCATAATACAGCAGGCCCGGATCAAAGCGGCCGCCGCCGGATGCACACGATTCAAACAGCACATGCGGGAAATGCGTGGTCAGACGGTCATACAGCTGGTAAACGCCCAAAATGTAGCGGTGAAACAGCTCGCCCTGACGGTCTGCCGGTAACGAAACGGAAAATGCTTCGGTGATGCAGCGGTTCATATCCCACTTGATATACGATACCTTGGCTTCGGTTAGAATCTTTGCCATCATATCATAAATCGCATCCACAACCTCCTGGCGGGTGAAATCCAGGACAAATTGGTTGCGGCCATGCGAAGCGCGGCGATCCGGGGTGCAGATGCGCCAATCCGGATGCGCGCGGAACAGGTCGGAATCCTTGTTGACCATTTCCGGCTCAAACCAAAGGCCAAACTTCATGCCGAGCTGGTCAATGCGTTCCGCCAGACCTGTGATACCGTTTGCCAGGCGGTCCGGGTTTGCTACCCAATCGCCCAAACCGGCAAAGTCATTGCAGCGCGCGCCAAACCATCCGTCGTCCAGCACAAACAGCTCCACGCCGTCATTTTTCGCGGTCTGCGCGATTTCAACCAGCTTGTCCTCGGTAAAATCAAAATAGGTTGCTTCCCAGTTGTTGATGAGGATCGGGCGGGTGCGGTCACGCCAGTAGCCGCGCGCCAGCCGCTTCTGATACAACTTGTGGAAGGTCTGGCTCATGCCGTTGAGTCCGTCCACGGCGTAAACCATGACCGCCTCCGGGGTCTGGAAGCTCTCGCCCGGCGCAAGCTTCCAATCGAACTGGAACGGGTTGATGCCCATCGTCACGCGTGTGGTATCCCAGCTGTCTACCTCGACCTGTGCAAGGAAGTTGCCGGAATATACCAGGCTGAAGCCGATTGCCTCGCCGGAAAATTCCGTCGTTTCCGGCCGCTTGAGAATGACAAACGGATTGTGGTTGTGCGACGACGTGCCGCGGGTGGATTCCACGCTCTGGATTCCTGCCTCCAGCTTGCGCACCTTCATGTGCCGTTCACGCGACCATGCGCCGGAGAAATGCACAAATTCATAGTTGGAATCCGGCAGATCGAGACTCAGGCTCATGGCGGTCGTCAGATGCAAATCCATGCTTCCGTTGTTCACGAAGCATGCGCTGCGTGCGATGGCCGGACGGTCGGCAAACAGCGTGTAATGAAGATCCAGCTCCGCGCCCAGCAGTGCGTCGCGCAGATGGAAGGTAATGGTCTGCGCTTCGTCCTCCTGCTCTGTATATGTCGCCGGCAGATCCTTGAGCGCGGGCTTCCCTGCGCTGATCGTATGGGAGACATAGGTAAAATCGGTGATGCGGCTGCCGTTGGGCTGCACGATCTCCAATGCGGGGTGCCGGAAATCCGTCGTGCCATACGAAGGGTATTCCTGCTTGACATGGTCGAGCGAAAATTTCTTGTTGCCTTCAAACACATAGGCGGTCATCGGGCGATGGTTCATCTCCAGCAAATGGTCAAATGATGCGCAGTCGCGGATGGCCTTGCCGAAATACAGATTGCCCAGCTGGCCATTCGGCAGGATCTTGATGATATAGCTGATGCTGTCGTTGCGCAGATGGAAGGTACGGCTGGATTCATGATATCGAATTTGCATGCTGTCGCCTCTCTCTTTTTCATATGGGTTTTGGCCCCGGGTGAAGGGCTTGTGCCCTTTCCCGGAACCGAATGGATAGAATAGATAGGAATGAAGATAGCAGTAAAGTTATTCTGCCGCCGTCTGTGCTGTGTGCAGCGCGTTGACCTGTTCGGTCAGCTCGGTCAGCTTATCGCCCTTGAGCTTGTACACGCACTTAAATACCAGGAAGCTGATGACGCACAGGGCAATCGGAATGACAAACATCAGGATACGGATACCCAGCAGGGTGCCGGCAGCCTGGTGGCCGGCCAGATCAGCACTGTAGCCGACGACCGTCAGGCCAACACCGGACAGCAGGCCGGAAACTGCCTGTGCAGCCTTCATCAGGAAGGTCTGTGCCGAGCAGGTGATCGCTTCGTTGCGCTTGCCGAACTTGACTTCGCCGTAGTCGATAACATCGGCAATGCAGCAGGTCGTGGTACCCAGCGACAGGCCGGAACCGAAGAACAGGAATGCGCAGCAAGCGATGACAGCGGCATAGCTGGTCGGGCAAACATAACCGCAGATTGCCAGGGCAACCATGGCGACAACCGGCAGGCCGCACGCCAGGAAGTAAACCTTCTCACGCGCAATCTTGCGGGCGATAATCGGGAACAGGAACAGGCCGATCATCTCAAAGATAATGGTGAAGCCAAATACGTTATATAGGTCGGCAGCCAGGCAAACTTCCTTGAAGTAGTATACAGCGAACGCCTTGAGCAGCTGGGTTGCCAGGTTGAAGGTGAGCAGCAGGCCGATAAACGCAACCAGCTGATCGTTTTTGATGATGATAGAGAAGGTCTCCTTGAGGCCGGTCTTGTTTGCCGCAGCCGCGCCGGTGGTCGGCTTTTCTTTTACATTGAAGACGGTGATACCGATGCAAACGATGAACAGGACAACGATGCAGACGGCAACCGCAGTGAAGCCGGTTTCGGAAATATTCAGGAAGGAGCCATCCGCCTGCTCCTGCAGCACGGTATTGTCGCCAAACTTGTTATTGAAGAAGTTGATGAAACGCAGCCCGAAGGTGCATACGATGAAGCCGCCGAACGAAGCGAAAATACGCGGGATAACCGAGATGCTTTCGCGCTCATGCGGGTTGGAGGACAGATTCGGCAGCCAGGACCAGTACGGTACATCCATGATGGTGTAGGTCATGCCGTAGAGGATGTACATCACGGACACGTAAACATACATCGTCGTGGAGCCTTTCTCAATGCCCAGCGTCGTAAACAGCAGGATAAAGAAGACGGAATTGACCAACGTGCCGATGGTCAGCCAGATACGGAATTTGCCGAAGCGGGTGCGGGTGTTATCGCAGATCATACCCATCATCGGGTCGTTGATCGCGTCCCAGATTCTTGCGACGGCGAACAGGACGCCGACAAACGCCGGATTCAGCCCGAGCGTATCGGTGAAATACAGCATCAGGAACGCACCAACGAGATTGCAGATCGCATCCTTGCCAATTGCGCCAATGCCAAACGCATATTTCTGCCGTGCGGGCAGCCTGGCGGTATTTATTTCATTTGCCATGTTTGGTTACCTCCATATTTATGAACTTTATGGTGCGAATGGAAGGAATTTCGTGCACGCTATCCCTTGTTTCTGTCACCCATTATACGTTGTTGTAAGGAAAAATAACAGCGCGTTTTGCACCAATTAACAGTCAAAATGTTAACTGCAATGAGAAAAGAATTTCTCTTTTTTCACTATTTTTCATAAATTTAGTAAATTTTACTGGTTTAAACACGCATTTTACCTTTATCTATGCCAATTTATTTGGTAAAAACACCGTCTATCCGCCGTGTGCCGACACCCTGACGGTAAAAAGGAACAAATACAGTTTACCTGTTTTTATGCGAAATATCTTTTGCCAAGTTCACCATTGCCCCGCGCCGCGATTTCGTCTATACTATGCGTGTAAACAAAAAGCGCGCTGAACAAAACCTATGGCATTTTTGAAGGAGGTTTTTCATCATGAAAACAAACACCTGGCATGAAATTGGCGCTCTGTGCATGTGCAGCACCATGCTGAACACCGGCATGAAGAAGGACCATATTGCTACAGGAAGCATGAGAAGCTTGCGCACCGGCAGAGAATAACGCCGTGCGCTTCCCCATATGACAAAAAGGCCCCGCCCGCTTGGCAAACAGGTACCAAGCGGGCGGGGTCTATTCATTCTGTATCGTCGTATTCCGCCGTGCTCTGCCGCACGATGAGGGAGGGCGGGATAACCACCTTTTGCGGGAAATGCCGTTCCGGCTGATGGGCCGGTGTCGAGGCGCGCTGCTGTACCAGGCGCACCGCAGTCGCCGCCATGTAATCGAGATGCGGGCTGATGCTGGTCAGCGCCGGTTCAACAACCGACGACATCACGGTATCGTTGAAGCTGACAATGCTCAGATCCTCCGGGATATGCAGCCCCAGCTTGCGCACGGCATGGATGACGCCGATGGCGGATTCCTCATTGACAGCCACCACGGCCGTCGGCATGAGTCCCGGCCCCCACGTGCGCATCCGCATATCAAATTCCTCTTCCACCGCCAGCTGGTCACGCATCGGCGCTTCCACCACGAGTTCGGCGCGGTATAGACCGGCTTCGCGCATATAGTGCTCATAATACCGCCGTCGCGGCTCCAGGACAATATGCATGTGCTCATCGCCCAAGCGCTTCGGTCCAACAAAGCTGATGCGCGCATGCCCCATCCCGCGCAGGTAATCCATCGCCTGCTTGATCCCCAGCTCAAAATTCAGAATCACGGAATCATACAGCAATTCATTGGGCGAGGAATCCAAAAACGTGATGTTGCGGCTGAGCAGCTGCAGGGAATCGATCTGCGCGTCGGTAAAAAAGCCGATCGCAATGATGCCATCGATGCCGGAGGCAGACAGGGCATGATAGCCGTCCGCATCCGCACGCAGCGTGACGGTTTGCAGCTTGTGCTCATAGCACGACTGCTCGACAAAGTTCTTCAGATACAGGAAATATGGGTCGGTCATCTGCTCGGCGGGGGACAGCATTTCCGCAATGCCGATGGCCATGGTGTCGCTGACAATGCGCTGCGACCGTCTGCCGGAGCCACCGGTATAGCCCAGCTTATGCGCCGCGTCAAAAATCGCCCGGCGCGTCTCCTCGCTCACCGTCATACCCGGGTCATTGTTCAGCACACGTGAAATCGTGGTGGTGGAAAAGCCGGTGTGCTCGGCCAGCGTTTTGAGTGTAACTGCCATAAAAATACCTCCGGCAATGGCTGTGGTCGGTCTGTCCCGGGAGGAGGCGCAATATCCCCTCCCGTCTGCGCCGCGTCAATCCCGATAGCCGTTTGGATTGCTCTTCTGCCAGTTCCAGGAATCGCGGCACATATCCAGAATGCCATACTGCGCCTTCCAACCGAGTTCCCGCGCCGCCTTTGCCGGATCGGAATAGCAGGTTGCGATGTCGCCTGCGCGGCGCGGCTTGATGGCATATGGTATGTCGATCTGGTTGGCCTGCTCAAACGCGTGTACCACGTCCAGAACCGAATAGCCCTGTCCGGTACCCAGATTGTAAATCTCCAGTCCGCAGCGTTTTGTAATCGCAGACAGCGCTTTGACGTGGCCGTTTGCCAAATCGACAACATGGATATAATCGCGCACACCCGTGCCGTCCGGCGTATCATAATCGTTGCCGAACACGCCCAGCTCCGTGCGCTTGCCGACGGCAACCTGCGTGATATACGGCATCAAATTGTTCGGGATCCCGTTGGGATCCTCCCCGATTTTGCCGGACGCATGCGCGCCGATCGGGTTAAAGTAGCGCAGCAGCACGACATTCCATTCCGGATCCGCCTTCTGCATATCCATCAGGATCTGTTCGATCATGCTCTTGGTCTGCCCATATGGATTGGTGCATTCCCCCTTCGGGCATTCCTCCGTGATCGGTATCACCGCCGGATTACCATATACTGTGGCGGAGGATGAAAAAATCATATTCTTGCAGCCGTGATTGCGCATCACATCGAGCAGCACCAGTGTGCCCGCGATGTTGTTATCATAATATTCCAGCGGCTTTTCCACCGATTCGCCAACCGCCTTCAGCCCGGCAAAATGGATGCAGCAGTCAAATGCATACTGCTCCATCACGTTTTCCAGGCCCGCGCGGTCACGGATATCGACCGGATAAAATGGCACCGCTTTACCGGTAATCTCCTGCACGCGCTGTAAGGATTTTTCCGATGCGTTGCACAGGTTATCCACAACAACGACATCGTGCCCCGCCTCCTGCAAAGCAATCACCGTATGGCTGCCAATGTATCCGGCGCCGCCGGTAAGTAAAATCAACATAATACTGTCTCCTTTTCGGTATCGTCCCCAGTTTTTGCTGTCAACGATAGTATTATACCACGGCCTGCCTGCGTACTGCAACCAGACCGGCAAAAAGGCTGCGCGCCATGTATTGTTAAAAACTTTTGAACAAACGCCGTTTCCCCCTTGCAATTTTGCGGCAATTGCGTTATCCTATATTAGCACTCAGCACCAAAGAGTGCTAAAACATGTATTCTAAACCTTTGAAAGGATTGAAGATAAGCTATGGCAAAGCAGCAATTTCAGGCAGAATCCAAGCGTCTGCTGGACATGATGATCAACTCGATCTACACACACAAGGAAATCTTTCTGCGCGAGCTGATTTCCAATGCGAGCGACGCAATTGACAAGCGCCATTTCCGTTCCCTGACCGATGCCTCCCTCATCCCGGAGGACGGGTTTGCCATCCATCTGGCAGTGGATGAGGAAAACCGTACGCTGACCATCTCGGACAACGGCCTCGGCATGACGCGCGAGGAGCTGGAGCAGAACCTAGGCACCATCGCGCAGAGCGGTTCGCTGGCGTTCAAAAAGGAAAACCAGACAGAGGATACCGATATCATCGGCCAGTTTGGCGTCGGCTTCTATTCCGCTTTCATGGTAGCATCCCACGTCAAGGTCGTTTCCAAGGCATGCGGCAGTGATCAGGCTTACGTCTGGGAGTCCGACGGCGCGGATGGCTTCACCATTGAGCCGGCAGAAAAAGATACCTGCGGCACGGATATCATCCTGACCATCAAGCCGAATCCAGAAGAAGAGGACGGGGATACCTATGACGAATTCCTGCAGTCCTATCGCCTATCCGGCCTCGTGCGCAAGTATTCGGATTACATCCGTTATCCGATCAAGATGCTGATGCCGCATTCGCAGGAAAAGCCGAAGCCGGAGGATGCCCCAGAGGATTATCAGCCGGAATATGAAACCATCTATACCGAGGATACGCTCAATTCCATGGTTCCGCTGTGGAAGAAAGACAAGAAGGATATCACGCAGGACGACTACGACGAATTTTACCGCAACAAGTTCATGGACTACATGAAGCCTGCGCGCACCATCCATTCCCACTCCGAGGGCCTGACCGCATCATATGATGCCCTGCTGTATATCCCGTCCCAGGCACCGTTCGACTATTATTCCAAGGACTTTTCCAAGGGCCTGGCGCTGTACACCTCCGGCGTGCTGATTATGGACAAGTGCGCCGACCTGTTGCCGGATTATTTCGGCTTTGTCCGCGGCCTTGTCGATTCGTCCGACCTGTCGCTGAACATTTCCCGTGAAATGCTCCAGCATGACCGCCAGCTCAAGGCCATCGCCATCAGCCTGGAAAAGAAAATCCGCTCCGAGCTGCTCAAGATGCAAAAGGATGAGCGCGAAGCATACGAAAAATTCTGGACTGCCTTCGGCTATTCCATCAAGGTTGGCGCATATGCAAACTATGGCGCAGACAAGGAAAAGCTGCGCGACCTGATCCTGTTCTATTCCGCAAAGGAAAAGAAGATGATTACGCTCAAAGAATACCGTGCAGCGATGCCGGAAGACCAAGAGGAAATTTATTACGCTGCTGGCTCCAGCACCGATATGCTGGATAAGCTCCCGCAGGCGGAAATGGTACGCAAGCACGACTATGATATCCTGTACCTCACGGCGGACATCGATGAATTTGTCATCAATCTGCTGGAATCCCAGGACGAGAAGAAATTCCGTTCGATTACCGCGGGTGACTTGAACCTGTCCTCTGAGGAAGAAAAGAAGGAAGCGGAGGAAAAATCCACTGCCAACCGCGCGATGTTCGATATGATGAAAGAAGCGCTGGACGGTAAGGTCAAGGATGTCCGCGTATCGTCCCGTCTGGTTACCAATCCGGTATGCCTGACCTCGGACGGCGACCTGTCTATTGAGATGGAGCGCGTGCTCAACAACGTGCAAAACAGCAGCGGGCAGTTCAACGCAGAAAAGATCCTGGAGATCAACGCATCCCATCCGATTTTTGAAACGCTGATTAAGCTGTATGTCAACGATCCAGAAAAGCTCAAAACCTACACCTCCCTGCTGTACAACCAGGCGCTGCTCATCGCCGGTATCCCGATGGAAGACCCGGCAGCATTCTCCAACGCCGTATGCGATTTGATGGCACAGTAAACAAGGGAAGCCTCATTGCATAAGGTAAATTTCTCCAAGGCTTCCCCCTTGGAGAAACGCTTTAGAAATCCCCACCAATGCCAAAACTCCCGATCTGTTGGAACAGGTCGGGAGTCCTTTTTTGCGCAAACAGAAAAATCCACAGGCTGTGGAAAGGCCTGCGGATTCCTCTGAGAGAAAAGTGTATATCTATCAAGGTGGAATGGGTTTAGCGGTAGTCATAATCCATACGATGCGCCGGTGCAGTCATCGGATTGGCCATATGTGTGAAAATTGTGCCGAGAACCGGCAGAATAGCAAGCAGTACAGTAGTAATCATCATTTGTTCCTTCTTTCTTTGGTCTCCTATCCTCATTGGGATGTTGTTATCTCATGTCGTATCCTTCTTCTGCTTCCGGCTGGATGTTCATCATGTGTACCGGAATGACTGCCAGGATCGGCAGAATGACAAACAGTGCGGTCAATGCGTTCGTCATCGTGACCCCCTCATTTCATATATCAGAATGTCAGATAATCGAACTCGTCCTCTACATCGGGCAATCGGGCGGTCATATGTGCCGGAATCATGCCGACACACGGAAGCACCAGCAGTAAAAGTGTCATAACAGCAGTCATCATAAATCCCTCTTTTCGTATCTGTTCGCTGTCGTTATTATGTGGCGTCGAGGTTCCTGTTTTGGTTTTCCTCTCTGTTTTTATGGCTTTATTATAGTCTTAAAATACAAATCTCGCTTTCATTTTTTTGCGAAAGAATCTGCTTTTTTCCGGCCTTTTTCCGGGGTGCGTTCCACTTTTTTTCGGTTTCTTGCGTTCGCAGTCCAGCAGCTCCAAAATCCACCCTCTCCCTCGTTTTTCACCGCAAAAAACGCAGCATTTTTATATCGATATACTTGTTTTGTGCCTGCAACATTCTGGTGTTTTCTGCATATGTTTTTGTCATTTGTGTAACATTTTTTTGCAACAGCAAAAGGCCCTCAGCAATTTGCCGAGGGCCTGACACATGATATTTATTTTTTCAGGTACACTGCCGTAGCGGTCTTGACGCTGTCTTCCTCTGAGCCGATGCCCAGCTGTCCATACAGGTTGCACCCAATGGTACGCAGCACACCATCCGAAGATCGGTACATACTGTTGAAGCCGCCCGCTGCAATGGCTTCTACATGCTTCGCCAGCTCCCGCGGCTCGGCCTGATAATAAATGCTTTCGTCGCCGATTTCATAAACATCGTCGCCATATTTCATGCCCAGCTGGGTATAGTTGTTGACGCCCCAGGTATACGCCGTGCCGTCGCTTGTCAGCGCAACGGCGTGCGCGCTGCCCGCCGCGATATCGGTCACGTCCTCCATCAGCTTCAGCGGGGTTGCCTGAACATTGTTTTCCATGTCCGCAACCTTCGTCGTGCCAACCGAGCCGACGCGGTTATCGCCCCAGCCGTACAGTACGCCGTCTTCGGTCAAGGCAAACGCCATATACCGCGTGCCGCAGGCCACCTTGCTGATACCGTCCATCACCTTGGCCGGCTCAGACTGGTATGCTTCGCCATTGCTGTTCTCGCTGTCGGTCTGCTCCAGCCCCAGCTGGTGGTCAATATTGCTGCCCCATGCGTACAGCGTGCCGTCTGTGGTGATCGCCATCGAATAATCCTCTCCGGCATCGATATACGCCACATTGTCCATCAGCTTGTACGGCGTGGACATGCACGCATACCCATCTTCATCGGTCTGGTCGCATGCGCTGTCGTCAATGCCGAGCGCGCCGTCCTTATTCCTGCCCCAGACATACAGTGCGCCGTCCTCGCCGATCGCCATCGCGTGCTTGGAGCCTGCCGCTACCATGGCGACATCCTCCATCATTTTTTCCGGCTCCATACGGCTGATGTTCATACCGTCGCCCATCTGATAGCTGGTGTTGTCACCCCACGCATATAGGTTGCCGCTCTTATTGAGCGCAAAAGACAGCTCGTTGCCTGCCGCCACCTGTACGACACGGCCCGGCACCTCTACCTTGACCGGCTCGGATTTGTTGTCGCAGGTGACATCTCCGAGCTCGCCCATCTTATTGTGCCCCCATGCGTACACATCGCCTCCCGCGTCCACGGCCAGCATATGGTCTTCCCCGATCGCCATCTCCTGCGACGTTATGTCTTCCGTCGAACCGTTCCGGCTCAGCCCGATAAACATGGCCACTGCAATGACAACCACCACAACTGCCGTTCCCAGCAATGCCGCGATGGCTCTGTTTCTCTCTCTTGACATGGATACTTCCTCACTTTACCGAAAATTCAAGCATTGCCTTTTATTCCAGTCCTACCCCGTTTTTGCCTCCTGTAAAATCCCCATTGGAAGCACGGCGTCTTCCTTCGATATTTGCTCCCATGAAAAACCTGCCGCCAGCTCCTGTAACGTCACCGGCTGCGCCGTCGGGCGCAAGCCAACTGCCGCCGCCAGCATACCGATGATCGGCTCCGGGCGGCCAAACCGTCCGCGCAGCACACCCAAATCAAGATCGCCGTCCCGCTTGGACAGCCGCCTGCCATCCGGCGCAGTGAGCAGCGGGATATGATAAAACGCCGGCGCACGCAGGCCGAGCTGTTCATACAGATAGATCTGCCGCGGGGTGGACTCCAGCAGGTCGCGTCCGCGCACCACCTCCGTAACGCCCATTTCCGCGTCGTCTACGACCACGGCAAGTTGATAGCCGTATACGCCATCCGAACGCCGCAGGATAAAGTCGCCGCAGTCCTCCGCCAGGTTTTGTGCATATGCGCCTTGGCACCCATCGATCAGGCAGATCTGCCTGTCCGGTACCCTGACGCGCACAGCAGGCGGCCGCTGCCTGCGCTTTTGCGCAACCTGCTCCGGTGTCAGGTTCCGACACGTCCCGGCATACACATACGTGCCGTCCGAGCGGTGCGGCGCCTGGGCCGCATGCAGCTCGGCCCGGCTGCAAAAACACGGGTACAGCAGGCCCTTGCGCTCCAGCTTTTCCAGATACCTGCCGTACAGGTCAAACCGGTTGCTCTGGTACCACGGTTCGCCGCCTGCGCTGCCGCCGTCGTCCCAATCGATGCCGAACCACTGCAAATCGTCCTCAATCTGGTCGGCCAGTGTGCGCGGGCACCGCATGGCATCCAAATCCTCGATGCGCAGCAGATAACGCCCGCCGGCAGCGCGCACCGACAGCCAGGACAGCATCGCGCACAGGATATTGCCCAGATGCATGCGCCCGCTGGGCGTCGGTGCAAATCGGCCACATACCGTCTGCATGTTACTGCTGCATCGCCGGGCGGTCATGACATTCCGCCATGCATTTTGCGCAGTCGTGGATGCAGTTCATCGGGTCGTCTTCGTCCTCCTCCGGGATGACAATTTTCGACACATCGCCTACCTCTTCCCCGGCCAGATAGCCCGCGATGCACTCGATCGCATCGCCGGTACATCCGGGCAGGACATGCATGCCCAGCATGCGCAGCGTGGTCTGCAGCGCTGTACCCACCTCTCCGGCCAGCAGGACGTCAATGTTTTGCTGGGATAGCTGGAACAGGACGCTTGTAATCCCCTCCTTGCCCAGCGCAATGGTTTCCCGCGCAATCGGTTTGCCATCCTCTTCGGTGACAATTAGGACCTCCGTGCTGTGCGCAATGGTATCCGAAAGTTTCCCATCTTTTACTGCTGCTGCTACTTTCATGTCTATCTCCTCCCCGCAAGGCAAATGTGCCTCGCGCGTATCTTTTTCGTCATTCTTTCTTATTATATCCCAAATAGCCAAGCCGCGCAACCGCGAGATAATCAGAACCACTAGTAAACTAGTGGTTTGCACTAGCCCTGAAAGGGCATAT
>JAUNIY010000245.1 GCA_030523305.1 Eubacteriales bacterium
GAGCGTGCAGTGGATTCAAAAATGTATCGAAGAACGCGGGCACAGGTCCAGATGCAAATCGACTATGACGCGCTTGTCAATCCAGGAAATCGTCCACAGCTGGATGAAATTGTCGAGCTGATGACCGAAACGCTCTGCACGAACCAAATTACACTGCGCATCGCGGGATGCACCTATGACGCGGAAATAGTCAAAGAGAGATTTGCCCGAATCAACGCGCATCATATCGAGTATGTCTTTGACAGCCTGAACAAAAAGCGAACGCCGGTGCGCAATATCAAGCAATATCTGCTGACGACACTGTTTAATGCCCCTGCGACTATCGACTGCTATTATGATGCGGAGGTGCGGCATGCCGGTATTGTATGATTTGAAACGAGATTTTTGGCAGCATCAGGTGATGATTATTCCGCCGTAGCGGAAAGAAAGCCGCTCAAGTTTAAACCGTATGGGATGTCCTTGAAACAACAGTGACAGGAAAGCAGTGGGTGAACCGGCGCTTCCAAAAGAGAAAATGCCCGATGAATGCGTCCCGACCATCACAGTTACGCCTGCGACCATGGGAAAAACCCGCGCGAATCTCCTGGTGTGCAAGGCAGAAAACGCGGACTTTATTGGTCGGCTGCAAATCCTCGGTATCAACGAGCCGAACGCGCCAAAACATCCTTTGTGTTCAAAAAACTGTCACTGGAGATGATTTTTATAATCATTTCCAGCGACGGTTGCCCAGCGCCGCTGCGCTGGATTTTCCGAGTATACCCGTCGAATCATAGGAGGTGTTTCATTTTTCTTGACGTTCTGCGGATATTCGGCGTATAATAAAAAAAGTAAGAGATGTAAGGAGTGATGAATGTGGAACTGGCGAGAATGACCTCAAAAGGCCAGGTAACGGTTCCGGTTTCTATCCGAAAGAAACTGGGGATTGGCATGGGAGATCAGGTATTATTCTATGAGCGGGACGGTCAGATGGTTATTGCGCCGGTAACACCTGCATCCCTAGCTGATGCCCAGAAAGCTACCGCGCAGCAGCATGTTTATACGCTCGATGAAATCCGAAGAATTGCTGTGCCCATTGCGGAAAGCTATCAGTTGAAACGGCTGGCACTGTTTGGTTCTTATGCTCGCGGAGAAGCGACTGAACAGAGTGATCTCGACTTTCGAGCCGATCTTCCCGACAACTTTGGGATGTTTCGTCTGGGTGCGTTGCAAAGCGATCTGGAAGATGCTTTCCAGAAGAAAATTGATCTGGTTACGGAAGGTATGCTGCGTGATCCGCTTTCCGACACACTGGCTGAAAATATCCGGGAAGACGAGGTGATCCTCTATGGCATCAGCAAATGAAGCTCAGCGTGATTTAAACCTTTTGCAGCATATTTCCCGCTATTGTGATGACGCGATAGATGCCGCGCGACAGGCTGGAAGTGAGGCCGCTTTTCTGGAGAGCCGATTGTATCAGCATGCGGTAGCCATGTGTGTACTGGAGATCGGAGAATTGTCCAAGCATTTGTCTGACGATTTCCTACATGCACATGCGGAGATGCCTTGGCGTGCGATCTGCCGGATGCGGGATATGTATGCGCATCACTATCACAGAACAGATCCTCATCAGTTGTGGACGACGGCGACGATGGATTTACCTGTGCTCAAGGCGTTTTGTGATGAACCGCATAGTGTCTGACACCGTGTCATGGGATGATTCTGATTTCGAGATAGACAGAATCATCCCTTTTTCAATATAACGGATTTGTTGACCTCTTTTTGCATTGCATATCAAATTGGAGGGAATCAATCGAGCACATCTGTCATCGGTACACTAAT
>JAUNIY010000079.1 GCA_030523305.1 Eubacteriales bacterium
GCTCTCAAAGAAAAGGGCTATAATCCAATCAACCAGATCGTGGGTTATTTACTTTCTGAGGATCCGACATATATTACCAACTATAATAATGCGCGCAGCCTGATTCGTAAAATTGATCGCGATGAGCTAATGCAGGAATTGATTTCCAATTATCTGGAGCTTTGATGCGAATGGAAAATGTAGATGACAGCCACCCCTGCTGTGGCTCGTTTGTAAACAAAAAAGACATTTCCTCATTTGTTTGGGAAATGTCTTTTCCTTGTATATGCAGTGATCCTGGATAGAAACGAGCTGATAAGCGCTAAAAATGGAATTTTTCAAATTCTTTCGGCGTAAATCGGTGATAGACCATATGCCCAAATTCATTGTGCAGGCAGTAGCGATAAGAATCTGGTGTACCGTCTGTGAAATAAATGAGATAATCAAATTCATCGTGTGTCGTCTTTTGAACCGTCACATGATCGGAGAACCGATGGAACACGGCGATAATATCATCCACCGAACAATGGCCATCGGATATGCAAGCGATAAAGGCTTCCAGGAAACCGCTGTTTTCTATGTTTTCATGAACGTATTCCACACCGGTTTCTGGAATGGTAATGCAAAACATATCATCCTTGCGTGAAAAGGTAATCTTGCCGAGTTCATCGCATGCGTAGTCCGAGAAATCCCGCAACGCAGCTTCCAGATCAGGAATAGATCGCGTGGAATCCAGCAGCGTATGGATTGCTTCCGCCGGATAATATAAATTGATGGGCGTTTTGGAATATCCCAGCTTGATCTGAGACTCTTTTACTAAGCCAATGATATTGGTTTTCAATTCTTCAAAATGCAATTGTGTTCACCTCATATTTTTTTCGGATTGGTTGCGGAATAGCTTCCAATAAATAACGAAACAGATGAGTGCAGAAAGTATGGAGCCTGCCGGGGCGGCGATACCCATGGGAAATAGGCTTTGTGGAAACAAGACCGACGCAAGATAAGCGCCTGGGATACGCACCGCAATGATAGAAGCAATATTATGGATAAAAGAAAAAATAGATTTCTGATAAGCGCAAAAATATCCGCTGAAACAGAAATGTACGCCTGCAAAAATGCAGTCAAACACATAAGAGCGTAAATATTGCCCGCCATATATGATAACAGCACGATCGGTTGTAAACAGCCCCACGAGAGGAGTCGCGACGAACTGGACAATGATACTAACGCATATACCAAAAACAACGGTAATCAGGATGCTGTATCGCAACGTCTTTGTCGCGCGCTGATGCTTCCCAGCGCCAATATTTTGCGCAGCGATGGCGGAAACAGCGGAAAGCATGCTGGAAGGCACCAGGAAGATAATACTGATAATTTTCTCTACAATACCAACTGCCGCTGCAATTTCAACGCCGCGTGTATTCGCAATAATTGTAATGACAAGAAAAGAAACTTGGATCAGGCCATCTTGCAAAGCGATCGGAAAGCCGATTTGCAGGATGGAACAGATCAATTGCTTGTTGGGCTTGAGATGCTTTGCACAAAGGCGGACACCGATATCTTTTTTCCAAATGAATACGACAGCAAACAATACGCTGCACGTCTGTGAAAGAACCGTTCCCAAAGCAGCACCGACAGCCTGCCAGTCCAATATCCCAATAAAGAAATAATCCAGTGCGATATTGATGACGCAGGCAATGGCAACAAAATACATCGGTGTTTGGGAATCGCCCATACCACGCAGCACAGAGCTTATGACATTATATGCCGTGATAACCGGAATGCCAACAAAACAAATAACCAAGTATGCTTTTGTTTGCTGCAAGGATTCTGCCGGGATAGACATAATCTGCATGATTGGATGGACCAAGGCAACCAAAACGATGCTAAATACGATGGAGAATATGAAAAAAATGGTCATTGTATTTCCAATGGTATGAGAAACACGTTCCACTTGTCTGGCCCCAACGGCTTGGCTAATCATCACGGTACATCCCATTGCCAAACCAACGATGATGACGGTCATCATGTGCATAATCTGGCTGCCTGCGGAGACTGCAGTGATGACGTCTGCACCATTGTATTGTCCTACAATAAATAAATCCGCCAGTCCATACAATGTTTGTAAAAAATACGACAGAAAAAATGGGGTTGAAAAGCGAATCAGATTGTTTAAAACGCTTCCTTTTGTCAAATCCGGAGCCATAGTATTCCTCGATCCCTTTTATGATAAAGAGCGAATGCAGCAAATCTGCGTCCTGTTTCATGGATCAACAAGACGGGTTCGCTATATTCGCTATCAATACAATAACACAGAAATTCGTTTTCGGCAAGCGATATTGAATCTGCACCAAGGGTATTGCTGCAAAGAAAATTATTTCTTGAATACCGAATGAAAGCCGGAGGAATTTCCCCGGCTTTTGCATCATTCGATCGATTATTGGTGCTCAACAGTGTTTTCGTTGATCCCTCTGCTTTTCCCCATCCTTGTCGTTATCACAGCAGCAGCACGATGAGGACTGTCCACCAGTTCTGTTATTATCCCGTGGGAAAAACTCATCTACAGGAAAATCGAACCGCTCGAACATTCTGCACGGATCTTCCGGCTCGCATGAATCGTTGCAGCAGCTGCAATCCTTTGCCGGCATACAGATATCATACGCTGGCATCAACAGCTGGATATCACGCTCTAAGCGGACAAGCGAAAACTGTCCCAAGGTAGCATAGAGCTTTTTGACCTTGTTATCCAGAACAATATCATCTCCGAACATACAGCCCAGAGACTCCGGCACTTCCGTCAGATCACAGCAACAGCCGCAACGGCATTCCGGCTCAACCATTTTTACGGAAAGCAACAGTGGATCCAACGTTTCAATAACAGCTTCCGGTTTGTTTGTACTTTCAATGGTTTTGGGATTCGGCGAACCGGACATCGAAGTGAAAATTCGTGCAGAACCTTCACTGCCGTAAAGAATGGCGCGCTTGTCAAAATAAGCCAAGCCGCAAAGATCCTGCATCCTGCCGCATCCTGCGCTGACCTCAGCAAAAATCTTATAGAAGTAACGGGCATCTACATTGAAAAATCCGCGGTTAAAGTCCACAGGCTGCACATCGATATCAACCCAGAGCAGTTCTGCGCGACGCGGTTTTACACTGCTGGAACGCTCCAGCAATTCTTGTGACTGCCTGGTCAGATAAACGCGCAGATCCTGAATACACTCTTTGCAACGGCACGAATCAAAAACTTTTTTGGTGTGCGAACAAACTGCTTCCCGAATGGGCATATCACCACAGATAGGGCCTGGTGTGACTCGTTCACTCATAGCTTTTTCCTCCATATCAATATTTCTGATGTATTCTATGATGCAGAACAGAAAAGGTGAAAAATTCCCTTCCCAAGAAAAAGGAGACAAATGATCATGACAGCACAAGATTATAACAGATGGACCAAACCACTTCGAAACCATCCCGCTTTGACAAACGCATTGCTGTTGAGCAATTCCGTTGCGACAAAATTGGTGTATATTTTATATCCCATCTTGCTCGTCTGGCTGTTGTATCGGCAAGAAATGTCCTTTTGGAGGGTGTTGTTGACGCCAGCGATTTCTTTCCTGCTTGTTTCTATATTTCGGCACTATTACAACGCTCCACGGCCATATGAGCAGCTCAATATCCAACCGCTCATTCACAAGGATACCACAGGGCATTCCTTTCCCAGCAGGCATGTGTTTTCCGTTTCTGTGATTTCGTGTGCCTTTTTATACACAATCCCATGGATCGGCGTTGTGCTGCTTGTATTATCTGTTTTCATGGCAATGATCCGTGTATTGGGTGGTGTACATTTTCCAGTGGACGTACTTGCAGGGTTCCTCTGCGGGATGATTTCCGGACTAATTGGGTTTGTACTTCTATAAATATCTGCATATCACATCTGACAGCATCCCAACCACACCTAGATTGGATTTTTTAAATATTTTACCAATCCTCATGGTAATCACAAGCAAAATATGTTAAAATTGTAGCAGTGCTGTTGCACTGCTATTCTTTTGGATAAAAGAGGGATCTCATATGGGAAGTATATATGTAAAGGGATGCTGTATTGGCAGTGGTACGCCCAAAATTTGTGTACCAATCGTTGCAGAAACCATGTGCGATATTTTTTCACAGGCACGCGGAATGCAGCGCAAACGCTTCGATATCGTAGAATGGCGTGTTGACTGGTTTGAAAAATTCCATGATCTGGACACGGTGCGCCGTGCCTCCAGAATTCTTCACGGTATTTTGGACGATCAGCCGTTTATATTTACATTCCGTACGCAAAAAGAAGGCGGCAAGCGTCCGATTGATCCGGAATACTATATCAAGTTGAACCAGGTAGCTGCGGAAGAGCATCTTGTCGATATGATTGACATTGAATTGTTTTCCGGCGATGATGTTGTACGTCACATGGTTGAAATTGCACACAAGGTAGATGTGCCAGTTGTGGTTTCCAGCCATGATTTTGAAAAAACGCCGTCGCAGGAAGAACTGGTTCAACGCATGAAACATGCCGAAGCGCTCGGCGCAGACATTCTAAAAATTGCAGTCATGCCTCAAAATAAACTGGACGTACTCACGCTGCTCAGCGCCACAGAGCAAATGTCTCGTGAAAGCGAAAAGCCGTTGATCACTATGTCTATGGGAAAGGATGGCGTGATCAGCCGCCTGTGCGGCGAAATTTTTGGAAGTGCGGTTACCTTTGGCACCATCGGCGCAGCTTCCGCACCTGGGCAGCTGAGTTTGGACTCCCTGAATCTCGCACTGGATCTGCTGCATAAAAATGCCTAACACACGCTGTGCTCTCCTGCAACAAGAAATTGCGGAAGAGCACAGGCGTAGTATTGACAACACTGTCAGAAAAGATTATAATAATTAAACTCATAATCTAAAAAATACAAAAGAAAGACATTGAAGAAGAGGAGTACGTCCCCATGTCCGGCGAAGAGAAAAACCGGTTGGTGTAAGGTTTTGTGGCAGGGGAGGGAAGGTCGCTTCTGAGTCAACGCACTGAAACCGGGACAAACCGCATGAAGTGCGTTCGGTTTGCCGCCGTTATCCGGCAGCAGAGTGCGTGCAGGCGTTTGGTTCGTCTGCGCGAATGATGGGTGGTACCACGGAGTATAGCGAGTCTTCGTCCTAATCAGAGGGACGAAGACTTTTTCTTTGGCATCCATTTGCATAAGATCATAGAATTTTACAGGAAGGAGGGCAATTTTCGTGACCAACGAATTGCCAAAAACGTATGACCCGTCCGCGACAGAGGATAAACTGTATCGGAATTGGGAACAAAAAGGTTATTTCCATGCGGAAGTAGATGAAAACAAAACGCCGTATACCATTGTGATTCCGCCTCCAAATGTTACTGGACAGCTGCATATGGGACATGCGTTCGATGAAACATTACAGGATATTTTGATCCGTACCAAGCGTATGCAGGGGTATTCCGCTTTGTGGATGCCGGGAACGGACCATGCAGGCATCGCAACCCAAATTAAGGTAGAAGAAAACCTGCGCAAAGAAGAAGGCCTAACCCGCTATGATTTGGGACGCGATAAGTTCCTCGAGCGCGTATGGGATTGGAAAAACCAGTATGGTGATCGCATTATCCAGCAGCTGAAAAAGCTCGGCTCTTCCTGTGACTGGAGCCGCGAACGATTTACCATGGACGAAGGTTGCTCGAAAGCGGTAAAAGAAGTTTTTGTCAATCTGTATGACAAGGGCTTAATTTATAAAGGAAGCCGGATTATCAACTGGTGCCCACACTGTACCACGGCGTTATCCGATGCGGAAGTAGAATATGAAACCCAGCCGGGCAAGCTGTGGTATATCCGTTATGACATCAAGGACTCGGAGGAAAGCGTTATTGTAGCGACTACCCGTCCGGAAACCTTTATGGGCGACACCGGCGTAGCCGTTAACCCGGAAGACGAGCGGTATAAACATTTGATCGGCAAGATGGCCATTCTCCCGATCATCGGTCGTGAAATCCCGATTTTCGCAGATGATTACGTTGACAAGGAATTTGGTACCGGCTGCGTAAAGACAACGCCGTGCCACGACCCGAATGACTTTGAGATGGGTCAGCGCCATGATCTGGAACAGATTTTGGTATTCAATGAAGATGCTACCGTAAACGAAAACGGCGGCAAATATCAAGGTATGGACCGTTATGCGTGCCGTGAGGCTGTTTTGGCGGATCTCGAAGCAGAAGGCCGCTTGGTTAAGATCGAAGATCATACCCACAATGTAGGCACTTGCTATCGTTGCGGCACAACGGTTGAACCGATGACATCCGCACAGTGGTTTGTAAAAATGGCGCCGTTGGCAAAGGAAGCGATCCGTGTTGTCAAGGAAGGCGAAATTCAGTTTGTTCCGGAACGATTCAGCAAGACCTATATCCGTTGGATGGAAAATGTCCATGACTGGTGCATTTCTCGTCAGCTGTGGTGGGGACACCGTATCCCGGCATACTACTGCGAAGACTGCGGCCATATGGAAGTCTCGAAGCAGGATGTCACCACTTGTTCAAAGTGTGGTAGCACACATATTCGCCAAGAAGAAGACGTACTGGATACCTGGTTCTCCTCTGCGCTGTGGCCGTTCTCCACGCTGGGCTGGCCGGAGCAAACAAAGGAACTGGAGTATTTCTATCCGACCGACACCCTGGTTACCGGCTATGATATTATCTTTTTCTGGGTTGCCCGCATGATTTTCTCCGGCATGGAGCATATGAAACAGATTCCGTTTAAGACGGTCTATATCCATGGCCTGGTACGCGATGAACAGGGCCGGAAAATGTCAAAATCCCTTGGCAATGGCATTGACCCGCTGAAGGTGATCGAGCAGTATGGTGCGGACGCGCTGCGCTTCACATTGGCAACTGGCAATTCTCCTGGTAATGATATGCGCTATTCCAAGGACCGCGTAGAAGCAAGCCGTAATTTCTGCAACAAGATTTGGAACGCTTCTCGGTTTATCCAGATGAATCTGACCATAGACAAGGTTCAGCTGCCGGAAAATCTGACGATGGAGGACAAATGGATCCTTTCCAAGTACAATACGTTGGTTCAAGATGTTACCACGAACATTGATAAGTATGAACTTGGTATTGCCGCGCAGAAGCTGAATGATTTCATTTGGGATGTATTCTGCGATTGGTATATTGAAATTGCAAAGACACGTTTGCAAAACAAGGAAGATAAGGAAACCTGCGAGAATGTACAGAATGTCCTGTGCTATGTTCTGTCCGGTTCTATGCAGCTGCTGCATCCGTTTATGCCGTTTATCACGGAAACCATCTGGCTGGCGTTGCCGCATGAGGGCGAAACAATCATGTTGTCCCAATGGCCGAAATATGATGCATCCATGAACTTCCCAACAGAGGAAGCACAGATGGAAATGCTGATGCAGAGCATCCGCGCCATCCGTAACCGTCGTGCAGAAATGAATGTACCGCCGTCCAAAAAGGCACGTGTATTTGTTGTTGCCGATGCAGAACGACAAGCTGTATTTGCTTCCGGCGAAGCTTGCTTCCTGAAACTGGCATATTCCAGCGAGTTGATTGTTTCGGATACTGCACCAGCTGATGCGGCAAAAATGATATCTATCGTTACCGGCGATGTCCAAATGTATCTGCCAATGAACGAGCTGGTTGACTTCGACAAGGAAAAAGCCCGCCTGTCCAAGGAAATGAAGAAAGCGGAAAAGGATCTTGCTTTCATTGAAAAGAAACTGAACAATCCTGGCTTCCTCAAAAAAGCACCGGAACAGGTTGTTGAAGGCGAGCGCGTCAAAGCGACAAAGCTGAAGGATCAGATTGCCAAGCTGCAAGAGAGCCTGGCAGCGCTGAACTGAGACGTATGTACAATTATCAACAAACATTAAGTGATATCCATGCCCATGGCCGTTTCAGCGGCACGCCATGCCTTGACCGCATGCGTGCTTTGCTGGCGGCTATGGGGAATCCGCAAAAAAAGCTGAAATTTGTCCATATTGCAGGAACGAATGGTAAAGGAAGTATATCGGTGTTAAGTGCATCTGCTTTACAGTGCGCAGGATATAGAACCGGTCTGTTTACCTCTCCATATATCATGGATTTTTGCGAGCGGATATGCATCAATGGAGAAAATATTCCGCAGGACGATTTGTGCCGCATTGCGCACCGGGTGCTTGCAGTCGAGCATGACCTGCATCTGCCGGAAGGCGAAAGCATCGGGGAATTTGAGTTTACAACGGCCTGTGCAATGCTCTATTTTGCAGAGCAGCAATGCGATATTGTTGTTTTGGAAGTAGGGCTTGGCGGACGCTTTGATGCTACCAATATCATTGATGCGCCGGAAGTAACCGTGATGACCCATGTTGCGCTTGACCATATGGCAGTGCTTGGCAATACAGTGGAAAAAATCGCAGCGGACAAAAGCCATGTTGTCAAAACTGGTTCGACATTGGTGAATTATCCGAAGCAGAAAGAATCTGTGGATGACATCATAAAGAAACGCTGCTATGACGTCCAAGCAACGTATCAAAATGCGCCGGTCCCGGAAATGCAAGGCTGCACGCTGGAAGGTACGGATTGTATCATAGAAGGCAAGCAATTCCATTTGCGGCTGATTGGACGGCATCAAGCGGACAATGCTGCAACAGCCTATGCCGCATTACAGGTTCTGCGTGAAAAATGCTGGAATATTTCAGATACAGCGATTGCAACAGGCTTCTTGCAGGCGGTCATGCCTGCGCGCCAGGAAGTGGTTCAAACAGACCCGTTGCTGATGATCGACGGCGCACACAATATGGATGGCGTGACCGCGTTGTGTGAAACATTGGACACCATGCTTCCCGCCGGTGGAATTTCCTTGGTCTTAGGCATGGTTGCCGATAAACAATACGATGCTTGTGTCCGCATGCTGGTCCGCCGAGCAGATGCCGTCTATGTCGTCCAGCCGGAAAATCCACGTGCCTTGCCAAGCCGGGAATTGGCTGCATTGATCCGCGCATTTTCCCCGTATACAGACGTATTTGACTGCGGCGATGTGGCATCCGCACTCAAGCGCGCCATGCGAAACGCAGATGAAGGCGACGCTGTCATCGTTTGCGGCTCGTTGTATGTCGCTGGTGAGGCAAAAAATGCCTTAAAAGCCGGCATGATCTGACACAATATTTATATCGATCTTATTATAATAGAACCGTCTTCGAGAGAAAGGCGGTTCTATTTTATTTTTCCGGCAAATCAAGCTGGAAATCGTATATCTGGGAGTGAAAACAATGAAATGTTCACACAAACGGGAAAGCTATGGGATTGTCATCCGCTTTTGCGGCGAATTGGGACATCATGAAGCTGCACAATGCGTAGAATATTTGGAAAAAACCATGATCCTTTATGTAAACGATCCGATCTATCTGGATCTGTCTGGCTTGACCTTTATGGACAGCTCCGGAATTGCCGTTGTGCTGGGGGCACAGCGCAACATCATGGGAGCAGGCCAGACCTTTTGTGTCGCCGGTACACCGCCGACGGCTATGCGTATTTTTAAAGCGAGCGGGTTGCATACAAGAGTAAAATTCCTACCGGAATTGCCCAAAGAAACAGAAAATGAGGAGGCTATGATATGCGCGGCGAAATCAACCAAATGAGTATCAAATTCCCCAGCCGATCCAACAACGAGGCGTTTGCACGGCAGGCGGTTTCTGCCTTTGCGGCACAATTGGATCCAACCATCGATGAAATCAACGACATCAAAACGGCAGTCAGTGAGGCTGTAACGAATTGCATCGTACATGCATACCGAAACGAAATGGGTTACATAACCGTGGGTGCCAAGCTGTTTGACAACGGCGAAATCCAAATCACTGTACGGGATAAAGGCTGCGGCATCGCGGACATTCAACAGGCAAGACAGCCCATGTTTACAACCGGTGACGCAGGCCGCTCCGGTATGGGCTTTACGATTATGGAGAGCTTTATGGATAAATTAAAAGTCCGTTCCAGAGAGGGCGTTGGCACTCAGGTCACCATGACCAAACAGATCGCAATCCGCTTTGGACAGAAATAGTGCGGCGGAGCAGCTGGAGCTGCTGAGACAGGCACAAGCCGGAGATGATATTGCCTGTGAAACCTTGATCCGCGAAAACAGTCCGCTGGTTTGGAGTATTGTGCGGCGATACGCCGGACGCGGTGTGGATATGGAAGATTTGTTCCAGCTCGGCAGTATGGGGCTGCTCAAAGCAATCCAGGGATTTGATTGCGCGTACGGCACCCGGTTTTCTACCTATGCGGTCCCGAAGATCAACGGGGAAATCCGACGTTTTTTGCGGGACGACGGCACGGTTAAAGTGAGCCGTACCATCAAATCGTTGGCGATTCGTGTCAACGCTGCGCGCGAACAGCTTTCTATGAAGACCGGAAGAGAACCGACCATATCGGAGCTGTCTGAATTGTTGGATGTTTCACCCGAAGAAATTGCTGCTTGTGAAAATGCATTGATCCCAGCCGATTCCCTTCAGCGTGAAATTGGAAACGACGGCGCGACACTGGAGCATTTGCTGGGAGACGACGGTATTGAAGAAAAGATTCTGGAATCCGTCACCCTACAGGAAGCCATACAGCGGCTTGGGGAAAAGGAACGAAGGGTCATTCTTCTGCGCTATTTTCGAAACCAAACCCAGCAGCAATGTGCCAGCCAGCTGGGTATTTCTCAGGTACAGGTATCCCGTCTGGAACGCCGCGCCATTGACCAAATGCGCGCCATGATGACAATGGACCATTAGCCTGCTTGTTCATTTTTGCAAATTGTGCTATACTGAAAGTCAAGTCTGAGCAAGGAGACAACTATGGAACAAACAAGATTTGATATACAGTATTCCGCAATGCGCAGCGCAATTATTGAACGAGAATTTGCGCGCCTCAATGACCGGCAGCGGGAAGCGGTATTTCACACCGAAGGGCCGATGCTTGTTCTGGCAGGCGCGGGAAGTGGAAAAACAACCGTATTGATCCACCGCATCATCAATCTATTGCGGTTTGGCCGGGGGTACTCCTGTGAATATGCGCCGGAGGATGCAACGGAAGAAGATTTGCTGTTTCTGCGTGAATATTTGCGCCATCCGGCCGAAGAAAACCGGATGCGGGCAGAAATGCTATGCTGTGTGGAACCGGCAAGGCCGTGGCAGATTCTTGCCATCACGTTTACCAACAAAGCGGCCAAGGAAATCCAGCAGCGTTTGCAGCATGTCCTAGGCGAAGAATTTGCAAAGGATATTTGGGCTTCTACGTTCCATTCTGCTTGCGTGCGCATTTTGCGCCGGGAATGCGAAGCGCTGGGCTATGATCGTTCGTTTACAATTTATGATACCGACGATCAGAAGCGTGTGCTAAATGCCATTGTCAAGAATCTGCATTTGGATGAAAAAGTATTTGATGCACGCAGCGTTATGGGCGCGATCGGACGGGCAAAGGATCATTTGCAGACGCCGCGCATGTATGCGTTGGAACATGCAGACGATTATTATCATGCGACGGTTGC
>JAUNIY010000246.1 GCA_030523305.1 Eubacteriales bacterium
CCCGCGGAATAATATCGGCGTGCCGATCTCACCGGCATCGATGCGGCGTTTTGCTTCCGCATAGGAAGGATCGTGGCGCCGCATAAAGCCAACTGTAAAAATCTTATCAGAAGCCGCTGCTGCCTGCTCAATTTCCATGCATTCCTGCTCATTCAGTCCGGTTGGCTTTTCAATAAATACATGCTTGCCCGCCTGAATTGCCGCCAATGCATGCGCATGATGCGCTGCTGTAGAAGAAGAAATAACCACCGCTTCGATCTCCTGCAGCTTGACCATCTCTTCGAAGTCATAGAAGCAATACGGGATATCCCACTCTGCCTTCCGTTTTTCCAGCTTTTCTTTTTCTGCGAGTATACCGCAGATCGCAACCAATTCCGCATTTGGAATTTTAAAGCGAAGGTTTTCGGCATGAACCGAGCCAAGCTCGCCCAGGCCCACAATACCAACCTTAACTTTTTTCATCATATTACCTCCAGAAAGCGTACCTACACTCTTTTCTTTTGGGATCCCCTTTTGTAACTAAATTATACCTAAGTCAGCCTATTTACTTCAATTCGCAAAAAGAATGAACATTTTTTTCGTCAAATCCACACCAATTGAAATTTTAAAAATTGTGCAGAATATCTTCCTTTGGCAAGAAAAGCTGCCGGAAAAGAAAAAGAATTGCCGGGCCTTTTCAAAAGGCCCGGCAGAGCTTCTCCTTGTATACCGTTAACTTTCACAAAAAAACACTTCCTTCCGGGCCTTTTTCGAGCTTTTCAAGGCTCTTATCCTTCCCGATCCGCTGCCAGCAATGCGTCTATATTTTCATCCAATGCAATGGACACTGGGATGTAAAGATACTTCTGGGATGGTATTTTGTTATAGACCAAGAATTGAAACGCAGTCTCCAATAAAATCTGCCCCTGATGAAAAGGCGCAACATGAATGGAAAAATCAACAATTCCTTTTTGAATCAGTGCATCTACATCTCCTAAAATATTATAACAAACCATTTTGACGGAATCCTGACGGTGACAATCCATAATGGCCTGCCCAATTTCTCCCGAAAAGCCCGCAAGATTACAGATGCCGCGCAGGTTTGGATTTTGATTGAGCACTTTGCAGGCATATTCATACGCGAGAATGCCTTCATCTTGCGAATATATTTGTTCTGTTATATGAATATCCGGCCATCGGGTACGAACAGCATCCATAAAACCTTCCAATCGAAGTTTGTGCCCGGATACGGCCGGTGAACCGCCAATGACGACAATTTCTCCCTGCTTGGAAATTGTTTTTGCCAGCAGCGATGCGGCGATCCGCCCACTCTGATATCCATCTTCGCCCACAAAGCACAGCATATCAGCTCCAGGAACAACAGAATCCATAAAGATAATCGGCTTTGCCATGCTGTTTAGCTTATCCCTTAAGCGCTTGCTGCGCACACCACGGATGATATACAAGTCAATCGCGTCATATTCCAGAGATTCTAATATCTGGATCATCCCACTTACATCAGAAATATCACAAAAATAATATGCCAGCTCCAAATCCGGCATCAAAATCGCTCGGCTGTCTATCCCCTGTTTCAGCGTTAAGAAATATGGATTGTTTAATTTTGGCATAATAATGGCCACTTTTTTCTTCACATCCATATGGACTGGCTGAACCTTTTTATGAATCGGTACATATCCAGTCTCTTCAATAATCTGCCACACAAGCTCTCGGACTTCAGGCCGCACCCCTGGTCTGTCATGAATGACTTTATCTACCGCACTGCGGGATACCCCGGCCATTTCTGCGATTTTTCGT
>JAUNIY010000080.1 GCA_030523305.1 Eubacteriales bacterium
TCTGCTGTCTGCTTTCCTCGGTTGTAATCGGTTCCTTATTCTCGACGCCGAGCAGAGACCATGTGCCGCTGGACAGATAAACCGCATTGTCATCCTTTGCCGGAACTGCGAGATAGGCAGAACCTGTGTCATGTGTTGCCGGAAGAATCACCTGACAGTCAAAACCTACGGTATCCTGCACACTTTTCGTCAGATTTCCAACAACAGTGCCCGGCATTTCCAGCTTTTGAAAGATTTCCGTCGGCAGCCCAAGCCGCTCGATCAGTTCCATATCCCATGTTTTGGTTCTTGCATTGACCAGATTGGTAGAGCTTGCATTGGTATATTCATTGACCATCTTCCCAGTCAACTGGAAATTCAGATAATCCGGAATCATCAGAAAATGCTTTGCCTGCGACAGCTGTTCCGGATGATATTCCTTTTGTGCCGTGAGCTGATAGATGGTATTAAAAATTTGCTTCTGGATACCGGTCTTCCCATACAGCTCCTCCGGCGAAATGATTTCCGATACCTTTGCATCCATGTCATTGGTACGAGCGTCACGGTATGCCACGGAATCACAGCACAGCTGAGCGCTCTCATCCAGCAGGACGTAATCAACCGCCCAGGTATCAATCCCGAGGTAAGACGGAATCTTTCCTGCCTCCGCACATACCTTTAATCCTCCCAAAATGTTCAGATACAGCTCTTCCAGGTTCCAGCAGTCGCAGTCATTTTTATGAACCTGAATGTTGTCGAACCGATACATTTCCTCCAGGACAATCTTCCCATTTTCCACATGGCTCAAAATATGTCGCCCGGACGAGGCGCCCAAATCAATTGCCAAATAATAAGTCGGCATGTTTTCCTCTCCCTTCTTCCAACCCTCTCCGGAGTTGTTTTTGTTGTATTTATTGTATCGAATGAGAATATTGAATTTAAGGTCCGCACTTGCGAAAAAGAGTGTCTTTTTTTGCAGGGAAAATCCCGACGTAGTTTCCTTCCGATACCTTGAATGTGTAACCCACACTTCTGAAAAGATGATACAGGACACGGTAAACCGAATGCAAAGCGATATAGACGCAAAAAGACCGCTGAACCATATGATTCAACGGTCTATCTTTGGCGGAGAAGGAGGGATTGGGTCTCGCCTGCGGGCTCGGTCCCGGCTCGGCTCTGACATGCCACCGGCATATCATTCACTCCCTCGCCGCTTCAAATCCCTTTATAACGCAAAAGACCGCCGCACCTGACGGTGCAACGGTCTTTGCTTTGGCGGAGAAGGAGGGATTTGAACCCTCGCGACACTTTCGCGCCCTACTCCCTTAGCAGGGGAGCCCCTTCACCACTTGGGTACTTCTCCAAAGGCTGCAAGCTTCTTATGTTGAGAGAAATGTGGCGGAGAGGGTGGGATTCGAACCCACGCGCCCTTTCGGACAAACGGTTTTCAAGACCGCCTCGTTATGACCACTTCGATACCTCTCCGGATCGAATCTCCCGCGTTAAGCAAGAAATATTATAGCATATCTGTTTTACACTGTCAATCATTTTTATTGGATATCCGCTGCATTTTTATGTTATATCAACTTTGTAAATATAGTATTAACTTTCGCAAAAAGCAGTGCATTTGTTTGGATAATATGTTATACTTTATTGTATAAAAAAGAATATGTTTTGTGCATATTGTAAAAATTTCCTTCCTATTTTCAAAAGTATTTTCTCAGGAGGTCCAATCTTCATGATCTATACTGTGACATTAAACCCTTGTCTGGATTATTTGGTTGCCGTACCAAATTTCCAGTCCGGCCGTGTCAACCGTGCCGGTTATGAACGGATTATGCCTGGCGGCAAAGGGATCAATGTGTCTTATGTATTAAATATTTTAAACCAGGAAAATCTTGCCCTTGGCCTTGTCGGCGGCTTTACCGGCGCTGAAATCGAACGTCTGATGGAAAAAGACGGCATCCGCCATGATTTTGTCCATTTACAAAATGGCAGCAGCCGCATTGATGTGCAGATGCTGGATGGAATTGAAAGCTCTATCCATGGCGTGGGCCCCTTGATTACCCAAGAAGACATTGATGCCCTGTGCGATCAGCTACAGCAATTGCAGGACGGCGATACACTGGTATTGTCCGGCTCCGTCCCGCGCGGTGCACGGGATACCGTTTACAGCGATATCCTGCGTTCGGTTTCTCATAAGGATCTGTACATTGTCGTCGATGCCAAAGGCCCGTTGCTTTTGAATACGTTAAAATACAAACCGTTCCTCATCAAACCCAACCGGCAGGAAATGGTCGATATTTTCTTTCTGGATGCCGAAAAAATTGACGACATCATCCATTACGCCAAAAACTTGCAGGGTATGGGCGCACGCAACGTTCTCGTATCGCTGGGATCGGACGGCGCAGTCCTCGTAACAGAAAGCGGTGAAATTTACCGACACAGCGCGATGCGCGGCAAGGTACATAACACCGTAGGCTGTGGCGATTCTATGCTGGCCGGATTCCTTGCAGGCTATCACCAAAACCAGGATATGGGGGAATCTTTCCTGCTCTCCTTAGCAGCGGCTTCCGCCAATGCGTTCCACAATGGACGTGGTACACGGGAGGAAATCATGAAACTGCTGGATATCCTGCATCAGGAAATAGAAGAATAACAGGCTATATCGTCGTTCCGAGACGTCTTCTGAAATGGAAGACGTCTTTTTTATTGTAACGAAAACAGAAGCACAGGGGACGATGATCCCTACGCTCTTTCCTCTACGCACAGACAGGCCCCGGATATAATCCAAGGGCCTGTTTTGTTATGCTTTTGTCATAGCGACGATTACAGGAACCGTACGGCAGTACCATATGCCAATACTTCTGCTGCGCCCTGCATCACGGAAGCGGAGGTATACCGCACATTGACAATGGCATCCGCGCCCTGCGCTTGCGCGTCCTCTATCATCCTCTGGGTCGCAAGACGACGGGCCTCGTTCATCATATCGGTATACGCTTTCAGCTCTCCGCCCACCAGTGTCTTAAAGCCCTGCGTAATATCCCGTCCTACATTTTTCGATTGGATCGTGCTGCCCTGTACCAGGCCAATCGTTTCGAGATTTTTTCCCGTGATATAATCTGTATTCACCAAAATCATGTCAGTTCCTCCTTTTGCTGTCATTCAATGTCCAATTCAATCGGCTCATCCAAGTGTTCTGATACATATTTCCCGTTCTTTTTTCTTTGCCGGACGCATTCTGTCAAAAGATATTCAATCTGCCCGTTCACCGAGCGAAAATCATCCTCAGCCCATGCCGCAATGGCATTGTACAGCGTTTCAGACAACCGGAGCGGGACTTGCTTCTTTTTCCCAGCCATATCAATACAGGCTTCCTGTATTGACGATCGGCTGCGTATCATGGTTGCCGCACAGGACAACCAACAGGTTGGAAACCATTGCAGCCTTGCGTTCTTCATCCAGCTCGACGACCTGGTTTTCATTCAGGCGCTCCAACGCCATCTCTACCATGCCGACGGCGCCGTCGACAATCATCTTTCTCGCATCGATGATTGCGGATGCCTGCTGGCGTTGCAGCATGACCGCTGCAATTTCCGGCGCATATGCCAGATACGTAATCCGTGCTTCGATAATTTCCAATCCAGCGTCGGTTACGCGCTTCTGGATCTCATCCCGGATGCGTGCGGCAACAATCTCGCTGGAGCCGCGCAGGCTGCCTTCATCCGCCATGCCATCGCCCGTGGTATCCACATTCGGCGCGACATCGTACGGGTAAATACGGACGATATTGCGCAGCGCGCTGTCGCACTGGAGCGAGAGATATTCCTTATAATTGTCTACATTAAACACAGCCTTTGCTGTATCGGTTACGCGCCACATCACGGCAATACCAATCTCCACCGGGTTGCCCAGGCAGTCATTGATTTTCTGCCGGTTGTTGTTCAGCGTCATCACCTTGAGGGAAATCTTTTTGTTCGTCATTTCCATACTGGCATTTTGCCCGCCGCCCAATATAGCAAACGCTTTGTTCGCACCGCCGTCTACATCGCCGCTCTGGTTAAGCTTTGTTTTTGCCGCCGGATTGACCGCCGAACAAAACGGATTGACAAAATAAAACCCTTCTTTCCGGAGCGTACCGATATATTTGCCGAACAGTGTCAATACCAGCGCCTCCTGCGGCTTGACAATCTTCAGGCCGCACAACGGGATCCAGCCGACCGCGAGCCAAACAATACAAACCGCCATTGGGACAAAGCTGCCTTTCCTGGCAAAGTAAATACATCCCGCAATCGCCGCTGCATACAGCGCCAATATCACAACCAGCGCCAGCATACCATTTTTTCTGTGATTGAGAGCCTTTTCTTTCATTACCGTTTCCTCCTTTGATTTGATGTTTATATGATATCATAATAATATCAGTTTGTCAATATCTCTTTTCCAAATTCTCCCGGTAAACCGATACATTCCGCGCACTTGCACCCGGCCATGCCTTTTCGCATACGCTGACATTGAAAGCCGTTACGGCTTATCTTGTGGAAGAAAGGATGCAGGTGTTTTATGGCAATGGAAAAACCAAACGGCGCAAAGGCAGCTGTCACGCCAAACCATGCGCAATCTGGGCCTGGCTTTGCCCTGAATTACAATCTGCTGGCGCTGGCAATGGGCTTTGTCCCCGACCAAGTCTGGCAGAACATCTATAACAATGACGTTGCGTTGGCGCGGGGTACGATTTTTGCCGACCTTGATAAGCCGTTTATTGGAGAGGAGGCGGTCTCCAATGACTGAACAGCAAAAGGCATTACAGGATATCCGTCAACATAAGTTCGCTGTGATCGACGCGGGCATGTATTTGGATGGCCATCCCGAAGATGAAACCGCCCTGCAATATTTCCGTATGATGGCAAAAAAACAACAGCAGGCGGAAGAAACGTATCAAAAGCATTTCGGGCCGCTTCAGCTGGTAGATGCCGGCACAGAAAAGCGCTGGGATTGGATCGACGAGCCATGGCCGTGGGAGGTGTAACTTATGTGGGATTACGATAAGAAACTCATCTATCCGGTTCATATCACACGCCCGGACCCGGCAATGGCCAAATTGATTATCACGCAGCTGGGCGGCCCAGACGGCGAGCTCGGTGCAGCTACCCGCTATCTGACCCAGCGCTTTGCCCAGCCATATGCTCAGGGCAAAGCGATCCTGACGGACATCGGTACATCGGTCTCTGAAATGTTCCATTCAGAGGTCCGTGCTTTTTTTGGCGTGTTCATAGCTGTAAATTCCCACTTTTCCGGCATCAAATTCAGGTAAACATCAATATGATCGCGGTCATGTATCACCATTTTATTCAGGATACGCCGATAGAAGCTGTCATCATATTGCACGCCGTTCAATATGTCCTGCACCGTTTGTGTGATGTCCTGCAAGACGGCTTCCTGCCGATTCGCCATCTCCCTGCGTTTCTTCCCGCTTTCCAGAAGCTCGGAACACTGTGCGATTGCATCGTCCAGCTCATTTCGTTTTGCCATAAATTCATCCTCCTGCAATATGCCGGACAGATACAGGTCAAGCAGCCTGCGCCGCATTTCCTTTGTTTCTTCCAACTGCGCGTTCAACCGTTCTCCTTCCTGCTGCGATGCGTTTGTGTGGATGACCGAGCGGATAACAGCAAGCAGGCTGTCAATGATCGTTTGCCGGTTCAGCTTAAGGTTTTGACACACCAGTTGCATGATATAAACGGCATCCTCATTGCGAATGGAACTGCTGGAACAGCCGACCTGTTTTCCAGTACAGTCCATATGTTCTCTGCCGTGGGTTGCCGCTTCATAGCAGCGCCATGCTTTATAGCGGCTTCCATCCTTCCGGTTCTTATAGCGTGCCACATAGCTCGCTCCACAGCAGCCACATTTGATTTTCCCCGAAAATGCGTATCGGTTGCTGTGCTTCGCTTTGGCTTCCTGCGATAGGGATTTCGCGTCCAGCATCCGATTTGCCCGTTCAAACAGTTCGCGGGAAATGATTGGCTCGTGATGATCTTTGAGAATGACAAAATCCTCCTGTCCGCAGTTGTACTTCTTTTCATGGGAGAGGAAATCCGGCGTATAGGTTTTCTTTTGAACTAAATCGCCGCAATATTTTTCATTGCGGATGACGCGAAGAATGACCGTGTTCTGCCATTCTTTCACACGCATAGGCTGGATGCCTTCTTCTTTCAGCTCACGGGCGATCACGTGCGTACCTTTTCCCTCGTTGACAAACTTATGGAAAATACGACGTACAATTGCAGCTCCTTCTTCGTTGATATACATTCTCCCGCCGCGGACATCGTAGCCCAGCATACTTCTGCCAAACACGACGCCCTGTTCCATCCGGCGTTTCTGTCCCCATTTTACCCGTTCTGAGGTTTTACGGCTTTCCTCCTGCGCGATGGATGCCATGATGGTCATGCGAAGCTCTGCATCCGCATCCAACGTATGGATATTGTCATTCATGAAAATGACGCCGATGCCATAGCGTTTTAATTCGCGGGTAAAATAAATGCTGTCCAGCGTATTGCGGGCAAAGCGGGAAATTTCCTTTGTAATAATCAGATCAAAATCGCCATGCTTAGCGCAAGCGATCATGCGGTTAAATTCCTTTCTCTTCTTTGTGTTTGTACCGGTAATGCCTTCATCGGCAAATACTTCAAACAGCTCCCAGTCTGGATTCCGTTCGATATATTCGCGGAAATACCGCTGCTGGCTTTCAAACGAATTGGCTTGATCCTCGTGATCCGTTGACACACGGCAGTAGGCGGCGATGCGCTTATTGCTGGTTTTCCGCTTCCATTCTTCGGACATGCGTTCATATCGGTTCATATCCCCGCTCCAGTCTCTGCATAACCCGTTCCCTTTGGGACGCACACAGCAAACCGCGTTCTTCCAATGCATATAGGACTGCCTGCTGTATCGACAGGCAAACATCTGCATACTGCTCGTCGTCCAGCGCAAGGTTCGGTATATAGTGCAACATAAATGCGCGGTGTTCTTTTCGTTTCATCCAAATCCCTCCCATCTGTTCAAGCTATGTGTGCAGTCTTTGTCCATATCACGATACAAAGCAAAAAGCCTCCCCATATCAGGGAGGCCATGTCACTTGCCCAAAATGTCGTGCTTGATATACGCAAACGTTGCATCCTCTCCTCGCTGCGCCAGCATGGTCAGCATTTTTTCCAGCAAAGCGCGGGTTTCCGGATGCATCAGATAATGGTTTCTGGATTTTTCATAATATTGTAACGGCGCGCGATCGGTATAATTGTCCCTCAAATAGGTCTTGCTGGCCGCAACGCGGTCACAAAACATTTCCACCACATAATGCACCGGCATTTTCATGCCTGCCAGCGTGGTCTTTCCATCCAGGGAATAATCGATCCAATATTCCAGATGATGCTTGTTGCGCCCCTTGTGGTGCAGCCATGCGCTGCTGTAGCCCTTATCCATGCGTTCGGCATTGTTGGGGCTTTGAAAGCCCTGGAAATATTTTGCACCCACTGCAAACTCAACCGGATTGTATTTGGACAAGTCGTGCAGCAGCCCCTGTCGGTACAGCCCGACCTGGAAGCAATGTTGGCATACCAGCATGCGGTGATGATTGATGGTGCGCAAATGTTGCAGCCATTTCGGCTGGTTTTCCATTTTTGCCAACGCCGGGATATGGATGTCAATTCCCTTCATCCTGCGGTTTTCCCCCCCTCATCTCAGCCCTGCGCCAGCACATGACAGCTTGCTTGCATCTGTGCGTCATCCACCAATGCCAGCGTCAGCGGGAGGCGCAGCTCACCCAAGCAGATCGCATCAGAAATCGGGTGCGTCTGTGCGCCGTCTTTTCCAAACGAACATTTGCACAACGTCCAGTGCTCTCCCGCCAACCCCAGCTGGCGCGCCACCGCGCCCGCAGTCTGCTCCAGCGTCGTCTGTGGGGCCTGCATCATCATTTCTTCCAAATATTCGGTTTTCAGCACCGGCGAACGGTCATCCAGCCAAATCAGCACCGCCCTACCGCGCAGTTCTTCTGTATACAGCATTGTTTTTTCTCCTTTGCATCAGAACATCAGATTGAGCAGGCCGATAACAAATCCAACCAAGGCACCCAGGTTGACCACCGCTCCTAGCTCCTTTTTCATGACGGACATCACAAGCGCTTCCAATTCTTCTGGCTGCATCGCCATGACCTTGTGTTCCGCAATCTCGCCTAAATGCAGCATTTGCAGCATGGTAATCCCCTTTTGCGATACCAACGTTTCATATATCTGCATCACGATATCCGTCAGCTGGATGCCGGTGTCCTGCAATACCCGGCCGACGTCTTCTATCGTTTTCTGTTCTGCTTCCTGCCACAACTTTTCCACCTGCGGCGCAAGCAGGGCATGGACATTGCCGTCTAAATAATGATCTACCCCATCGCGGATGGGTGCGGCAAAACTTTCCAGCATCTCCTCACTGAGTATCATGCCAATCAAAGACCCGGATACCTTGTGCCGTACTGCGTCTAAGACCTCCTGCGAAATGACCTGGCCCAGCTGCATATCCAACACCCGGTCCGCCAACACATCGGTCAGCTTTTGCCACATGATTTCCCGCCCCGCGTCATATCCTGTTTCATCGGTAATACGCAGGCAAACTTCACGCAACGGCATGTCTGCTGTGCGTTGCAGCGTTCCCTCCAGATTTTCGCGCAGCTGCGCTTTGACCTCGTCTGAGAGTAAGATGTCCTGCAAGCTGTCCTCCGTCAGCAAGGTGTCACCGACAACCCCGCCAATGGCGCGGGCAAGCCGCCCTTTCCCTTTTGGGATAATTCCCGGTGTGAACGGCAGCTGTTTCCCGAAGAGATAAACCGGATGCAATGGCCGGAACAGCATCTTCACAGCAATATAATTTGTAAAATACCCAATAATTGCGCCGATAACCGGGCCAGAAAGCAGTCGTATGATTTCCAAACGATCATATCCTTTTTTCTTTTCACTTTATACCAAAAATGACGGTTCGTCAATAGATTGCACATTTTCTCCGGAATATTTCGCATAGCCGTGAGGGAGAGCGGGATCCACAGCTCTACCAAGCGTGGATTGTGGTGTCACTGGATTCATGATATACTGTGCAACATGAAATTCCAAAGAAAGTTTGAGGAACATACCATGAAGTTTATTCTCTTTAACGGCAGCCCAGCCGGAAAAAACAGCTCCACCAATGTCATCGGGCAGGCATTTTTGGCAGGCGCGCAACGCGCAGGCGCAGACATAGAAAACATCTTTTTGGCAGAAAAACGCATTGCCTATTGCCAGGGCTGCTTTACCTGTTGGTTTCAAACCCCTGGCAAATGTGTGCTGCATGACGATATGGACGCGTTGCTCACAAAATATATCGCAGCCGATGTTGTCTGTTTTGGCACACCGGTGTTCACCTGGAACATGACAGCCAATCTAAAGACTTTTGTTGACCGTCTTGCGCCGCTCAAATCCCCTCTAATTGTCCAGCAAAGTGACCGCTTTGATCTTGCCAATATGCAAAAAAAGTCTCAAAAGTTTGTCGTGATTGCAAACTGCGGCTTTCCCGGAGAGCACAATTTTGAAACATTGAAAGCCGTTATGTCCTCCTGCAATCCAGTTTTGGAAATCTATCGGAATTGCGGCAAGCTGCTCAAAAGCGCCGATCCCGCCATACGGGCAGTGGTACAAGACTATCTGGCGGTAGTCGAACAAGCTGGATATGAAATGGCGGTATTCGGCGAGCCGTCGGATGTCACAAGAGAAAACTTGGAAATGGAGCTGATGCCAGTTCAGGAATACATTCGATATTTGGGTAGGTGATATGGATGCGGTATCGCGCAAGCTGCCATTTCGCGCCGCTTGTGCCCCGTATCTTGTGATATATTGGAGACATCTCACAAGATATTCCAGCGGGAAATGTATAAATTATCAAGGTTTGCCCTTTTTCTTGCGCCCAGAACATGGTATAATGTTCCCAATGTGATGCTATATCGCATTGTCCCACCGGGCGCTCCCATGGCCCGGACGCTGCTGCATCAGCGACATCTTTTCGGTGGAACGTACCGTTTCCCGCCGTCCGGAAACAAGCGCCAGAGCTGCCATGCAGGGTAGCTGACGAGGTGGAAGTGATCGAAAATTCGGCGGATGCTTCCCGTCTGTCCCGCATACAGACGAACGGCATTGCTTCAAACCGCACGGGTGACTGTGTGAACAACAGGCAATACCATATGCGTAATCTATTATACCTCGGAGGTAAACTATCATGTGTGGAATCGTAGGCTATGCCGGCTATGAACCGGCCGCACCCTTCCTGCTGGAAGGTCTGGAAAAACTGGAATACCGCGGTTATGACTCCGCCGGTATCGCAGTCTTTTCTGACAAAATCCGTACCGTAAAATCCCAGGGCCGCCTGGCGACGCTGCGGGAAAAGGTGGACGCAGCAGGCGGCGTACCCGGTACCGTAGGTATCGGCCATACGCGCTGGGCAACCCATGGCGCGCCAAACGACATCAATTCCCACCCGCATACCAGCATGTCTGGCCGTATCACGGTCGTGCACAACGGTATCATTGAAAACTTTATCCCGCTCAAGGAAGAATTGCAGGCACAGGGCGTCGTTTTCCGTTCGGAAACCGACACCGAGGTTGTTGCACAGCTGTTTGACCAGCTGTATAACGGCGATCTGGTCGACACGTTGATCCAGGTACTTGGCAGGATCCGCGGCTCGTATGCGCTCGGTATCCTGTGCAAGGATTATCCGGATACTCTGCTGGCCGTGCGCAAGGACAGCCCGATGATCATCGGCCTGGGCGAGCATGAAAATTATATTGCATCGGATATCCCGGCTGTTCTGGATCACACCCGCGACTATTATCTGCTCAACGACAACGAAATTGCGATTATCAAGGCGGATTCGGTTGAGCTGCTGGATATGGACCGCCAGCCGGTACACCACGATGTATACACCGTAAATTACGATATTTCCGCAGCAGAAAAGGGCGGCTATGATTACTTCATGATGAAGGAAATCAAGGAGCAGCCGAACGCACTGCGCACCTGCATTGGCTCCCGCATCATGGATGGTGAGATCCAGCTGGATAAGATCCGCCTGACCGAAGAGCAAATCAAAAAAATCGGCCGTATCCATATTGTAGCCTGCGGTTCCGCATGGCATGCGGCTATGGTCGGAAAATATGTCATTGAAGAGCTGTCCCGTATCCCGGTCGAAGTCGATTTGGCTTCGGAGTTCCGCTATCGCCGCCCAATCCTGGGACGCAATGACCTGTGCATCACCATCAGCCAGTCGGGCGAGACGGCGGATACATTGGCCGCTTTGCGCGAAGCCCGTGCAAACGACGTGCATGTGCTGTCCATCGTCAATGCAGTCGGCAGCTCGATCGCCCGCGAAAGCGACGACGTGCTGTATACTA
>JAUNIY010000247.1 GCA_030523305.1 Eubacteriales bacterium
GCAGCTGTTTACCACGATTGTTCTGCCGACAACTGTACCGTATATTTTCTCCGGATTGCAGGTAGCGCTGGGGTCTGCATGGGCTACTATCGTTGCGGCGGAAATGATTCGATCCTCCGAGGGCGTCGGCTGGCTGATCGTCAGTGGACAGGATACCGGCAATATGAATCAGATTATGGTTGGCATTATTGCGATTGCGCTGACCGGATTGGTTATAACAACTGCAATGAGGATACTGGAACAGAAAATGTGTGAATGGACGGAGCGAGGCAAATGAGCGAAGAGAAAAAAGTTTTAATCGAATTCCGTCATGTTGACAAGGAATTTGAGAAGCCCGGAGAGGGGCAATACAAGGTGGTTGGAGATCTGGATATCACCGTGCGGGAAAATGAATTTCTCGTGTTATTTGGGCCGGGACAATGTGGGAAAAGTACAATTTTGAACATGGTAGCTGGTTTTGAAAGTGCAACGACGGGTGAAATTATCTGTAACGGAAAGCCGGTCAGCGGGCCCTCGCCGGAACGCGGCATGGTATTTCAGAATACGGCGTTGTTCCCATGGATGACCGTCATGGGCAACGTTGAATACGGTCCGAAGGTGCAGGGCGTCAAAAAAGCAGAGCGGCAGGAACGGGCGCAGCATTACATTGATTTGGTTGGCTTGCAGGGCTTTGAACAGTCGTACCCGGTCAAGCTGTCCGGAGGCATGCAGCAGCGGGTCGGCATTGCGCGGGCTTATTGTAATGAGCCGTTGGTCATGCTGATGGACGAACCGTTCGGCCATTTGGACGCGCAGACAAGATATCTGATGCAGGATGAGCTAACACGTATTTGGCAGGCTGAGAAAAGGACGATTCTTTTTGTCACCAATAATATCGAAGAGGCGGTTTATTTGGCGGATCGCATCCTGGTTTTGCGCAACTGCCCGACGGGTGTCAAAGCAGAATATGACATCAATTTACCAAGGCCGAGAAATTACACCGATCCGGAATTCCTACGGCTGCGCCGCGAAATTGACGCGGTTGTTGACCATACGCTGTAAAGGAGGCCCCGAGGATGGAGAAAAGGGAAACCAAAGTAAGAGTGCAAAATCTGACCAAAAAATTTGGAGACCTGCTGGTTTTGCATGATTTGAATTTTGAGGTTGCAGCAGGAGAGTTTCTCTGTATTGTAGGACCGACTGGCTGTGGCAAGACAACCTTTTTGAACAGCCTGACTAGATTATATGAACCGACAGCGGGCGATATCCTGGTAGATGGCATTCCGGTCGATCCGAAGAAACAGAATATTTCCTATATTTTTCAGGAGTATTCCGCTTTCCCGTGGCTCACGGTAGAGCAAAATGTACGATTTGGGCTGGATATCAAAAAGGTGCCAAAGGCGGAAGCGGATGTCAATGTCGATGAAATGCTTGAAATTGTCGGGCTGGATCAATTTCGCGACTATTATCCGAGCCAGCTTTCCATTAGTATGCTGTCCCGCGTTGCAATCGCGCGTGCGTTTGCAACCAAGCCGGAACTGTTGCTGATGGACGAGCCGTATGGACAGCTCGATATTGACTTGCGCTTCAAGCTGGAAGATGAGCTGATTAAGCTTTGGAAGCGAACCGGAACGACCGTGCTGTTTATCACGCATAACATTGAAGAAGCTGTGTATCTCAGTGAGAAAATTATGGTGCTGACCAATAAACCGACATCGGTGAAAACTGTCATCGACAACCCGTTGCCGCGGCCAAGAGATGTTGTTTCCCAGGAATTTGTGGAACTGCGTAAT
>JAUNIY010000008.1 GCA_030523305.1 Eubacteriales bacterium
CAGATACAGCTGTTTCTGGCGGCAGCCTGGAAGACCGCTTTTCCGAGCTGCTCGAGCGCTTTGGCCCGGATAAACTTGCTGCCCAGCTGGTTTGCTCCTGTGCCGATTTTCCACTCCCGTGCGCCAATCCGGAAGGTACTGCTTTGACACAAGAAGAATTCCATACGCTGCTGGGCAGCACTGGCGCGACCGTTTTCTTTTCGCGCGAGCTGTGCGCAAAATATTTCACTTATTCCAGTGGTGATCAGGCGCATTTTGTCCTGTTCGACGACGCGGACACATTGCAGGCAAAGGTCCGGCTCCTGACGCGCCTGGGCGTGTCCCGGCTGCTAGCCATCTATCCAGACGCAAAACAAATGGGGTTATTATAAGAAAAAGGTTCGGCCTATTCCAAAAGCCGAACCCTTTTCGTTGTCATGCATGGCCGCCAACTAGCTTGCCAAACAGCCAGTGGGAAAATGGCGCTGCAGCGAACATATTCCAAAAGAATGCCATCGGGAAATTTTTCAAAAACGTGCCGACCCAGATCGCCGGGAGCTGAACTAGGCTTGCGCCACCCAAAATCACATTGAACAGGATTGACGCCACCAGGCTCATCGTCGGGCACATAACGGCAACCGTCCCTGCCTGCCGCATAAGCTGGCAGAAATATGGAGGATCCGACTCCGGATTGCAATGGCGCTGCATAAATGCTGCGCCCATGCGGTTTCCCCACAGGTTGGAAAAGAGAAAGACAAACGCGCCCATATATATCGCTTCTTTGAGCGCTTCCCAAAAGATGATATTCGTCATGTTGCTCAGGCCGCCCGCCGATAGGTTGACTCCCATCTTGATTGCGACGTTGTAAACCTCCATGCCATATGCCATAGCATACGACATAATGATTCCAAACAGAATCCCCTGACTTTTTGTTTTCGGCATAACTATGTACCTCCCATGCCAGATTGAAAAATGCGCCGCTTTGCACTTGCTGCAAAAAAAGAAAAGCGCATAATATCCAAGGATATTACACGCTTTGCGTCAACCATAATCGTTTATGTGCTACACGGTATGATTAGTTTTACCACATTTTTCATCCGCATGTCAAGCAAAACCTGCATCAAAGTGCAAAAATGATCGTGGCAATACGGAAATAGATCACAATGGAACAGGTATCCACGATGGTTGTGATGAGCGGAGAGGCCATAATGGCCGGGTCAAGACGGCATTTTTTTGCCGCAATCGGCAATAGGCATCCTACCATTTTCGCCACAACAACCGTCAGGATCAGCGACGCTGCAATAACGATTGCCATCTGTGCACTGTGATACATGATGAAGATGCGCACACCGTTCGCCGCTGCCAACGCAATACTGACAAGCATCGCTACCCGAAATTCTTTCCAAACGATCTTCAGCGTATCGGAAAACCGCAGCTCCCCCACCGCCAGGCCGCGGATAATCAGCGTAGAGCTTTGTGAGCCGCAGTTGCCGCCGGTATCCATCAGCATGGGGATAAACGAAACCAACAGCGGAATTGTGGCAAACGCTTCTTCATACCGCGTAATGATGGTACCCGTAATCGTCGCTGAAAACATCAAAATCATAAGCCATACAATTCTATTTTTTGCATGCCGGAATACCGATGTTTTCAAATACGATTCCTCGTTTGCCGATGTCATGGCGGCCATTTTGTGCATATCCTCCGTCGTCTCTTCGGTCAGAACGTCGATGGCATCGTCAAACGTGACAATACCGACGATACATCCCTCGGAATCCACAACCGGAATAGCAATCAAGCCATATTTGCGAAACTGGTTTGCGACAAATTCCTGGTCATCCGTCGTGTGGACACAAATGAACTGATCTGTCATCAGCTGCGCAATCGTGACGGTATCGTCATGGATCATCAAATCCTTGGCAGTCACAATGCCCTCCAGCTTATGCCGCTCGACAACGTAGCACGTATACACGGTTTCACTGTCGATGCCGATCTTACGTATCAGATCCAGCGCCTGCCGCACCGTCATGTTCCGGTGCAGCTCGATAAACTCCACCGTCATCATGCTTCCGGCGCTGTCCTCGGGATATTGCAACAGACGGTTGATAGCGGAACGGGTGTCCCAATCAATGTGTTCCAACAGGTGGGTGACGACATTGGCAGGCATATCTTCCAAAAAATCCACCGCGTCATCTGCGGACATAGCGTCCAGCAGTTCTGCCGTTTCTTCCATGGAAAAGATATCAATCAGCTGCTGACGTTGGTCGTTGTCCATGTATGCAAAGACTTCCGCCGCCTTTTCCTTCTCGATCATGCGGAACACCACCGCCAAATTTTGCGCATCCAGCGTTTCCAGCAATTCCGCTAGATCGACCGGATTGTATACCGAAAGCACCTCATGGATGGATTTATACTTTTTCTGCTCGAGGAGCGTCATCAAAACCTTTTTTGTCAATGGAATTTCCTCCTTCCGTGCACAGGCAAACCGCACGTACCTGCCGGAGAAATCCACCTTTATACAAGCGGACAAAGGCCGTACAGCGGTCTGCTATATAGATCATGCCAACAACTTCGTGAAACTGTACTATCCAACTGTACGCACCTCCTTCCAAACAAAAAACACCATCCGCAATTCAGCAGATGGTGCGTATCTTTCTTTGCATCCTACCTCGTTCAAGCTTCAACTCCGCAAGGCGCGCCGGAATCCCGGCTTGAAATTGCATTAGACTATGCCTTCACGACATAGACTGTTAACCTTCTCATAGTGTCTCCACTACTCCGCGGCAGCAATCCGTATCCTTGTGGTAGCCTCACCTACCGAATTGTCTATAAACGGATTGTAGCACATTCTTAACGTGAATGCAACCGAAAAAAAGCGGTACAGACGCGCTGTACCGCAATTTCACCATACCTGATTGCCCTTTTTGTCTACGAACACATGCTTGCAGACCCGGCACTCCAGCACCGGCCCCAGCAATGGCAGCGTCTTATGGCACTGCGGGCAGCGCCACTTAAAAAAGTTAATCAGATAAAACCAGATGATGAAGACAATCGCCGCATACCCTGTGTACAGGCATATGGCGCTCTCCGTGCCGTAAATCTGCCCTGTCACAAAACAGACCACCACAAGGGCGATCGCAATATATAACAGATAAAAGCCGATCCGGCGCCATCTATGATATGGCTTATCTTCCGACAATTTTACTCTATTTTTTGCCATACATCATCACTCTCTACTGATCATTTTCTTTTATTTTAGCACATCTATTTACAGGATGCAACGAAATGCATCAAGATTCACCAAAAAAACACCTAGTCAGCGTTGTTTAGCAGCAATCACAAGAGTTGTTGCAGCCACAGCCGCCGTTGTTGCCGCATCCGCTGGAGCCGTTGCCACAGCCGCAGCAGCACATGATCAGGATCAGGATGATGATCCACCAGCAGTCAAAACCATTGTTCCAAGAATTGTTACACATAACAAATGCCTCCTGTTTGAATTTTCATTCCCATACTATTGGGCGTACAGGCAGGTGGTGCAGCATTTCTTGAAAAAAAATAACCCTCTCCGCAAAAGAGAGGGTTACGGCATTATTCACCAAATTCAAACGGGTCTGTATCCTTCATACGGTAGCACAGCGTCATCAGGGAATCGGAAAAATGGACATCCTGCACGGGAACCCCCAGCGCATCCTCCTTGAGTGATACATTGGAGAAATTCCAAATCCCACGAATGCCTGCGCGGACCAAACGCTCCGCCTCGCTCTGCGCCTGATCAGCTGGTACGCACAAAACAGCAATATCCGGCCGCTCCCGTTCGCAAAACGCTTCGAGTTCATGCAGCGCATGAACCTGAATCCCGCGAAAATCACTCCCGATGACGGACGGCGCAATGTCAAACGCCGCAATCGGACGGACGCCGCAATAGGAGAAATCAAAGTTACGCAGCAGAGCGCGTCCCAGATTTCCCACGCCGAGCAGGATTGCCCGCTGGCTGCCCGCAACGCCCAAAATCCGTTCCAGCTCGACAATCAGCTTATCGACGCTGTAGCCATATCCCTGCTGGCCGAAACCGCCAAAGCAGCTCAAATCCTGCCGGATCTGCGAGGCGGTCAAATCCATCTGCTTTGCCAGCTCCTTGGATGAAATCCGCCTAATCCCCCGCTCCGCCAGCTCACGCAAGGTACGATAATAACGCGGCAGGCGGCTAATCACTGCCTTGGATACGTTTTTTTCGTTAGCCACTGATACTCCTCCCCGGTTTTACCATTGTTACAAAGCTGCCTCCAGCGTCTCGCGCACAGCCTTGATAAAGTCCTCGGTATTGAGCGGTGTAACCTCCTTCAGGGTGGTAATGAGTGCAAGATCCTTGGTCATCTTGCCGGACTCTACCGTATCAATACAAGCCTTTTCCAGCTTGTCTGCAAATGCCGACAGCTCCGGCAAATGATCCAGCTCGCCGCGCTTGCGCATTGCGCCAGTCCATGCAAAAATCGTTGCAATGGAATTGGTAGAGGTTTCCTCCCCCTTCAGATGCTTGTAGTAATGACGCTGTACCGTGCCATGTGCCGCTTCATATTCATACACGCCCTTCGGGGATACCAGAACGGAAGTCATCATGGACAGCGAACCATAGGCAGTTGCCAGCATGTCGCTCATGACATCGCCGTCGTAGTTCTTACAAGCCCAGATATAACCGCCGTTGGAACGGATGACGCGCGCAACCGCATCGTCGATCAGCGTATAGAAATATTCCAAGCCCAGCTCTTCAAATGTTGCCTTGTACTCGGTGTCGTAGATTTCCTGGAAGATATCCTTGAAGGTGTGGTCATACTTCTTGGAAATGGTGTCCTTGGTTGCAAACCACAGATCCTGCTTGGTGTCGACAGCAAAGTTGAAGCAGCTTCTTGCAAAGCTCTCGATGGACGACGTCAGGTTGTGCATACCCTGCACAATACCGCTGCCCTTGAAATCATGTACCAGCTCACGGGTCTCTGTGCCGTCTTGCGCGGTATAAACCAGCTCTACCTTGCCCGGTCCCGGGATCTTCATTTCGGAGCCCTTATATACGTCGCCGTACGCATGACGCGCAATGGTGATTGGCTTGACCCAGTTCTTGACATACGGCTCAATGCCCTTGACCAGGATCGGCGCACGGAATACCGTACCATCCAGGATCGCACGGATCGTGCCATTCGGGCTCTTCCACATCTCTTTCAGATTGTATTCCGTCATGCGCGCAGCGTTCGGGGTGATGGTTGCGCACTTGACGGCAACGCCGTATTTCTTGGTGGCCTCAGCGGAATCCACCGTTACCTGGTCGTTGGTCTTGTTGCGATACTCCAAACCCAGATCATAATACTCGGTCTTGAGATCAACAAACGGGCAAATCAGCTCGTCCTTAATCATCTGCCAGATGACGCGGGTCATCTCGTCGCCGTCCATCTCAACGAGCGGCGTTGTCATTTTAATTTTTTCCATGTCGAACCATTTCCTCCTGTCTATGCTTCCAACAGCGGCCACAGGTATATGCTGTATGCCATCCTGCAAATTGTGAATGACCCGGCAAACAATCCTGCAAAGCTTCCGCCATGCCCTAGCCCCGGAAACCTTGTGTCTCCCGCATACTCATTCGTATCGAAACCACCGGAATATCTGCCGATTTTTTATAAACCAATTCTATCATACATCATTTCCAGCCGATTTTCTACCTTTTGGCATATTTTTTTGCAATTCCGTGCTTTTGACAAATTTTTTCCTGTATTTCAGCCGTAGCAAAGGCATTTTGCCAAATGGTCCCTGTATTTCCTGCAAGATATTCATAATAAGCCTGCGCCCCGATCATCGCGGCATTGTCTCCGCACAGGTGCAGCGGCGGCATATAAATCGGCGCGCCCAGTTCCCGCGCCATGCACTCCAGATCCGCGCGCAGCCTGGAATTGGCCGCCACGCCTCCGGCGGCAACCAGCGTATGTACGCCGGTCTGTTCCGCAGCCAGCTTCAGCCGGGGCACCAGCGTTTCGCTAACGGCACGCTGGAAGCACGCGGCAAGGTTCCGCTTATCCAGCGGTTCCCCTTTCTGCTCCGCATGGTGCGCCAGATTGATAACCGCGGTTTTCAGTCCGGAAAACGAGAAATCCAGCGGCGCGCCATCCACATGCGAATGCGGCAGCGCATACGCCGTATCATCGCCGCCGCGTGCCAATTGATCGATTTTCGGGCCGCCCGGATAGCCAACGCCCAGCACGCGGGCGACCTTGTCAAAGGCTTCGCCCGCCGCATCGTCGCGCGTGCCGCCGATGATCTCCATATCGGTGTAATCGTGCACCAGCACGAGCATAGACGAACCGCCGGACGCGGACAAGCACAGAAACGGCGGTTCCAGCTCTGGGAAAGCCAGCAGGTTCGCCGCAATATGTCCGCGGATGTGGTGCACCGGAATAAACGGTTTATGCAGCGACCACGCCAACGACTTGGCATAATTTGCGCCGACCAACAACGCGCCAATCAGTCCGGGCGCGCAGGTCGCCGCAATCGCATCCACATCGGCAAATGCCATGCCTGCTTCGCGTACCGCTGCATGCGCCACTGCGCTGATTGCTTCGACATGCCCGCGGCTCGCAATCTCCGGTACAACGCCGCCATACAGCGCGTGTTCCTCCGCCTGCGAGTTGATGATATTGGAACAGATTTTTCTGCCGTCCTCAATGACCGCCGCCGCGGTCTCATCACAGGACGATTCAAATGCTAAAATTTTCATCGCGTTTCCTTATGTTACTTGATTTTATGTTTTTGTTCGATACGCAAATACAGAACGATCACCACAATCACTTCCAGCATCGTGCCGGCGACCGAGAGCAGTACCAGCGCGGTATCCGGCCACAGCAGCGGGATTCCGAGCAGGGCCAGCACGACCGCAAAGCCGATCAGCAGCTTTCCCACAGCGCGGTTATACGCCGGTATATCCCGCACCTTCGGCGGTTGTACGTTTGCAAAAAAGCCGACCTGCTTCTTTGACCGCATACTGCGGATGCCGAGGATCACAAACAGTGCCGCGCACAGCAGCCATATGATAAATCCGATATTCACAATGCCTCATCTCCTTTTCCATCGTTCTGCATTCTATTCACTGCGTTGCTTGCAGCGTTACAGTCATAAGCAGCGCATCCTCCTCCGGATGGCGGTAAAATTTTTTGCGTGTGCCCACCGGCTGGAAGCCGCAGCCCTGGTACAGCCGGATTGCCGCTTCGTTGGAGACGCGAACCTCCAGCGTGATAAAAGCCAGATCGTGCACACGCTCCAGCAATGCCTGTACCAATTGGCGTCCGATGCCCTGCCTGCGGTATTCCGATGATACCGCCACATTGGTGATATATCCTTCATCCAGCACGGTATGACAGCCGATATAGCCCGCAACCGCGCCGTTTTCGTCCACCGCTGTCAGGAATCGGGCGCAGCTGTTATCCAGCTCCTCTTGCAGGCCGTCCTCTGTCCAAGGATCGGCAAAGCAGGCGCGTTCGATCGCTGCAATTTCCCGTACATGTGCCTGTGCAAACGGGACAATGTGTATGCTGTTCATCGCATCGCCTCCACCTGCTTGCGGATCTCCGCCGCACATGCTTCATACGCCTGTTTCCCCATGCCGCACGGATCGTCAATATCCTCAAGCGCATGGATTTTGTCTGCATACCGGGGCTGCTCTTCCGCCAGATGGCGGGCAATGGCAGCCGTTACGCACCAGATTTCTTCCGCCTTGTCCAGCATCGCCCCGGACAGGCTGCGCGCGCAATGCCCGTCCAGCATCGCCGGGCGCACGGCGTCGCATATTGCCGCGCCTTCGTCTGCATATATGCCGGCGCTGTACGCCTTTTTGCCGTGCAGCTTGGTATACCATGCGGCGGCCAACGGCGCGCGGCACACATCATTGTAATCGACAAACAGAATCATCGTTTACCCCTTTGCCGCATACCAGTCGTGCCCGCAGGCAGCTTCCACCGTCAGCCGCGCTTTGAGTGTACACGCCGCTTCCATTTCCTCTTTCAAAACGCGTTTTGCCAGCTCGATTTCATCCTCAGGCGTCTCCAGAATCAATTCGTCATGCACCTGTAAAATCAACCGGCTGCGCATGTCTTCCGCTTTCAGACGGCGATAGACGCGCACCATGGCGATTTTGATGATGTCCGCCGCCGTCCCCTGGATCGGCGTGTTGAGCGCCATGCGTTCGCCCAGCTTGCGGATGTTGTTGTTTTTGGATTTCAGTTCCGGCAGCCAACGCTTGCGTCCAAAGGCCGTGCTGACATAGCCCTCTTCCTTTGCCTGCTCCTTGATGCGCTCCATATAATCGCGCACACCGTGATAAACCTCGAGGTAATTGCTGATATATTCGCTGGCCTGCTTGACGGTAACGCCGATGTCATTGGCCAGCGAGAAGCCGGAAATACCGTAAACGATACCGAAATTGACTGCCTTGGACGAACGGCGCATCTGCGGCGTTACCTCCTCCAGCGGCACGCGGAATACCTGCGACGCTGTCACGGCGTGAATATCCACATCCGAGTTGAATGCTGCAATCATGGTCTCATCGTTTGCAATATCCGCGAGTACCCGCAGCTCGATCTGCGAGTAATCCGCATCCACCAGCACATAACCGGGCTTTGCCATAAACATATGGCGCAATTCGCTGCCCAGCTCCGTGCGTACCGGAATATTCTGTAAATTCGGATCCGTCGAGCTGAGTCTTCCGGTCGCCGTCACCATCTGCTGGAACGTGGAATGGATGCGTCCATCTGCTCCGATCGCCTTGAGCATACCGTCAACGTAGGTGGAACGCAGCTTGGTCAGCTGGCGGTATTCGATTACCATACCGGGCAGCGGATGATAGCCCTTCAGGGCTTCCAGCACATCGATATTCGTGGAATACCCGGTTTTGGTTTTCTTGATGACGGGCAGTTTCAGCTCGTCAAACAAAATCTGACCGAGTGTTTTGGTGGAATTGATGTTAAATTCCCGTCCAGCTTCCGCATAAATGCTCTGTGTCAGTTCATCGATGCGAGTGGTCAGCTTGTCGCCAAACGACCGCAGCGCATCCGCATTGGTCAGCAGACCATCAAACTGCATATTTGCCAAAATGATCTCGAGCGGCAGCTCAATATCATAGTACAGGTCATGCATCCCTTCTTCTTCGATCTTGGGCATGATCTGCTGCGCCAGCTGCGCGACAGCAACCGCATGTGCGCACAGGGTTTTCTGTGCGGTTTCCGAGCCGCCGAGCGGGGAAAACGCATCCTCCGCTTCATAATCCGAAGCCGGCGGCAGCTCCCGGCGCAGATAGGCCATGGCAACCTTGTCCAAATCATAGCCGGATTCCGCCGGGTCAAGCAGATATGCGCCCAACGCCGTATCAAAGGCAAAATCTGCCGGTTCGATGCCTTCCTGTAGCAATGCCAGCAAATACGGCTTGCCATCGTGCACGATAAGCGGATATTTTCCGGAAAACAACGTTTGCAGCAGCTCCCGCCATGCCTCCGTGCCGACCTGGTCGGCCCGCAGACAATATGCCGCATCCTCCGCCAGCAGGCACAGCGCGGAAAGCGAATGCGGCGCAGTCAGTACAATCTGTTGTTTACCCTGCAACGCGTCCATCAGCTGCTGCACACCGGCGGCTTGCTCGCAGGCAATTTCCTTCTCCGGCGCAGTCTCTACAACCTCTTCCGGCGGCTGTAAGCCGAGGCGAGTGATAAAATTCTTAAATTCCAGGCGGGCGAACAGGCGATACAACGCCGCCTCATCCATCTGCATCGGCGGCAGATCGCCGATATTGGTTTCCAGCGGCACATCGCGCACAATGGTCACCAGCCACAGGCTTCGCTCTGCGTCCTCTTTGCCCGCCAACAGCTTGGCGCGCTGCGCTTTTTTGATAAACGGATCGTCGATGTTGTCGTATACCGCTTGTACGGAGCCAAATTTCTGAATCAGGCCCATCGCCGTCTTTTCTCCGATGCCGGATACGCCCGGAATGTTGTCCGAGGTATCGCCCATCAGCGCCTTCAAGTCAATCATATGAATCGGGTCAAAGCCATATGCTTCACGAAAGACCTCGGTCGTGTATTCTGTCGTTGTGGTCTGCCCTCTCCGGGTCACGGCAAGCAGCACAGAGGTACCGCCGCCGATCAGCTGCAAGGAATCCTTATCCCCTGTTACAATCAGGCAGGTATCGCCGCGGTCATTCGCCTGCTGGCTCAGCGTCCCCAACAGGTCGTCCGCCTCATAGCCCGGCTTTTCCATGTATGGTATCCCCATGGCGGTGAGCACATCGCGCGCAAGCGGAAGCTGCTGCGCAAGCTCGTCCGGCATCCCTTTGCGGGTGCCCTTATACTCTGCATATGCCTGATGGCGGAAGGTCTTTTCCTTGACGTCGAAGCAAACCACGATGCAGTCCGGTTCGTACTCCTCCCGAAGCTTCAGCAGCGTTGTCACAAAGCCATATACGGCGTTGGTGCACAGGCCCTCATGATTGGTCAGCAGCCGGATGCCGTAAAACGCGCGGTTCAACATGCTGTTGCCATCAATTACCATCAGCTTCATTGTTCGCCCTCCTCATTTTTATTTCAACTAAGTATTTATTATAGCACGAACGGCGGTGGATTTACCAGTCATATGCGCAGTAAATATGCCGTTTTCCCGTGCCATGACGTGCCTGTTCGGAACACATCGCCATGTATGTAGCTTTTGTGTCCGAAATTGACGCCGTTTTTTTCGTTTGCTATAATGATTCTATTCCATTTTCGTACAGAAAGGACGTCCTTTTGTTGTCATCGCTTTTCCGCCGTGTGCGTCTCCCTGTTTGCGCTCTGCTACTTCCCTGGCTCGCTTTTTTCCTGGCTGACGGATTCGTGTATGCCTTTACCGATGTCACCGGCTGGTGTTCGCTGGCCTTTTCCGCCGTGTGGGCCGCTGTGCTGGCCGGGTTTTTGTTCCTGCTGCCCCGATGGGCGGCGCGCATCATTTTTTTGATGTTATATTACTGCGCCGCCATCTACGCCATTGTACAGGCCGGATACTTCCGGATTTTCGGCAAATTCATGTGGCTCAAAGACCTGCTGTATCTGCGGGACGGCACCGAATTTGCCGGTTCGGTATTCACCTTTCTTTCTCCGGGTTTTGTGCTTGCAGCGGTTTTGCTGCTTGCGCTCGGCATCATCGTTGCGATCCTGCGCCCGAAAACGCAGACCAGCCGCGTCAAGCTGCTCGCTGTGTGCCTGTGCGCGATCACCGCAGTCGCCGCATTGCCGTATCTGCTAAATGTTTCCTGCGCGGCCGACAACCGTGAACTCGGGCTGGGTACAGATTTTTACGCCGGGAAGTCTCTGCGGCGCGCCTATGAGCTGATGTATGACGCCAAAAAGGTATATTCCCTGTGCGGGCTGTACCAGACCGCCGGCCGTGACATCGCGGTACATTGGATCGCGCCATATCTCCCCGGAAACCAATCAGCAGAAACCGAACGGCTGGCAACCATCGAGCGTTTTTTTGATGATTATGCAGGATCCGGCGAAGCCAATGACATGACCGGTCTGTTTGCCGGAAAAAATGTCATCCTCGTTCTGATGGAAAGCGCAGACGACTGGGCAATCAACGAAACCAACGCGCCCACCATCACAAAAATGATGGACGAGGGTATCAACTTTACCAACATGTATACGCCGCTGTATGGAAGCGTCCGCACCTTCAACACGGAATTTACCATGAACACCGGCATCTTTTCCCCGACAAACGGCAATCTGACCTTTAACTACTGCGGCAACGACTATGCGGAAAGCTTGCCAAATCTGTTCCGCGGCCAGGGCTATTCCGCCAACGCTTTCCACTACAATTCCCCGAACTTTTACAGCCGCGGCATTATGGAACCGGCGATGGGATATGAAAACTACATCTGCTATGCCGATTACACAGAATATGGCAATTCGTTCTCGCAGGCGTTAAACGAGGACACATTCGTTTTGACCAACGAATCGCTGCATGATCTGCTGCTGTGCGAGCAACCGTTTTTCAATTTTGTGATTTCACGCAACGCGCACATGCCGTACAGCAAGCAAGACTCCGTCAGCCGGTACGCGCTGGAAAAATACCCGCAGTATGAAGGCACGGACGAATGCGCTGAAGTCGATTATTATTACGCAAAAATCAATTTACTGGACGACTTTTTTGCCATGCTGCTGGAAGATTTGGAACAAGAGGGCCTGCTGGAAAATACGGTCATCGTCGGTGTGACAGACCATTATTCCTACTCCATGAAGGATCAGGCGCGCGTATTGGAGCTTTCCGATGTCCCGGTCGATCTCATGGTGGAAAAAACGCCGTTTTTCATCTGGTCTGCGGATATGGACGAATCGATGACGGTAGAGAAAACCCTCAATACCTCCGACATCCTTCCGACACTGCTCAACCTGTTCGGCATACAATCGGAATACCGCTACATCGGCCATGATGCCTTTGACCCGGATTACGACGGCTATGCCATTTTCAGCGACGGCAGCTGGATCACCAGCGACGTCGTTTATGAGGACGGCGCCGTTACGTATGAATTTTACGAAGATGCCTCTGCCGCCACAGATTTGGAAACCATGAACCAACTGGCCCAACGGTATATCGAAACTGTCAATCTGATTCTGGAATCCGATTATTACGCCAAATAGTTGTCGAAGCCCTCCGCTATGGCAGGGCTTCGCTTGTTTTTTTGCAAAAAAATCCCCTCTGCCGTACCAATCGAGACGGCGAAGAGGGGGAAAGAGATCAGCTAATTTTCAGTTCTAAGCGCAGCCGGTCTGCGACCATCGAAATAAATTCACTGTTTGTCGGCTTGCCTTTTGCTCCGCTGACAGTGAAACCAAAATATTCCTGCAACGTGTCCACATCGCCGCGGTCCCACGCCACCTCAATGGCATGTCGGATGGCACGCTCTACACGGGAAGATGTGGTTTTGAATTTTTTTGCCACAGTTGGATATAATATTTTGGTAATCGCATTGATGGCTTCCATGTCGTGGATTGTCATAATAATGGCTTCACGCAAATATTGGTAGCCCTTAATATGCGCCGGGACGCCAATTTGATGGATGATGTTGGTGACACGCATTTCAATCTCCAGGTCTTCGTCCGGCATCCGGACGGCCTGCGTCCTTACAAAGCTGCGCTGCCCGCCATACCGGGCAATGCGTTGCACCAGCGCCTGCAAGTCAACCGGCTTGCGCAAATAAAAGCTGACGCCCAATGCGTTGCATTCCGCTGTCGTTTCCTGTGATGCAAAGCTGCTCAAAACAAAGATAACCGGCATTTTTGCCGGCGCTGCATCGCATAATCCGTGCAAAACGGTTAAGCCATCTGCTCCCGGCAGCATCAGGTCGATCAGCAGCACATCGGGCGCAATGTCCAGTATTTTTTGTACCAAACCTTTCCCGTCTCCAAAAGAACCTGCTATCTCGATCTGATTGCCTGCGGTGAGCGTTTCGGTTAAAATCCTGCGAAATTCCTTGTCTTCGTCAGCAATCAGCACACGAATTCTATTCTCCATGATGTCATTCCCTGCCTTCCAGCATATCCGTAATAATTTGCCGTCTTTCCGACGGTTTTAGATTACCATATTTTCGGAATGAAGACAATCAATTTTACCCATTTCTTCATAATAATCGTTCGACACCAATTGCCTGTTTTCGCGTCTGCAAGAGTGGAATTCTGTCAGATTTCTTTGAAATAAATCAAAATCTGTAGCATATGCCCGGATATTTTCGACGAAACCGATACACTTTATTGTCAACATCCATCTGGGTTTATGCGGCGGCTTTGAGCATGGTTTCAATGGAAATGCCATATCCCTTTTCCGGATTATTCAACAGCGTATGCGTCACCGCGCCCACGAGCTTCCCATCCTGCAAAATAGGGGAGCCCGACATACCGGGCACAATACCGCCGGTCTGTTCCAGCAATGCCGCATCCGTGATACGGATGGACAGGTCTCTACTGTCCTGTGCGTCCGGCGTAATTTTTTCGATGGAAATTTCATACGTCTGCGGCACAGAACCGGAAATACAGGTCAATATCTCCGCTTTACCTGTGTGAATTTCATCCATGCCAGCTGTCTGCATCACACCGCCCGCCTGATACAGTGAATCATCGGACAGCGTACCGAAAATGCCGCACGTCGTGTTGTCATTGAGCTGTCCCAATTCTTTGGAAAACTCATACGTGCCAACCAACTCGCCCGGCGTACCCGCTTCCCCGGCTACAACGCCGACAACAGATGCCGGGACAATCGATCCGGTTTCCAGTGGCAACAGCGCGCCGCTATCCACATCGCTGACCGGATGGCCAAGCGCGCCAAACGCACCTGTTTCCGGATCAGCAAACGTCAGGGTACCAATGCCTGCCATGCTGTCGCGGATGAGCAAGCCAATCTGGTACATACCGGACTGACTGCTCTGCACAGGCTGTACAGTGGTTTCAATTTCCGTATCGCCCCGCATGCCAGTGATGCGTACCGGTTCGCCGCCGCTATCCTGTATCACCTGCGCCAATTGTTCACTGGAAGAAATTGCAACCTCGTTGGCGGTCTGCAAAATATCCCCGGCTTCCAATCCCGCCTGTTGCCCCGGGCAAATTTCCCCTGCTGCGCTGTCTACTGTGGACAACGACGAAATCACCACGCCTTCCGCCGTCATGCGCACGCCTACCGGAACACCAAGTGGGATCAGCTCCGCCGCCTGCGCCGTTGAAACAAACAGCAGACAAAGCAGCAGGCTTCCGACAAAGTTTTTTCCCAGTTTCTTCATCACATCCTCTCCTTTCCTCCTTTAGATTGGCCGCAGAGCACAAAACACATGCATGCGTTTGTCTGGATGTTTGTACAGAGACTGCATGTCCTGCACCGCTCCATCCTTTGCCGGAAATGTTTGTGCTATTGAACAAACTCTCAATATCTGCTATAGTAGGAATAGAGGATTCGTTGATGGGAGGATTTTCCATGCGTGTTGCCATTGTCGGTTCGCGCTCCATCTCCATGGATGCGTTGCCAATTCTTGATCAGTTTATGCCCAAAGGTGTCAGCGAAATTGTATCCGGCGGCGCGGAAGGCGCTGACCAACTTGCCGAAGCATATGCGCGCAGGAATCATTTGCCCTGCAAGGTCTTCCGCCCGGATTATGAACGGTATCATAAATCCGCGCCGTTGCAGCGTAACCGTTCGCTGATCCAATACAGCGATTATGTTCTTGTATTATGGGATGGGAAATCACGTGGTTCCGCCAACGTCATCGACACCTGCATTCAGGAGTACACGCCCGTTCGTACCTTGTTGATCCGTGACGGCAAATTGGTAGAAACCCTATTTGGACAAGAAGCCGCAGGCAAGCTGATACCGGCGGAATTTTGACAAATCATTCCTGCGGTTTTGTTCCATATGTCAATGAATTTTTATTTTTCCGCGTTGGATTTTGTCAAATTTTTGATTTTTCAAATGAAACAAATCATGTTATAATATATGCAACAACGAGTAGCTTTCCTGGCGTAATTCCGGTTGGGACGAGCTACTCGTATTTTTTTGCCTAAAATCAAAAAAACTGTTGTGTAGGAGGTCTCTTTCATGAGCGAAAAACCTGTTAAATTGTGGACAAAGGATTTTACTTTGATTATTATCATCAATTTTCTTGTCTTTATGAACCATCTGATGATTTTGTCCACATTTCCATTTTATATTGAATATTTGGGCGGATCGGAAACGATTTCCGGCCTTGCCGCCGCGCTGTTTTCCATTGTCGCCGTCATCTGCCGTCCCTTCATCGGCTGGATGCTGGACAATGGCAAGCGCAAAGCCATTTTAATCATCGGCCTGTGCGGCATGGCCCTGATGCCAATCGGCTATCTGGTACTTGCAACCATGTTTCTGGCATTTGTCTGCCGTATGGTTCATGGCGCGTCGCTGGCCTTTTCCAATACTTCTACCTCCACCATTGCAACCGACATCATTCCGAAATCACGTTTTGCTGAAGGTATGGGCATGTTTGGCCTGGCCACGGCATTGGCTACGGCCTGCGCACCGGCTCTCGGCCTGGCTCTGATGGAAAAAATGGGCTTTACCACGTTATTCCTATTTGCTGCCATTTCGATTGCAATTGCATTGGTATTGTTCCTGATGCTCAAAACGCCGAACGTAACAGTACAAAAGAAACCGTTCACCATAAAGGGCCTTTTAGATAAAGACGCACTTCCGGCTTCCGCTACTGCATTGGTATTTATGCTGACTTACGGCGCACTGGAAAACTTTACGGCAAAATTTGCAGCCGAGCAAAACCTGCCTTCTGGCGGCATCTTCTTTGCGATTATGGCAGTTGCCCTGCTCATTACGCGTTTATCCGCTGGCAAGGTGACTGACCAGCGCGGCGAAGGTATTTTTGCATATACCTGTAACCTCGCCATGCTTGCCGCTTTTCTGTTGATGGGTTTGTTCCCGAACATGATTACGTATTTGCTTTCCGCCGTACTCGCCGGCTTTGGCTTTGGCGGTTTGGAACCGGCATTGCAGTCGATGGCAGTTGCCATCGCGCCGCCGGAACGACGTGGCAGCGCAAACTCGACCTTCCTGTGCGCATATGACATTGGCATCGGTGTCGGCGGCGGTATTGCAGGTTCGTTGATTACCGCCATCGGCTACAACCATATGTTCGTGGTGATGGGCGTATTTAACCTGTTATCCATCGTCATTTACATGGCATGGGGACGCAACCATCCGTCTTCTTTCTCTTACCGCAAGAAGCACGGCCTGGAATAAAAAGTCCATACTGGGGCGCATGCAGAAGATTCTGCCATGCGCCCTGTTCATTTTGTTCCCCATCACATATACCATGCATTATTTGGCCTTTGGATGCAAGGTTTACCTTGTATTTGCATACAGCACCTGTTACAATATGTGTATACCATTTATTGTGTTGCAAATGATACACAAAAAAAGGAGGTCAACAGAATGAAATGGAACAAACAAGCGGTGAGCCTTATCCTATCAGGAGCGCTCGCAATATCTGCTGTACCAGCAGGATTGGCGGCGGATATGGTAGAATATATTTCGCACAACGTTAACGCAACCATCGTAGACAGCGGTACATGCGGTGAAAACACAACTTGGACGCTGGACAGCGAAGGAACGATGACCATCGAAGGCAGCGGAACGATCTCAGATTCCGACTACTTTCGGCAAAACCGCGATGCCATCCGGAACATCGTCATTTGCCCTGGTGTAACAGGCATCGGCACGACCATTACCAGTGCATGGATTTTCAGTTCCTATAACAATCTGGAAAGCGTAACGATTCCAGATAGTGTGGCATATATTGGACTTGGCGTATTCAACGATTGCGCAAAGCTTACGGAAATTAACGTCGCGCCTGAAAATGCATATTACAGCTCCATTGACGGCGTTTTGTTCAACAGGGACAAAACAACCCTTGTTATGTACCCCAAGGGAAAAGGAGACTCGTATACCGTGCCTGACGGCGTAACCACAATCGGTACATATGCTTTTGCATGGAGCGATATTGCAGACGTGACGCTGCCGGACAGCTTGACAAATATCGGCCCTTGGGCGTTTATCTGTTGTTATGATCTGACAAAGGTAACCATCCCAGCCCATGTAACAAGCCTTGATATCGGCGCTTTCCACGGCTGTACAAGCCTGTCTGAAATCTATTTTACTGGAGACGCTCCGGAGATGTATGAGCATGATATCAATATGGACCCGGAAGCATATGCTGCTTCGTTCAAACGTGTCACCGCTACAGCTTACTATCCGAAGGATGCTTCCGGCTGGGAGGACGTGCTCACAAAGGATTATACTGGCCCGGAGGGGAAATTGACATGGGTAGCATATGACCCGGACGCAGATAATCCAACTCCCCCCACCCCGGTATCCGACATCTTCCAGGATATCACCCCGAACGCCTGGTACACCGACGCTGTACAGTACGTCTATGACAACGGCATCATGAAGGGCATGGGCAACGGCACGTTTGCGCCGGGCGAATCCATGACCCGCGCGATGGTTGCGCAGATTCTGTACGCGCAGGCCGGTTCCCCGGCAGTATCTGGCGATATCCCATTTACCGACGTGCCGGCCGGCAAGTGGTATTCCGACGCCATCCTCTGGGCAAATCAGAATGACGTGGTTGCCGGTATGGGCGACGGCACATTTGCACCAAGCGCCAACATCACCCGACAGGAATACGCTGCGATCCTGTACCGCTACGAGAAATCCCCGACGGTATCCGGCTCCCTGGACTTCCTGGATGCGGATACCGTATCCGGCTGGGCAACCGACGCTGTGCTGTGGGCTACCCAGAACGGCATCATCAACGGCACAGCCAACAACGGCGTGACGCTGCTCGATCCGAAGGGCACCGCAACCCGCGCACAGAGCGCAGTCATCCTCAAAGGCTATTTGGAAAAATAAACACGTATTGATATAACGAATCCCCTGTGGTCATGCTACAGGGGATTCGTTCTTTTATGATTACTTTTTGATTTCTTCCAGTGCAGTACGCAACATTGCTGTGATAATTCGGATTTGATCCGGTTCTGCATCGTTCCATAATTCTGACAGCGCATCAAAATGGGACATTTCATTTTGTCCAAGCATATCGGTCAACAAATATGTGGGGGAGATTTCCAATGCATTACAAATATCCACAAAAACCGGCAGGCTCGGAACCTTTGTCCCAGCTTCAATTTGACGGATGTATGTGGCATTGACGTTGCAGCGTTCGGACAGCCCTTCACTGGTTAATCCGCAGCTTTTACGGGCGATATTCATTCGTTTCCCCAGTGCTTTTTTGTCCATAAGATCCTCCTCGTAAACTATAGGTATATAAATTGTATACTTTCAGCTTACATTGTGCTTGCAATTTTGAATAGCATCTGTTAGAATATGTATTGTAGTCTAACAGACTACAAACTATACACCATCAAAGGAGGAATTTGTATGAAATGGAAAAAACGAGCGGTGGGCGCATTGTTCACAGGCGCGCTGGCTGTGACGATGCTTGCAACCAACGCATTAGCTGGGGATGGTATTCCAGAGCCGCCAGTGATCGAACAAGCCAAAAAGAGCGCTGATTATGAACTGGTGTTCTCTACAGAGCACTACAGGGTGCATGATGATGTTTGGGAAGATGTGTTTTCAGAATACAATTATACATTTGATGATTCTGGAAAAATCGCAAAAATATATGCGAAACAGCATTATTCCCTCCAAGGCCGCACAGCTACATGGACTGAAACAAATATTTACGATAACGACGGACGGTTAAGTCAAAAGAATGGCTGGGGATATACCACAATTTACGAGTATAACCAAAACGGTCAGCTTATTCGTGAAACAGAATCTAGTGATTCAGATCATGATCCAGATCATATTTGTCAAACCTCATACACTTATGACGATAATGGCAACATGGTCTATATGTCAGACGGGGGGGATCCGGAATATCGCTACACATACAACGAGCAAGGATATCCCATTTACGCCGATGCGTTGGATGAGAATGGAAACATTTATTGGCGGCATCATTATTACTACGACCAGAACAACAAGCCGGTTTCTTGTACCGTTCAATATGGCAATGAGTATTATGATGACAATGGTAATTATATGATTGGTGAATTCGATGAAAATGCTGAAGAATATCTTATCTGGACAAGAGAATACGACAGCAACGGCAACATGATCAAGGAAATTTGGGACTCTTATAGTGAAACTGTATACGAATATGAGAAAATCAGCGTTCTGCAACAGCAGGAACCGGTTACTCCTTCGTCTTCTATATCAGTCTCTAAAATCTTCAAAGACATCACCCCGAACGCCTGGTACACCGACGCTGTACAGTACGTCTATGACAAACACATCATGCGGGGCATGGGCGACGGCACGTTTGCGCCGGGTACATCCATGACCCGTGCAATGGTAGCGCAGATTCTGTACGCGCAGGCCGGTTCCCCAGAAGTATCCGGCGATATTCCTTTTACCGACGTGCCTGCCGGCAAGTGGTATTCCGACGCCATCCTCTGGGCAAATCAAAATGACGTGGTTGCCGGTATGGGCGACGGCACATTCGCACCAAGCGCCAACATCACCCGTCAGGAATACGCTGCGATCCTGTACCGCTGCGAGAAATCCCCGGCAGTTTCCGGTTCCCTGGACTTCCCGGATGCAGATACCGTATCCGGCTGGGCAACCGATGCTGTGCTGTGGGCAACCCAGAACGGCATCATCAACGGCACAGCCAACAACGGCGTGACGCTGCTCGATCCGAAGGGCACCGCAACCCGCGCACAGAGCGCAGTTATCCTCAAGGGCTATTTGGAAAAATAAACACTGACACACATAAAATCCCCTGCGGAATCGGTTGTCCGCAGGGGATCGTTTTGTATGGTATTTTTTAAATGATATAATCATCGCCGGTGCTGTTACGGAATACAATCCGGCGGAAGGTTTCAAAATGCAGCCATCTATTCAGCTGCTTTTCGCCCGCAGCTTTGTGCGCGTCATATACTTCTAAGAATTGTTCCAGCTTCTCCTGTGACGGTACGCAAATCGCATTGCCGCGTTCATCCACAATCGGAAGTCCGCTGGTCTGATACAGCTCCAACGGCTGAATCTGTGCAAAAATGCCGTCCCGAATGCGGATCACTTTGCGTTCTGCCAACGAAAGAATATCAAAGCTTTCCGGATACTGATAGCCCTCGCCGCGCAGCGGAAGCGCGTCGCCCACGGTAAACCGGACGCCTTCCGGGTCATAGCTTCCCAACAGTCCGGATTCCAGCTGCACATAAACCGTTTCAAACAGATGCGTCTTGACAATCTGATCTTCGCTTTGGAATTGTACGGTGCGGCCTGCGTCGGTATCGTGCACAATCGCTTCCACAACGCCGCATGCCGAGGTCATATTGGTCACACGGTCGATCAAAAGCAGCTCACCCAACGTCTTATGGCGTTCAAAGGCGGCAATCGGAATATCCTCATCCACAGTAATATCGCAGTACGCAATTTCATTCTTCTTCAGGCTGAATGCTGCAACCTGTTCCCCGGTGTTGACATCGGTCTTATACCGGATCGCACGCACTGCGCCGGGAATCAGCCGTGTGCCTACCTTGATAAAATATTCTTTTCCTTCTGTGAGCTGGCTGTCATCCATCCACAGCAGCGTTGCCTGGAATGCCCGTGCAGAGGAAATGTTGTTTCCGCGGGTCAGTACGCGTCCACGCGATACGTCAATTTCACGATCCAGCTGGATGGTAACCGGCTGACCTGCCTGCGCACGATCCGCCTGCTTGTCTCCGATCAGGATGGCCTTGACGCCCGCCGTTTCCTCACTGGGCTGGACGGTAATGGTATCGCCAACCGCGATCTCGCCCGCTTCAATCTGTCCCTGGAATCCACGGAAGGTATGGTTTGGACGGCACACACGCTGTACCGGCATATAAAAGCCTTCCTCCTGCTGTACATCGTCAATGTCAACAGTTTCCAGATAATCCAGCAGCACCTTGCCGGTATACCACGGCGTATGCTCCGAATGCTTGGTTAAGTTATCACCAGCTGTTGCAGAAACCGGAATGATCTGCACATTGGCCAGTTTGAGCTCCTGCGCCAGTTCCTGGATATCTGCTTCGATCTCCTGATACCGCGCCTGGCTGTACTGCACCAGATCCATTTTATTGAGCGCAAAGACAAAGTAACGGATGCCCATCAGTGCGCAGATGCGCGCATGGCGGCGGGTCTGTACCAGAACGCCTTGGGAAGCGTCAATCAGGATAATGGCAAGATCGGCAAATGATGCGCCTACCGCCATGTTTCTGGTGTACTCTTCATGTCCCGGCGTGTCCGCAACGATGAAGCTGCGGTTATCCGTCGTAAAATAACGGTACGCTACGTCAATCGTAATGCCCTGTTCCCGTTCTGCCATCAGGCCATCCAGCAGCAGGGAATAGTCGATATCGCCGCCCCGGCTGCCAACCTTGCTTTCCAGCTCCAATGCCTGCTCCTGATCGGTATACAGCTTTTTGGTATCATATAAAATATGTCCAATCAACGTGGATTTGCCGTCATCCACACTGCCGCATGTAATAAATTTTAACAGACTTTTCATCAGAAATACCCTTCCCTCTTTCTGCGCTCCATGCTTCCGGCCGCTTCCTTATCAATCACACGGCTGGTGCGTTCCGACGTAACCGCCGCCAGTGTCTCCGCAATCACTTCATCCAGCGTCGTGGCAGTCGATTCCACACCGCCGGTGAGCGGATAGCATCCCAAGGTACGGAAGCGCACCATTTTGCGCTGCGGCGTTTCTCCCGGCTCCAGGCGCATCCGATCATCATCCACCATGATCAAATTGCCGTCGCGTTCCACAACCGGACGCTCTGCTGCAAAATACAGCGGAACAATATCAATGTTTTCCCGCTGGATATACTGCCAGATATCCTTTTCCGTCCAGTTGGACAGCGGGAACACGCGGATGCTCTCCCCTTTGTGGATTTTGGTGTTGTACAGCTTCCACATCTCTGGCCGCTGGTTTTTGGGATCCCACGCCTGCGCTTCATTGCGGAAGGAAAAGATGCGCTCTTTCGCGCGGGATTTTTCTTCATCGCGGCGCCCGCCGCCAAATGCCGCCGTAAAGCCGTACTTTTTCAACGCCTGCTTCAATGCCTGCGTTTTCATGATATCGGTATAGGCCGAGCCGTGGTCAAACGGATTGATGTTCTGCGCCTTGCCTTCCGGGTTGGTATATACCAGCATTTCGATGCCAAGCTCTTTTGCCTTGCGGTCACGAAATTCGATCATTTCTTTGAATTTCCATGTGGTATCCACATGAAGGAACGGGAACGGCGGTTTTTCCGGATAAAAAGCCTTCATTGCCAGGTGCAGCATGACCGAGCTGTCCTTGCCGATGGAATACAGCATGACCGGACGCTCGCATTCCGCAGCAACTTCACGCATAATATAGATTGCCTCTGCCTCCAATTGGTCGAGGTGGGAAAGGTCTCGCATATGTTTCATCTCCAAACGTTCGTAATTTAATATCTGTTTGCATCCCTGCTGTCAACGGTAATCGTTTCCTGTGACGCATCGGGGCGTACGACAGTCCAATGCAGCAGGCTTCCTTCCTTCGTGACGGTCATGCAGCTGCCCGCTCCGCCGATATCTGCACCAAGATACAGGGAAATCGCATGGGCCGGACATTGCTTGACACACGATGCACAGCCCCAGCATTCTTCGGGGTAACGCATCCATGCCCGTTTGTCCTTCATTCCGATCAAAGTACCCGGACAAAGCGCCGCACACTGCCCGCAGCCGATGCATTTGTTTCGGTCAATGTGTATGCTCATAGGTTTCATACCTCCCTGTCAGCTCACGGTGCAGCATATGGAATGTTCCGTCTGCATAACGGGAATTGACATATTGCAGCCAAGTGTCATCGGTTTCCGGATAATCCAGATTTTCCGCAAAGCAGTGCCAGCGGGTTTCCTTGCGGTCAGCCAAATGCGCAATGACAGCGCGGCACACCAACAGCCGCTCTTGCAGCTCAAACAGCCTTGTCAGCTCCTGCATATCGGAAACCCGTATGCTTTCGCTGAGCTGTATCAACCGCTGGATCTTCCGGTCAGCAAGCTGCAGGCCGGATTCTGTAAATCCATAGTCTGTGCTGATGCCGCCCGCGTAGCGATCCATCACGCCCTGCATGGCCTCCTCCAGCTGTTCGGTTGTGAACAGCGATATATTGGTAAAATATTTTCCAACCGCTTGCGCCTGTTGTTCGATGTAATCGGCCGGAGCAGGTTTCAGCTGCTTATGTGCATACTTTGCGGCTGCTTCTGCGGCAATTTCACCTTCTGCCAGCGCACCGGTGACATATTTCTGTGGGCTTCCACCTGCCACATCGCCTGCGGCAAACAATCCGTCAATTGTGGACATACGGTTTGCATCCACCCAATAGCCGCTCGCGGTATGTCCGCCGATGATATAGGGTTCTGTGCCTTCGATTTCTACATTTTCCTCATCCGGCGAGCTTCCGTTTTCCAGCCATTTCAGCGTTTGTGACGGCGCCATATTGAGATACGCGCGTTTCAGGCTGTCCGCCTGCTCTGCTGAAATGCCCTTTGTGCGCAGATAGCACGGGCCGCGCCCCTCCTTGTTTTCCATGACGGTACCATACACGCGCTGCGATGTCGTCAGACCATATTTTTGCTCATATACCTCGCCCTTTGCGTTGACCTGCTTTGCGCCGACGCCCTGTGCCAGCGTACCCGTCGGGGCAATGGTGTCTTTGCAGCGCAGTGCAATGAACCGCATTTCAAACGTCGTCATCTCCGCACCGGCCCGGATGCCCATGGCATAGCCTGCGCCGGTATTGAACGGCGGATACCACATCTTATGCCGGGAAAATCCCGGATTGTTGGGCCGGTATAAGCCGGCCGCACCGCCGGTTGCACAGATGCACGCTTTGCACCGGATCACATACAGCTTTTCTTCCAAAACGCCGTTTGCAAACACACCGGCGATGGTGTTGTCTTCAACGATGTATTCCACCGCATTGACATGATTCAGGACGGTTACATTTGGGCAGGTTTCCACAGCGTCAGCCAAAATCGGCTTGATGTTCTCGCCGTTGATTTTGATGTTGCGATTGCCACGGGTGACATACTTCCCGTTCTCATCTTTGAGGATCACCAGCCCCATATGTTCCAAACGGTGCGTCACCCGATTCAGCCGCTGACTCATGCTGAGCAGCAAATCCTCACGCACGATACCGTGCGCATCCTTTTTTGCATAGTCCACATAAAATTCCGGCGTCTTTCCGGGTACAATATACGCGTTCAATGCATTGACGCCTGCGGCAAGGCACCCGCTTCGCTTGATATTGGCCTTTTCCACGATCAATACCTTGACGTCCGGCGCCGTATCCTGCAAGGTAATCGCTGCATAGCAGCCTGCTGCGCCGCCGCCCAGAATCAATATGTCGGTCTCCAATTGAATTGTCTCCACAGACGTTCACCTCTCTCCTATGGTCCGCGTATCAAATGATAACCGGATCCGGATGTGCCAGCGCATCGTTCTCCATGACATATGCCTTGGTATCGTCAAATGCATAGACGCGATAGATAAAGACATTCACTGTTTCACCCACAGTGACCGGTGCATCATCCAACAAGCGTTTTGCCTTGATGACCGCATCCTTTACACGGATGGTCAGCTCGATCTCACTGCCGCGGAAGGCTGTTTGTTCCACAATGCCTTGCTCTGTATGGATCGGATATCGTGCGTATTCTTCCTTTTTCGTCACGCTGACATATTCCGGACGGACAGCCGCATGGGTTGCCGCGCGGCTCGCATGTTCAAATCCGGCAAATTGTTGGAAATGCTCCACAATGGAGGACTGTCCGATAAACTGCGCGACAAACGGTGTGGCTGGCTGCTTATAAATATCCTTCGGCGTGCCGATCTGTTCGACCCGCCCCTGGTTGGTAATCATAATCTCATCCGCGACCTCAATCGCTTCATCCTGGTCATGCGTTACAAAAATACTGGTGACGCCGACGGAGGAAATCATCTCGCGCAGCCAGCTGCGCAGCTCCTGCCGTACTTTGGCATCCACTGCCGCAAACGGTTCATCCAACAGCAGCAGCTGCGGCTGCGGCGCAAGCGCGCGGGCAAAGGCAATGCGTTGACGCTGGCCGCCGGAAAGCTGATTGGGATACCGCTTTTCCAGCCCGGATAATCCAACAAGCTCCAGCATTTCCGCCACGCGTTCCCGGATCTTGTGCTTCGGCCATTTCTGTACCTTTAGGCCGAAGGCCACATTTTCATAAACCGTCAAATACCGGAACAACGCATAGTTTTGGAAAACGAAGCCGATGCCGCGTTTGCTCGCCGGTACATCGTTGACCACCTTCCCGTCAATGATAATATCCCCGCTGTCTGCGGTTTCCAGTCCTGCCAGCATACGCAGGATCGTGGTTTTTCCGCTTCCGCTCGGCCCCAAAAGGCCGACCAGTTTTCCCTTTTCTATTTCAAAGTTGATGTCCTTGGACGCCTGAAAGCTTCCAAAGCTTTTGTTTACGCCCCGCATCGCTACATAATAGGTCTGTTCCATCGCTACTCCTCGCTTTTCTTGCCACGGTATTCCAATATGCTGCGCAGGATCAGAATGATAATCGCCATAACAACCAGAATAGACGATATTGCAAACGCGCCTGTGAAGTCATAGCCCTGGTACAGCAGTTCAATATAAAGCGGCATGGTATTCGTCTTTCCTCTCAAATGTCCGGAAAGGACGGATACTGCCCCAAATTCGCCCATCGCGCGGGCCGAGCACAGGACGATGCCATACAAAAACGCCCATTTGATATGCGGGAACGTAACCCGGCGGAAAATCGTCCAGCCGCCCGCGCCCATCAGGGCCGCCGCTTCTTCCTCGTCTGTCCCCTGTGCGGTCAGCACTGGGATCAGCTCACGGGAGATAAACGGGAATGTGACAAAAATTGTTGCCATGACAATGCCGGGTACGGCATAAATAATGGAAATATGCAGGCTCTTCAGATACGGATACAGAATGCTCTGCCGTCCATAGGTCAGGACAAAAATCAGACCGGCGATGATGGGGGATACCGTCAACGGGAGATCAATCAGCGTTGAAATGATTTTCTTGCCTCGGAAATGAAATTTTGTGATGCACCATGCTGCAAACAGCCCGAAAATGGTATTGGTGAGCACCGCAAGTATCGTCGCCTCCAAGGTCAGCTGAATGGATTTCAGCGCGTATGTATCGGTGACAGCCGCCAAAAACGGCTGGATTCCTTCACGAAACGCGGTAATCAATACATATATCAGCGGCAATATCAGCATGACGATGAGAAAGGCCGCACTGATGACAATCAGCAGCCATTTCACGGCGCCGGAATCCTTCTGTTGTTTCATGCTCTTTCCCTCCTCATCGGATACCGCTGACGATTCTGGATGCGCGGCTTTGTATTACCGCGCTGATAAACAGGATCAGGAACGCCACCGCAAGCATGACCAACGCAATGGAGGTTGCGCTTGCATAGTCGTATTCCTGTAATTTCGACATAATCAGCAGCGGCGTAATCTCGGTATAAAACGGTGTGTTGCCCGCAATGAATACCACGCTGCCATATTCGCCAAGGCTGCGGGCAAACGCCATCGTAAAGCCTGCGACCAATGCCGGCATGATCTCCGGCAGAATGACATGCCGGAACGTATATGCGCGGCTGGCGCCCATGATGCTTGCAGCCTCTTCATATTGCGCATCCATTTTTTCCAAAACCGGCTGCACGGAGCGCACGACAAACGGAATGCCGATAAACACCAGCGCGACCGTAATACCGATGCGCGTATAGGCGATATGTACGCCGAATTTTGCAAAAAAACTGCCAACCCACCCGCTGTCTACCGTCATATGCGTCAGGGAAATGCCTGCGACTGCGGTGGGCAGCGCGAACGGGATTTCAATCATGCCGTCGATGATCCGCTTCCCTGGGAATTGATAGCGTACCAATACCCACGCGATAACCAGCCCCATGACAGCGTTGATCAGCGATGCGACCAGCGCGGTCAGAAAGCTGACCTGGTAGCTCGCAAGCACCCGCGCGCTTGTGACGGTATCGATAAAATCTGCAAACGAAAGCTTTGCAGAAAAAATAACCAGCGAACACAACGGAATCACCACAATCAGGCTCAAGATGGTAACGGTGACGCCCAACGACAAGCCAAAGCCGGGAATCACCCGCTGTGTCCTTCTTTTTCGTTTCATGTGCTGCATTCCTTTCTGTATTCATACGGAGGGCAGGCGCATCAGCCTGCCCCATATCCGTTATTGTTGCTCATAGATGCTGTCGAAGATGCCGCCGTCAGAAAAATGCTTCTGCGTTGCCTCGGTCCAGCCACCAAAATGATCGATGTCGGTCAGCTCAAAGTTGTTGGTAATAATCCACTTGCCATCCTCCGGGATTTCCGTGATGGTATTGCTGTCGCTGTCCGACGTGTATTCCGCCAGAATATCCTCATTCGACGGGCGGTAAAAATTTTCCGCTTCCAGACGCTGCGCCTCATCCGAATACAGGTAATCCAAATATTCCGTCGCAACGTCGCGAGTGCCGCGCGCATCCACAACCTCATCGACGACAGCCACCGTCGGCTGGCACAGAATCGAAACAGACGGGATGACGATCTCATATTCTCCCGGATATTCTTCCAGCGACAGGAACGCTTCGTTCTCCCACGCCAGCAACACATCGCCCTGTTTGTTTTCTACAAAGGAGGTTGTAGCACCGCGTGCACCGGAGTCCAGAACCAATACGTTCTGATACAGCTGCTTCATGCTTTCGGTAATTTCCTCTTCGCTCTGTCCCTGCTTTTCAAAATAGTACCATGCTGCAAGGTAGTTCCAGCGCGCGCCGCCGGAGGTCTTCGGGTTCGGTGTGATGACGCCGACATCGTCGCGGAGCAGATCGTCCCAATCCTGGATATCCTTCGGATTATCCTTGCGTACCAGGAACACGATGGACGATGTATACGGCGCGCTGTCGTTTGCAAATTCCTCGGTGTAGCCGTCTTCAATTAGCCCGGCATCCCGGACAGCATCGACGTCGCCTTCCAATGCCAGCGTGACAACATCGGCCTCCAGGCCGTTTGCGACCTCCAACGCCTGCTTGCCCGAGCCGCCGTGCGACTGCGTGACGGTCACGCTCTGGCCGGTCTGCTCTTTCCAGTGTTCTGCAAACAGATCATTGTACGCCGCATATAGCTCGCGCGTGGGATCGTATGATACGTTGGTAATTTCAACCGAATCGCCGCCCGCAGCCGCTGTGGCGGAACCGCTGTCCGATCCATTGCGGCCGCAGCCGGACAGGATGCCAACCGACAATGCGGACGCCAGTAAAATTGCTGTTATTTTTCGTTTATAATACATAATATGTTACCTCTCTCATTTAAGCCGTTATGTTGCAATGTTTCTATCTTCGTAGCAGTATCCGCAACATCGCATTCGCAGACTGGAGAGTGCATATTGATTCCGCTTGTTGTGTTGCACAGGTTTCATCCTCCCGCTGTTTATTTCCTACTTTTTAAATAGGATTTATATGTTTATGTTTGCTATTATATCCATCAGTGATTTCCAATACAACCCCTTTTTTCCAATCTCGAAAATTTTCACGGATTTTATGCTGTTTTCTGAAATTTTTACAGGCTTCCAATGCAATATACGTCATTTTATATAACAGGATGCGACAAAAAAAGCGCAGTCCACGCGATTGGACTGCGATTTTGCTGCCAACTACCGGCATCTGCCACACTGTTGCATGCCTTTATATCTGGTAATCCATCTGATTTTCTCTGCGGAATTGCGACAGCGGGACGTGATATCGCTGTCGGAACACGCGGGAAAAATACTCCGCGTCTTTATAGCCCAGCAACGCGCTGATTTCATATACCTTCATGTCCGAATGGCGCAGCAGGTATTCTGCACGCAACATGCGGACATCCGTCATGTATGCGCGATACGAACGCCCCAGCTCGGTGCGGAATAAATCGCTCAGTGCGGCGCTGCTGATGTAAAATGCCGCTGCAACGTCCTTCTGTCGATACCCGTTGTCAACATGCGTCAGGATATACGACAGGATATCCTGTAGCTTTTCATGCTTCGTATGCGGATACAAGACGGCGACCGTCCGGCTAAATTCGCACAGCTTTCTACGGCAGAAATCGCACACGATCGTATGCCCTGTCGTCCGGATCCAGTCGATGGCGTCGTAATCCTCCAGATAAACAAACTGCTCCAGCCATGGCATTTCTGCAAACGCCTGCCAGATCACGGCCTCATACAGCCGTCGCACCGTGACATCCCGCTGTACACCGTCCGGCTGCGAAAGGCGCGACACAACGGCATCATAGCGCGCCGCAATATCCGGCAAGCCGATTGCCCGCACAAGCCCGGCGCACTCCTTCCGATAGCCGTCGTCGGTATGCCGCAGCCGCTGCTGCGCGCGGAACAACAAATCTACCAATGCCTTTTCTGTCAGCGGCCGCAGCAAATAGTCAAACGCACCGTATAAAATCCCCTGCTGTGCATATTGGAAATCCGGGAATTCGCTGGTCAGCACAACAAGCGGACACAAATCCCGTTTTTTGATGCGCCGGAGCAGCTCCAATCCATCCATACCGTACAGCGTGAGATTGAGCAGCGCAAGGTCAAATTCCTGCTCACACAGCAGTTGGTATGCGCATGCGCCGTCACGCACGGTAGTCACCTCCGCATACGGCTCCAACGCATCCCATACCGCGTCGCGCGGCTGGTCTACAGCTTCTAAAATACAAAGTTTTTCTTTCATGTCATGCTCTTCCTATGTCAATATGCATTCATGGAACACACAGAAATGATCCATCTTTACCGATTTCTCAGATATTGCTCGGCTGACCACACGCAATTCGCCCCATCGGCCGCAGCGGTCACCACCTGCCGCAGCTGCTTTGTCCGCACATCTCCCGCGGCAAACAATCCGGGACAACTTGTAACGCCGGTTTCATCCGCTATGATATAGCCGTGCGCATCGATATCTGCCAGCCGGGAAACCAGCTTTGTATCCGGCAGCATACCCACCGCGACAAACACACCGTCCACAGCCAGCCGTTGCTGCTCGCCACTGACCTGATTCCGCAGCTGTACCGCTTCGACAGATTGTCCTCCGATGATCTCCACCGGAACAGTATCCAGCATCAGCCGCACATTTTCCCTGCGGGAAACGGTATTTACGAGCTTTGCCGCCGCACGGAACGTATCGCGCCGATGGATAATATACACCGTTTTTGCAATGCGCGACAGTGTCCACGCTTCCGACAACGCCGTATCGCCGCCGCCAACCACCGCAACCACTTTGCCGGAATAAAACGCCGCGTCACAGGATGCGCAATACGAAACGCCGTGCCCGGTCAATCGTTCCTCGCCCGCTATATTCAGATGCCGATGCTGGCATCCGGCGGCATAAATCACACAGTTTGCCTGCAAATGGCTTTCGGCTGCGTCGTCATGCAAGCAGATATCGAAGCGGCTCCCGTTTTTTTCAATCGCCGTTACCATCGTTTCCTGGCACACTGCACCCATTTCCACCGCATGGCTTCGGAATGCTTCGCCGAGCGCATCCCCAGAGATACCAGCCAGAGCAGGATAATTGTCCACGATATCGGCCTGTGCAATTTGCCCACCCGGGTATTCATCCAGCAAAATCGCATCGATCTGCTCCCGTGCGGCATAGATTGCAGCTGTCAAACCCGCAGGGCCGCTGCCCACAATCGCAATATCGGTCTGTCTCATCGTTTTTCAGCTCCTTCATACAAATACAACTGTGCATACAGTTTTTGCAGAAATCGCTGGGATTACACGCCTTATGATGCCAACATACCTGTGCACGTTCAACGCAATATATATTATATCTATATGTCCTATCTATTTAATATATTATATGCATCGTGTCAGCTTTTGTCAATCGCACTTACCCGCCCGTCGCACGCAAAAAAGCGTACCACCATTTCCAGTGGTACGCTCTTGCTTGTATTGATTTCGTTTACAATGGCAACTGTCTTATGCGTTATTTCTGCGACAACGCTGCCTGCGCTGCGGCAAGCCGCGCAATCGGTACGCGGAACGGCGAGCAGGATACATAATCCAAGCCGGTCTGATGGAAAAACGCAACCGAAGACGGGTCGCCGCCGTGTTCGCCGCAAACGCCCAGCTTGATATCCGGACGTGCCGCTCTACCCTTTTGTGCAGCCAACTGGATGAGCTGGCCAACGCCACTTTGATCCAGTCGTGCAAATGGATCAGATTCATAAATCTTGCCTTCGTAATATGCAGACAGGAACTTGCCTGCATCGTCACGCGAGAAGCCAAACGTCATCTGGGTCAGGTCGTTGGTGCCAAAGGAGAAGAACTCCGCCTCCTCCGCAATTTCATCTGCCATCAGCGCAGCGCGCGGGATTTCGATCATTGTGCCGATATGATATGCCATATCCGACCCTTTTTCTTTCTTTACTTGCTCCGCTGCTTCTACAACGACCTGCTTAACATATCCCAGCTCTTTCTTCTCGCCGACCAGCGGGATCATGATTTCCGGTACGATGTCGTAGCCCTTTTCCTGCGCCACTTCGATCGCAGCTTCCATCACGGCCCGCGTCTGCATTTTTGCAATCTCCGGATAGGTAACAGCCAAGCGGCAGCCGCGATGACCCATCATCGGGTTGAATTCATGCAATTCATCACACTTCTGCTGAACTTCCTCCGCAGTCATACCCATATCCTTTGCCAGCGCTTGGATATCCTCTGGAGCTGTCGGCACGAATTCGTGCAGCGGCGGATCCAGATACCGAACCGTCATGGGGCGGCCCTCCAGCGCCTCATACATCGCCTTGAAGTCGCCCTTCTGGAACGGCAGCAGCTCAGCCAACGCCGCTTCCCTCTGTTCCGACGTATCGGACAAGATCATCTTGCGGATCTTCGGGATACGCTCCGGTTCAAAGAACATATGCTCGGTACGGCACAAGCCGACGCCTTCTGCACCCAGACGGACGCCGTTTGCCGTATCTGCCGGCGTATCCGCATTGGTGCGGACACGCAGCTTGCGGAAACCGTCTGCCCACGCCATAATACGGCCAAAATCGCCGCTGACAGAAGCTTCCACTGTCGGGATCATGCCTTTATAAATCTTACCGGTGGTGCCGTCGAGCGAAATGGCATCGCCCTCATGGAACGTATAGCCGCCCAAAGAGAACTCCTTCGCCTGCTCATCAATCTGGATGTCCCCACAGCCGGATACGCAACAGGTGCCCATGCCACGTGCGACAACCGCCGCATGCGAAGTCATGCCGCCGCGTGCGGTCAAGATGCCCTCTGCTGCATGCATACCCTCGATATCCTCCGGCGAGGTTTCCTGACGGACCAAGATGACTTTCTCTCCGCGCGTTTCATGCGCTTCCTTTGCTTCCTCCGCAGTAAAATAGACCTTACCTGCGGCTGCGCCAGGAGATGCCGGCAGCGCTTCGCCGATCACTTCGCCTTGCTTCAAGCCCTCTGCATCAAACGTCGGATGCAACAGCTGATCCAGCGACTTTGCTTCAATGCGCATCACAGCCTCTTCTGGCGTGATACGTCCTTCATCCACCAAATCGCAGGCAATCTTCATGGCCGCTGCTGCGGTGCGCTTGCCGTTTCTGGTCTGAAGGAAGAACAAATTCCCCTCCTGAATGGTAAATTCCATATCCTGCATATCGCGGTAATGGTCTTCCAAGCGGTTTGCAATATCCATAAACTGCCGGTAGCAATCGGGTAAATCCTCTGCCAGCTTTGCGATTGGCTGCGGTGTACGGATGCCAGCAACGACATCCTCACCCTGCGCATTGATGAGATACTCGCCAAAAATACCCTTTTCACCGGTGGACGGGTTGCGCGTAAATGCAACGCCGGTGCCGGAGGTATCGCCCATATTGCCAAATACCATGGACTGGACGTTGACCGCTGTACCCCAGTCTCCAGGGATATCATTCATGCGGCGATAGACGATGGCGCGCGGATTGTCCCACGAACGAAATACCGCCTTGACCGCTTCCATCAGCTGTACCTTCGGATCCTGCGGGAATTCCTGCCCCATCTTTTCTTTATAAATCGCCTTATATCGCGCAATGACCTCCTTGAGATCGTCTGCGCTCAGGTCAGTATCATATGTTGCCCCCTTGGACTGCTTGATTTCATCCAAGATACCTTCAAAAAATGTTTTGCTCATCTCCATGACGACATCGGAGAACATCTGGATAAACCGGCGGTAGGAATCATATGCAAACCGAGGATTGCCGGTTTTCTGCGCAAAGCCTTCTACCGAAACATCGTTGAGGCCAAGGTTCAGGATCGTGTCCATCATGCCAGGCATGGATGCGCGCGCGCCGGAACGCACAGATACCAGCAGCGGATCGGATTCGTCACCAAACTTCTTCCCGCGCTGCTGCTCCAACACAGCGAGCGCCGCAAAAATCTGATCCTGAATTTCCTGGGAAATCTGCTTACCCTGCTTATAGTAATCGGTGCACGCTTCCGTCGTAACCGTAAATCCATTTGGAATTGGCAGGCCAAGGTTGGTCATCTCTGCAAGATTCGCTCCCTTGCCGCCCAGAAGCGGACGCATATCGGCATTTCCTTCGTGAAATTCATAAACCCATTTTTTCATTGTTTTCCCTCCATTTTTACAGATACACAATCACCTTTACAAAACCTCTCTCGCAACCGTGCAAACGTTCCGCCGTCCACTCCCTATTGGCAGAAAGCCATATGTTGCTGGTTGTTACAAATATTCTATCATAAACTGGTATAAAAGTATACTGCTAAAATTGGTAAAAATAGGCGGGTCTTATACCCAATATGCTTATGATCAGGTACATATCTTATCGTATTGGATTTTTTTGCGCACGCCGTATACAAAACAAAACCGCTAATCCGAAAAGGCTAGCGGTTTTGTACCGGTATTTATCTTTTGGGTCGAAAAATCACAAATTTGCTGGCGAAATAATTGATAACCACAACCAGAATTTGAGCAAAAACCTTCATCACATTGGAATTACACTGTAGAACCTCAACTGTAATCAACAGCGTCAGCTCCTCCAAACCAAGCGACAACAGCCGCGCCGCGGCAAACGCCGCCAGCTGCGGCAGGATCGTCTTGCGATCCCATCCGTCGCTCTCAAACACAAACGCTTTGTTTACGACAAATGCAAAGACGACCGCAACCAGCCATGATATCACATTTGCAATCAGATAGCTGATGATGCGGTTGAGCGGAATATACACCAGGAAATTGACTGCCGTCGTCAGCACGCCAAATATCAGGTAATTCAACACTTCCTGATACCGGATATAGACTGGGCGGAGCGGTTTGGGGATCAGCGGTTTACACAGCCGATAAAATTTTGATTCTTTTATGTTTCACCACGGTCCTTCCTTTGCGCGGTTTGAGCCTCCTGCTTCCTGTTGTTTTCACCACAGGTTTTTGAAATAATATATCGCGGGCGCTGCTTGATCTCGTCATAAATGCGCGCGATATAATAGCCAATGATGCCAATGCTTATCATAATCAGCCCGGAGGCCAACGCCTCCAGTAAAATAACGGTAGTAAAGCCGTCCAACGCCTGTCCGGACAGCTTGCGTGCCAGCGTCTGGATGCTCAAAACAACCGCCAAAATAAAAAACAGCACACCGCTCCATGTCACAATCTGCATGGGTGCGGAAGAAAACGACGTAATATTTTTGAGCGCATATTGAAACAGCTTCCTCGTGGACCATTTGGACTGTCCCGCCTGCCGCTCCTGCACGGCATAAGAAACCGATGCGCGCCGGAAGCCAACCCAATACGACAATGCACGAAAAAATACACTGCGTTCCTTGATTTGATTGAGTGCATCGACAACTTTGCGGTCCAGCAGCTTAAAATCGGAAGATTTCTCCATATCAATCTGCGCTGCCCGGCTGATGAGCTTATAAAAAGAAGAAGCGGCAAACCGGTGCAGCTGCGTTTCGTCCCCGCGCTCCTCTTTGATCCCTTCGACAACCTCATAACCCTGTTCCCACAGGCGGTACATCTCTACAATCTTTTCCGGCGGATGCTGTAGATCACAGTCCATCACCACACAGCAATCCCCTGACGCATGCTCCAATCCCGCAAACATCGCTGCTTCCTTGCCAAAATTCCTGCTGAAATGAAGTCCCACAACATGCTCCTGCTGTGCGGAAGCCTCCTGGATTTTCTCCCATGTCCGATCCTGTGAGCCGTCGTCAACCAAGACAATTTCAAACAGGATCGATTCTCGCCGCATGATACCCGAAATGGTCTCTACAGCGATACAAATCATCTCCTCTTCATTGTAGGCTGGCAGAATAATCGATAGCATAGTCTCACTTTCTCCTCATGTATCTATTTCCCCAGGCCAATATCCAAAGACGGAAGCCCTGTTCCTCACTTCCCGATGATGGAATGCAGCCCATAATATTTCGCCATCTGATTGTTCGGCCAGGTATCGCGTTGCTCCGTATTCAAATCAACCAAATCATAAAATGCGCTGTATTGGGTAAAAGCCTGGATGCAGGGCAGTTCTACATCGGTTTCCCCGCTTGCAACAGATTGCGCAATACTGGCCTCACGCTCCTGAAAGCTTTGATAGCTTGTCCAAATATCACGGCTGCCGGCGACAAAGCAAACGGCAAACACCGCCGTCAATACAACAAAGCCGCCACAGGCCGCCGGACGCAGCTGCTTTCCCGCGCCCCATAACGCCGGATCGGCAAGCAAGATGCCACAGGCAATCAGCAAAAACAGCGTCGTTGTGCACATGCATCGTTCCGCATAATATGCCGCGACAATCAGCATATAGTTGGCTGCGACCGCACCAAACGCAAACAGCACGGACAGCCAGATCCGCTGTACACTTCCATGCCGCCAACGTACCACAACGAGCAGCACAACCCACAGTACGAGCGCAGGCCACATATGGCGCAGCAGCATATCAGTCGCATTGACAAAATTGTTCAGCAGCACAGAAAATGTCATTTCCGACTGCTTGGCCTGCATCTCTGCGGGCATATGCAGCAGGACAACATAGCCTACCGCCTCGCACACAATCGGAAGCCAAAGCCATGTCCGAATGGACTTGCGCTTAATGCCGCTCAAAATCAACAGCACGGACAGCATCAACACAACAAACGACGTGATTTCAGTATACATGCCCACCAAAAAAGCAAATACCGCAAATACAATCTTCGTCCACAGCTTCCATTGTGCGTTGCTGTCAAACATATAAAAACGGATAAACGGCATCAGATACATCAGCCCGAACACCAGCGCCCACAAATAGTTAACCGAACCGATTTGCCACAGGCACACCTGTCCGAATGCAGGAAGCAGGCACCAGAAGCCCATGGAAAACACGGCAAGCAGCAGGACGCTGCGTTTTGCCCGCACGGTACAGATGCGGAAGCTTGCGTACATGGCGGCGCAGAAAAACAGGCTGTTGCACAAGTCAAATACCACCGTCGGCGGGATATACGACAGCTGCACAAGCCCATGGCTGATGATGCGCCCGTTCATATGGGAGCTGTGCACATACATAGACGGAAAAATATCCATGATATGCGCAATCGGTTCTCTGGTCGCAAAGCTCAGCGTATACACCCAGTCATCCGCCACATACGGCGTCATACGGTTCAAAAGAAACATGACCGCGAAGATACAGCCGAGACATATTGCGGTCGCATACCTCGTCCGCTTGGTTTGCGCAGCATGGAACATAGATGTTTCTCCTCTCCGGAACATACGGTGATCCACCAAGCGGTTGATTCCTCATGTCCCGATATTCCTTTCTATCATAGCCGAAACCCTGACAAAATGCAAGGAGTTTATCCGTCAGCCCCTGCCGTACAGCAAACAAAAAAACACGGCAATATCGCGCCGATACCGCCGTGTCCCCTTGTCTCGGTTGTTCCTCCGGTCACACGGGGCCGGAAAGCTTACTGATGTGCCTCTACGTATGCTACGATATCGCCGATGGTGCTCATCTTTGCCGCATCCTCATCTGCAATCGCAACGCCGGTCTCGTCCTCCAGATCCATCATCAGCTCTACGATATCCAAGGAATCTGCCTGCAGATCCTCCTTGATCTTGGTGTCCATTGTCATGGTGGAAGCGTCTGCGTCAAACTTTTCAGCCAGAAGCTTGCAAATGGTTTCAAACATGTCGTTTACTCCTCTCAAAATGGTTGTATTTATTGTTCAAAAACTCCGTAAACACGGAATTTTTCATACCGCATTTGTGCTAACTGCTCGTCGGTATGTTCGCTCAGCCGCGCAAGAGACTCGAGCAGCGTTGTCCGGATATGCCGGTATAACATATTTTCCAACTTGGAATCGGCGATGATGCCGTCGATCAACCCAAAGCCCAGCATATCCTGCGCCGTAATTTTCAGCGCTTCCGCAGCCTCCAGCTCCCGCGAAGCGTCCTTCCACAGGATGCTTGCGCAGCCCCGCGGGGAGATGACCGAATAAATCGCGTTGGTCAGCATGTATACCTCGTTGGCAACTGCCAAAGCCAGCGCGCCGCCGGAGCCGCCCTCGCCGGTCACAATCGAAACCACCGGTGTCTTGAGCTGCATAAATTCATACAGACAACGGGCAATCGCTTCTCCCTGTCCGCGTTCCTCCGCGCCAACACCGCAGAATGCGCCCGGCGTATCCACAATGCAGATCACCGGCCGATGGAACTTTTCCGCCTGCTTGGCCAACCGCAGCGCCTTCCGATAACCCTCCGGATGTGCCATTGCAAAATTGTCCTCTATGTTTTCTTTTGTGGAATGCCCGCGCCGCTGGCCCAATACGGTTACGGGAGTATCACCCAGCTTCGCAATGCCGCCGCACATAGCCCGGTCTTCGCCGTACAGGCGGTCGCCATGCAGCTCCACAAAATCGGTAAACACGCCGGCAATGATATCATCGACATTGGGCCGTTTGGGGGAACGGATCCAATCCAGCTTTTCCTGCATAGTCCATGCCATCAGCTGCACCTTCCTTTCCCCTGATGTAACCGGAGCAATTGCGCCAACACATGCTTCATGCGGCTGCGCGGGACAATCTGATCGCAAAAACCGTGCTCCAGCAAAAATTCTGCCGACTGGAAGGTCTCCGGAAGGGTTTCCCCGATTGTGCCTTCTATGACACGCCGTCCGGCAAAACCAACGGTTGCGCCCGGCTCAGCCAGGATAATATCGCCCAGCATCGCAAAGCTGGCCGTCACGCCGCCTGTGGTAGGATCCGTGAGCACCGTAAGGTACAACAAACCTGCCTGGGAATGCTTGGCCACAGCGCCGCTCACCTTTGCCATCTGCATCAGGGAAAACATCCCCTCCTGCATACGCGCGCCGCCCGAGCAGGTAAACAGAATAACCGGCAGCTTGTGCTCTATGGCATATTCAAACAGGCATGTCAGCTTTTCCCCGACCACGCTTCCCATAGAAGCCATCATGAAATAGCTGTCCATCACGCCGATGCAAACCGGTATCCCGTCAATTTTGCCGGTTCCGGTGACAACGGCATCCTCCTGCCGTGACTTCTCGCGCAGCTTTGCAATTTTTACTGCATAACCCGGAAAGCCCAGCGGATCCGCCGTTTTGATGTCCGCAAACAGCTCCTGGAACGAACCGGCGTCCAGCGTCAGCTTCAGGCGCGTCCGGCACCGGATGCGCCCATGTGCGCCGCAGTTCGGACATACATAGCTGTTCTTGCCATACTGCTGCGCGCTCCATTCCTTACCGCACGCCTTGCATGTGACAGTGACGCGCTCTGCCGATGGCTTTTTCTGTTTCTGAATCGATTTCGATGACGCCCTTGTTTTTTCAAACAAATCAATAATCATGAAAAGAAATCTCCGTTCTCAATGGAATCGGTATTGTATGCGCCGGTTTCAAACGCCTTGGACAGCAAAATCGAAAGCTGATAATCCACGCTCGTCTCCACGCCTTCAAACAGCATTTCACTCATGGCCCGCTTCATGCGCGCAAGAGCTTCCGCCCGCGTCGCGCCCTGCACAATCAGCTTCCCTATCATACTATCATAATATGGCGGAATTGTATACCCCTGATATACGGCGCAATCCACGCGCACGCCGATGCCGCCGGCCAAGTGCATGGAGGCCACCGTTCCCGGGCACGGCGCAAAGTCCTTGTTTTCCGCATTGATGCGGCACTCCATGGCCGCGCCCCGCAACGAAATATCCTCCTGCCGCACAGGCATATGCTCGCCTGCCGCGATACGCAGCTGCATGGCGACAAGGTCTGCGCCCGTCACCATTTCCGTCACCGGATGCTCCACCTGGATGCGCGTATTCATCTCACAAAAATAAAAATTCTGCTGGTCGTCTACCAGAAATTCCACCGTGCCTGCGCCCCGATAGCCCGCCTGCTTGGCCAAGGCCACGGCGCAGCTGCACATGCGCTCCCGCACGCTGTCGTGTAAAAACGGCGCGGGCGCTTCTTCAATCAGCTTCTGGTGGCGTCGCTGGACGGAACAGTCGCGGTCATAAAAATGCACGACGTTGCCAAAGGAATCGCCCATGACCTGCACCTCGACATGGCGCGGGTGACGGATGAGCTTTTCCATATACAGCCTGTCGTCGCCGAAATTTGCGCGTGCTTCCGCCGCTGCATTTCGGAACGCTTCTTCCAGCTCGTCTTCGCACTCTACAATGCGGATGCCCTTTCCGCCGCCGCCTGCCGATGCCTTGAGCATGACCGGATATCCAATCTGCTCCGCCCACCGCTTTGCGTCGGCTTCATCCTTCACGATGCCATCCGAACCTGGCGTCAACGGGACACCGGCACGCGCGGCCATTTCCTTGGCCGCCGCCTTATCGCCCAGCATCCGGATAGTCTCCGATTTCGGGCCGATGAATACCAACCCGTTTTCCTCACATTTCGCAGCAAACTCCGCATTTTCCGACAGGAATCCATAGCCCGGATGAATCGCTTGTGCCCCTGCGCCCAGCGCAGCCTCTACCAGATTATCCATATTCAGATAGCTGTCGCGCGCCTGCGCCGGACCAATACACACAGCTTCATCCGCAATCTGCGTATGCAGCGCTTCTTTGTCCGCTTCGGAATACACCGCAATGCTGACAATGCCCATATCCCGGCAGGCACGGATGATACGCACCGCAATCTCTCCGCGGTTTGCAATCAAAACCCTGGAAAACATCGCGCTCACCCAATCGCACAGGTAAACGTACCCTGCGCCGCTTTTTCTTCACCGACATAAGCCACGCCGTCCGCTACCACAATTTTTCCACGGATTTTTACCAGCTTCACCTGCAAGGTAATCGTATCGCCCGGCAAAACCTTTCTGCGGAATTTGATCTTATCCCACGATGCAAAATAGCCGGTCTTCCCACGGTATTCCTCGCGGGATAAGATGGCGACCGCACCGGTCTGCGCCAATGCTTCAATCAGGAAAACGCCCGGTACAACCGGGTTATTGGGGAAATGCCCCTGGAAAAACGCTTCTTCACCGGTAAATGTCTTGACACCGGTGACCGTTCCGCTTTCCTGATCCAGCTGCGTGATGGCGTCTACCATAAGCATCGGTTCGCGATGTGGGATAATCTGTTTGATCTGTTCTATCGTATAAAGCATTATGCATTCTCCTTGATGACAAACAACGGCTGGTTGTATTCCACCAGGTCGCCATTGACCGCCATAACGCGGGACACCGTGCCGTCGCACGGGCTTTCAATGCTGTTCATCACCTTCATCGCTTCGATGATACACAGCTGCTCGCCCTTTTTCACGCGATCCCCCGGCTGTACCAGCGGTGGCTCCTCCGGCGCGCTGGCAGCGTAAAATGTGCCGACCAGCGGCGCCTTGACCACCGTTCCGTCAAAATCCTCCGCCGGTGAAGCCGGTTCGGTTTGCACCGTCTGCACCGGCAGCGGCTCCGCGCTGCCCTGGCTGCGCGGCTGCGTCTCAATGGTCAGGGAAAAATCGCCGTTCTGGATGGACAGCCTGGATACGCCAGTCTGTACTGCTTTCTCCATGCAGGCAAATGCAAATGCCTTGAGTTCTTTTTCCTGCATCATGATTCCTCACTCCTGAAACCGGCGCAGGGCAATGGTTGCGTTGTGCCCGCCAAAGCCCAGCGAATTGGACAGCGCGGCGTTGACCTCGCATTCTACCGCATGGTTGGGAACATAATCCAAATCACATCCCTCGCCGGAGTTCTCCAAATGGATGGTCGGCGGGATAATGCCTTCTTCAATCGCCTTGGCGCAGGCAATGGCCTCTACCGCACCGGCTGCACCAAGCAGATGCCCGGTCATGGATTTGGTAGAAGATATCTTGGTCTGGTATGCCGCGTCGCCCAAAGCCTGCTTGATCGCCTGGGTCTCCGCCGCATCGTTGATCGGGGTCGATGTGCCGTGCGCATTGATATAGGTAATTTCCTCCGGATTCAAGCCCGCATCCTGCATCGCCAGCTCGATCGCGCGCGACGGACCTTCGCCGGTTGGGTCCGGGCTGGTGATATGATATGCATCGGAGGTTGCGCCATAACCGGCAACTTCGGCAATGATAACAGCCCCGCGCTTCTTGGCGTGCGTCAGGCTCTCGAGCACAACGACGCCGGCGCCCTCGCCCATGACAAAACCGCTTCGGTCCGCGTCAAACGGGCGGCAAGCCGTCTCCGGATCTGCATCGCCCGTCAGCGCATGCATGTTTGCAAAGCCTGCTACTGCCATCGGCGTGATGCTTGCCTCGGCGCCGCCGGCAACTGCAGCATCCAGGTAGCCATGCCGGATGGCGCGCATTGCCTCGCCAATGGCATGTGTGCTGGAAGCGCACGCACTAACCGGCGCATAGCTTGTGCCTTTCAGTCCATGCGCCATGGATACATGCGCCGCCGCCATGTTTGCAATCATCATCGGGATGCAGAACGGGGACACACGGCGCGCACCCTTGTTCAGCAGCTTGGTATGCTCATCCTCGAAGACCTTCAGTCCGCCGATGCCAGAGCTGATATAAGCGCCGACGCGGAATGGATCAATCCCGCTGTCCATGATGCCGGACTGCACCAACGCTTCGTTTGCCGCCGCCAGCGCAAACTGGCAGTTACGATCCATGTGTGCGGCCTCTTTTTTGTCCAGAAACGTAGTGGGATCAAATCCGCGTACCTCTCCGGCGACAAATGCTTTATAGCCTTCGGTATCAAACGCCGTAATGCGTCCAATGCCGTTTTTTCCGTTTTTTAATCCGTCCCAATATTCCGGTACGGAATTGCCGAGCGGCGTCACAGCGCCCAACCCGGTTATCACAACTCGTTCCATGGGTTCCCTCCTCACAGCGCCATGCCGCCGTCCGCAGCAATGACCTGGCCGGTGATATACGATGCGTGATCGGATGCGAGGAATGCGGCAATGTGCGCAATTTCCTCTGCCTTGCCAAAGCGTCCGAGTGAAATCCGTTTCTTTGCTTCTTCCTGAAGCGTTTCCGGCAAATCAGCCGTCATATCGGTCTCAACAAAGCCGGGGGCAATCGCATTGACTGTGATTCCGCGCGGACCAAGCTCCTTGGCCGCCGTCTTGGTCAGGCCGATTACGCCTGCCTTTGCCGCAGCATAATTTGCCTGCCCGGCATTGCCTGCAATACCGGAAACCGATGCCAGATTGACGATGCGCCCCTTGCGCGCGCGCAGCATCTGTGCGCCGACCAAGCTGGTCATGTTGAACGTGCCCGTCAGGCAAGCGCGGATGACGCGGTCAAACTGCTCCGGCTTCATGCGGATCAGCAGGCCGTCCTGCGTGATGCCGGCATTGTTTACCAGAATCTCCGGCACGCCCATGCTGTCCTTGATCTGCTTGACTGCCTGTGCGCACGCATCATAATCCGCAACATCCCATGCCATCGCGCAGGCGTTGACACCCATGTCGCGGCACGCTGCGGCAACCGCTTCCGCTTTTTCCACGGAGGAAATGCAGTTGACAACGATATCGCAGCCATTCGCCGCCAGCTTTTTGGCAATCGCTGCGCCAATGCCGCGCGACGCGCCGGTTACAATCGCAAGTTTACTCATCCTGTTCTCCTTTAGCCAATCCGTGACGGCGCCTGGCGCAGCAGCGTCTCCGCTTCCTGTACCATCGTTTCGATAATGGTTTTGCAATCCGAATCACCCTTGACCAGTCCGGCGATCTGTCCGGACATAAAGGTGCCCTCTTCATAGTTGCC
>JAUNIY010000081.1 GCA_030523305.1 Eubacteriales bacterium
AAAGTTTCGATATTTTGGAGAGTTGACAAATTATTCTTCCATCATTTCGGCTGCTTTGAGGTAAATTGCACATTCCAAACGCTTTTTCTGCAATTCACAACCCATTTCATACGGCGTTTCGATATCCCCGTTCATGTTCAGGTTTGCCGCCGCACAGCCGCCGGAACAATAAAATTTCGCCCAGCATTCCTTACATTTGGGCCTTGTGCACACGTTTAACCCAGAGAAATGATTGGAAATCTCCATATCAAATTTGCCGTCGTCCAGTGTGCCGAGCAGAAATTCCGGACGTCCGACGAATTGATGGCACGGGTAAATTTCCCCGTCCGGCGTGACAGCCACATATTCATATCCTGCACCGCAGCCGCGCAGGCGTTTGATGACGCACGGCCCCTGCTGCAAATCCACCATGAAATGGAAGAAGTTAAAACCCTTGCCGGCTTTACGTCGCTCCTGCATCGTATCAACCAGCTTTTCATATTCTTCGCTGATACGCGGCAAATCCTTTTCGCTGATATCGAATCCAGTACCCGGTTCGCTGGTAACCGGTTCAACCGAAAGCTGGTCGAATCCTTCGTCCGCAATAGCCAAAACATCCTCCACAAAATCAAGGTTTTTGCTCGTGAAGGTTCCTCGCACATAATAATCGCGGTCTGTTCCGCGCTGGGCAACCAGCTTTTTGAATTTGGGCACAATCACGTCATAGCTGCCAACGCCACCTGCTGTCGGGCGCATGGCATCATTGACACATTTTCTGCCGTCCAGGGATAGGACACAGTTGTCCATATTTTGATTGATATAATCTATTTTTTCATCATCCAACAGCAGGCCATTGGTTGTGATGGTAAACCGGAACTTTTTGTTCTTTTCCTTCTCCTGCGCGCGTGCGTAATCGACGGTCTTTTTCACGGTCTCCCATGCCATCAACGGTTCGCCGCCAAAGAAATCGATCTCAATATTGCGGCGTGCGCCGGATTTTTCAATAACAAAGTCGATCGCTTTTTTTGCCACATCAAAATCCATTGTCATGCGCTTGCCCATGCCAAAATCGCCGGTTTCTGCAAAGCAATACTTACAGCGCAGGTTGCAGTCATGGGAAACGTGCAGGCACAGCGCTTTGATCGGCGCGCCGGTCGGAATGGATGCCGCAATGTTGATATAATCGTCGTCGGCAAACAGATAGCCATTCTGTTCCAGCTCATACAGCTCCCGGTAAGCCTCCTGCAGCTGCTCCGGCGAAAACTGGTCGGACAGGCTGCGGAGGATATCCTCCGGACATTGTTCCGTCATGCCTGGAGCCACAACAGCAGACAGCGCGTATGCAGCATCATCGACGACATGGACGGAGCCGCTGTTGATGTCCATCAGGATATTGACACCCTTCATGGAAAAACGATGTATCATAATAAAGTTACTCCTGTCAAAAATTTCGGGACTGACAATTGCTGTCAGTCCCGCGCGTGTTTCCGATGTAAGTGATGACTTACTTCTTGTGCTCACACTTCTGGTTTGCAACAGTGCAGGAAGTCTTGCATGCAGACTGGCAGGAGGTCTGGCATTCGCCACAGCCGCCCTTTGCAGCAGATTCCTTGAATGTGCAAGTGTTCAGAGTCTTGATATGTGTCATATTTGGTTTCTCCTTTCCTAGATATCATAATGCGCAGGTTATCTGCGCCTTTTCTTCTTTTTTACCGTCACTCCGAGGATTGCTCCCAGCAGAGAGGCGATCAATAGGACGCCGGAAGTCATCCCGGCCGCCGGAGCCAGAAACGCTGCATCGCGTATCGTCAGCCCCAACACAAATAGACAGCCCAACAACAGCAGGCCAACCAGCATCCCCATCGGGAATTTTTGTGCAGGCGCACGGCGTGCGCCCCACAACGCTGCAACAAATCCGCCCAACGCCAACGGGACATATGCCGCCAACGGGGCGAGCTGTTGTCCCAAAGCGCCAGACGAAAGGAACGCCGCGCCCGCCAGCGTACCACCGAAAATCAGCAGCAACCCCAACAGCATCGGCGCAGCCCAAAAAACAGCCTTGCCGTCCTTCGCTTCTGTACGATTCATCCTATCCCTCCCACATCATGTTCTCAGGAACACAATACGCGGGAATGTGGAAAATCATACGTGTTTTTACTCTTCGTCCTCAATGCGGTTGCGAATTGCCCACTTATTGAAACGAATGCGGGTGCTGCCGCTGGTCTCCAGCACGAATTCATCGTCACTGACTGATACAACGCGCCCAATGATACCGCCGATGGTACAGATACGATCGCCTGTCTCAATGGAATCACGCATCAGCTTTTCTTTCTTTTCGCGCTTTCTCTGCGGGCGGATCAGCATGAAATAGAACAGCACGATCAGGATAACCAGCGGGAGAAAGGAAAGATATGCACTTGCATCCGGCATTTCCGTACTCAGCAAAAATTGCATTGCCATTTGGATTTACACCTCCAGTCAAAATTTACAATACTACAATTATAAACAATCATCTGTCAAATTACAAGCACTTTTCCCAGTTTGTCCCGCAATTGTTTGCGATGCCCTTCCATGCTATACTGTATAAAGAAATCTGTGCGCAGCGCCTCATTGCGTGATTGTAGTGGAAAACACGAGAGTCTCCGTTTCTCCGGGCTTCAAGCAGCGCACACCCACCTTATTTTCTAGATCATGATCCAGATATGCCGCGTCCGGCAGCGTGCTCCATGGCTCGATGCATACATAATTGGTATCCGTGCCCGTGTATTTGCTCCAAATACCCAGATACGGGAAGTCCGCAAAATCCATGCGGATGCAATGCGCGGATTTGTCGCTTTTGACACTGACAGAACGTACCTTTATATCATCTAGAATCAGCGCGTCCAGCGCAAACAGGTCACTGGTCAAATACAGCTTGCCATCCTGCAGCGGCACGTCACGTTTTTCTTTCGTGATCATCAGTGATTCGTCATTGATCAGCGGATGGATCGCATCCCCTTCACCAAAATCAACATAATAATCTGCCATCACCTCGCCCGGCTCCAGCGCAACACGATAAGCATCATGTCCGCCTACTTCATAATACATGTCTGTATCGCCGTTGTTGGTTGTGATATGCTCCTTTTTCAGCGTATCCTGTTCCAGGGTATACCGTACTGTCAGAGCGAAGTCGTAGGGATACATGTGTTTGGTATACGCGTTCGGTGTCAGCGTAAAATCGATGCTGTGCTCCGACTGGGCTGTGCACGCAAATTCCAAATCGCGGCCAAATCCGTGCTGCGTGATGGTATATGCTTCGCCGCCGACACGGTAGGTTTTATCCTTCAGCCGCCCGACAATCGGGAACAGGATCGGCGCATGGCGTCCCCAGATAGCTGGATCTGCCTGCCATACATACTCTGTTCCGGACACTTTGGCACGCATCGAGCTGAGTTCCGCGCCTTTGCTGTCGATGGTCACAACAAACCGTTCGTTTTCAATCGTGTACTGCATATATATCTCTCTCCGTTTCTTCTCCGCTGCCAGCGGGTATACTGTATGCTCAGTGTACCATTTTTTGTTATGTTCGTCAACGACACACCGCCCGCCGCATATTGGGAGATTGGCCCGCTGAAAAAAATTTCTTACTCTGCGAACCATTCCGCTCCGCACGACAATGTTAAAGTGTAAGGGATGACCTCAGACGTCTGAAACCACTCTCAAAGGAGTTATCCAAAACCATGACGATAGATGAACTGACGCAATGTGTGGACACCTACGGAAACGATATTTACAGTTTTTGTAGGTATCTCACCAAGAATACAGCGGAAGGTGAAGAGCTGTACCAGGAAACTTTCCTGAAAGCAGTGGAACTTGTCGGAAAAATGGATATGCAAAACAATCCCAAAAGCTATCTGATTTCCATTTCCATCCGGCTTTGGCGTAACCAAGCCCGCAAGCGGCGTCAACGGCTGTATGCGGAACCAGAAAGCGCCGAGCTGCTATATGAAAATGGGCAGGAGCTTGCGGATACCGCACAGCACTCTCCCGAGGAACGATGCCTCGACCAAGAGCTGCATACGCTGGTCGCCCGGCTGGTACAGTCGCTCCCCGACCACTACCGTATTCCGGTTTGTATGTACTATTCCGCCGAGCTTTCCATCAGGGAAATATCCCAAATTTTACGACTGCCGGAAGGAACGGTAAAACGCCGTCTTCACCATGCAAGAACGCTGCTGAAAAAAGAATTGGAGGATGCAGGCTATGAAGGATAATATGGATACGCTTTTGAAACAGTCCCTTGCCCCGGTAAAACCGGATGAACAGGTCAATCAAATGTTAAAAGCGAACATGGAAGCGCGCGCCGCTTCCGGAAAGGCAGGAACCGTTATGAAATTCAGAAAAAAGAAGGCTTTCGTTTTATCCGCTGTCATCTGTGCAGCGATCGCTACGGCGGCAATGGCATATTCCGGTGTCGTCTCGTATATAACCGGCTATTCTACAAACGGTGAATTTACCAGCTTCTCCGAACTGGAACAAGCCGAGGACAAAGCGGGCTTGAACATCCGCGCCGCCGAGCAATTTGAAAACGGCTATGCTTTCGATCAGATGGATATTGTCCATCAGACACAGCACGACGAGGCCGGCAATGCGCTCGCCCAGTACGACGGCATCCATATTGTTTACCAAAAGGACGGCGAACCGGATATCTATCTGGATACAGATCCGGCAAATGACGTTACGGAAGACGAGCGCGCCGCTGTGGAAACCAAGGTTGTCAGCGGTATCGAACTTCGTTACTACAACGACACCTATAAATTTGTACCCGAAGGCTATGAGCAGACGGCAGAAGATGAGGAAAATCTGAAACGGGATGACTACTTTATTTCCGAAGGCTCCGATGTGGTTGAAATCACGACGGTTTCCACCGTAGTTTGGACGCAAGACGGCATCTCCTATTCGCTCCAGTGCAGCGGCGGATGCCCATCCGAAACGCTATTTGACATGGCGGAGGAACTGATCTCCCAGCCATAAGCTGCAGTGCATACAAAGCCGGTACAAGCAGGAGGGGTTTCACGGCCCCTCCTCTTTGCGTGCTATCATTGTTTCCCACCCATTGCCCATAACTAAAATTTATAATTGACTTTTCCTATGGCGCGCCGTATAATAACAACAGAACGACAATAGAACATGATTCTTCAACTGGGGAGCCGCGACAAGCGGCTGAGAGTGGAATACAGCGCTTCCTTACTCATTGAACCTGTTCGGTTTGTACCGGCGTAGGGAGTTTTGAGGATCCCGCTTGAACAAGCGTTATACAGACCATCACTTCCGAAGCCGATGGTCTTTTTTGTTGTTTATTTATTCCAAAGGAGGGAATCGCATGACTGTAAACGGTGCATTCATCCCAGCGTCGGAGGGGTTAACCGTCAGCCAGCTGCTGGAGCAACGGGGATATCAGGAAAGCCGTATCGCTGTGGAGGTCAATCGCGCCATTGTACCAAAGGGACAATATCAATCGCATCTATTGCATGACGACGACATTGTCGAAATCGTATGCTTTATGGGTGGCGACTGATGTTGCATATCACTTGTAATGGCCAGCCATTGGCGGTATCTGACGGCGCAACACTCCAGGAAACCGCGCGCCAACAGCTGCCGAACGCCTCTGTCATCATCCTCAACGGCTTTCAGACCAATGCAGACGTCCAACTGCACGCTGGTGACAGCATAACCGTCATAGAAAAAGGCGTGATGCCACCGGCTGACGTTCTGGAGCATATGATGGCGGCGCGGCATACGCCGCATGTCCATACGCGCGTCAAGCAGGCCTGCGTCGGCATCGCCGGATTGGGCGGCCTTGGTTCGAATATTGCGGCGATGCTCGCCCGCACCGGTGTCGGCCACCTAATCCTGGTGGATTTTGATACCGTCGATCCAAGCAATTTAAACCGACAGAATTATTTTATCTCCCACCTAGGCATGGAGAAAACGGCCGCAACCGCCCAACTGCTGCACGAAATCAATCCGTTTATTACGGTTGAAACGCACACCGTACGCGTTGATGCCTCCAATGCCGTCGCATTGTTCGGCAGCTGCGACGTTGTATGCGAAGCTTTTGACAATCCGGACTGCAAAGCCGAGCTGGTTTCCACCCTGCTCGCCCAAACCGAACATATCCGCATCGTAGCCGGTTCCGGCATGGCTGGGTACGGTTCCAGCAATGAAATCGTCACCAAACGGCGCATGTCCCGCCTGTATGTGTGCGGGGATGAAACGACTGCGGCAGCCAACGGCGTCGGGCTGATGGCGCCGCGCGTATCCGTCTGCGCCGGCCATCAGGCAAACATGGCGCTTCGCCTGTTGCTCGATATAGAAGAAGTATAATTTCCATTGAACGATAAAAGGAGTTGTTAGATATGACCGATACATTAAACATTGGAGGACACGAATTTACCTCCCGCTTTATCCTGGGTTCCGGCAAATATTCGCTCGATCTGATCCAGGCCGCAGTAGAGCACGCCGGCGCACAGATTGTGACGCTTGCTCTGCGCCGCGCAACGCTGGGCAGCATCGATAATATCCTGGATTACATCCCGAAAAGTGTAACCCTGCTTCCAAATACCTCTGGTGCGCGCAATGCTGAAGAGGCTGTCCGTATCGCCCGTCTTGCACGTGAAGTCGGCTGCGGTGACTTTATCAAAATCGAATGCATCCATGAATCCAAGTACCTGCTGCCGGACAACTATGAAACCATCAAGGCGACGGAAATCCTGGCGAAGGAAGGCTTCGTCGTCATGCCATACATGTATCCTGACCTGAACGCTGCGCGCGATCTGGTCAACGCAGGCGCAGCTGCCATCATGCCGCTGGGCGCGCCGATCGGCACAAACAAGGGCCTCGTTACCAAGGAATTTATCCAGATTCTGATTGATGAAATCGACCTTCCGATTATCGTAGACGCTGGTATCGGCAAGCCCAGCCAGGCATGTGAGGCAATGGAGATGGGCTGCGCTGCTGTCATGTCCAACACAGCCATTGCAACGGCTGGTGATATTCCGGCAATGGCTGGTGCATTCAAGCAGGCGATTGAAGCAGGCCGCACCGCTTACCTGTCGGGTATGGGCCGCATCCTGGACAAAGCGTCCGCTTCCTCCCCGCTTACCGGTTTCCTCGCAGACTAAGGGAGGAATGGTATCATGAATGAAATCGTCCACGCAAAATATATCACACGTGAAACCAACCATATGGAATACCAGCCGGGCATGGAAATTGCCCCCGGCAACATCATCGACGAGGTTCTTGCAGCGCGGGAATCCTATGACGAAACCAAATATACCGCCGCAAACGTACTGCGTGCACTGTCCAAAGACGTTCTGACGCCGGAGGACTTCGCCGCACTGCTGTCTCCGGCGGCGCAGCCTTACGTCGAACAGATGGCCGCACGTGCACAGCAGGAAACCCGCAAGCACTTCGGTAATTCCGTCATGATGTTCACCCCGTGCTATATTGCAAACTATTGCGAAAACTATTGTATTTACTGTGGCTTCAACTGTCACAACAAAATCCGCCGCGGTAAGCTGAATATGGAAGAAATCGACAAGGAACTGGCAGCAATCGCTAAATCCGGCCTGAAAGAAGTGTTGATCCTGACTGGTGAAAGCCGTTCCATGTCTCCGGTCGATTATATTGGCGAAGCCTGTAAAATTGCCCGCAAGTATTTTTCTGTCATTGGCGTCGAAATTTATCCGCTCAACTCCGATGAATACCATTATTTGCACGAATGCGGTGTAGATTATGTGACGGTTTTCCAGGAGACATACAATCCGGAAAAATATGAAACGCTGCACCTGGGCGGACACAAACGTATTTTCCCGTACCGCCTGAACGCACAGGAACGCGCATTGATGGGTGGTATGCGCGGCGTCGGCTTTGCCGCGCTACTCGGTTTGGACGACTTCCGCAAGGATGCTTTTGCGACCGGTATGCACGCTTATCTGATTCAGAAAAAATACCCACATGCAGAAATTGCATTCTCTTGCCCTCGCCTGCGGCCGATCATCAACAACGACAAGATCAATCCAAAGGATGTGCATGAAACCCAGCTGACGCAGATCGTATGCGCTTACCGCTTATTTATGCCGTTTGCAAGCATTACAATTTCCACTCGTGAGCGCGCCGGCTTCCGCAACGGCATCATCAACATTGCTGCAACCAAAATTTCTGCCGGCGTATCGACCGGCATCGGCGAACACATCGACAACGAAGAATCTAAGGGTGATCCACAGTTTATCATCGATGACGGACGTAATGTAGACGAAGTACGCCAGGCAATCCTAGACCAGGGATTGCAGCCGGTATTCTCCGACTACATGTATGTAGGCTGATGTTGATCTGTGTCACCCATCGGAAGCTGTGCCAAGAGCCATTTTTACTGCGGTTGGAGCGCATCGCTTCCCAGCATCCATATGGTATCATCCTGCGGGAGAAGGATTTGCCGGAACACGAATATGAAGCACTCGCGCGCAATTGCTTATCTATCTGCCACAAATATGATGTTCCTTTGCATGTCAATACATATATTGATGTTGCGCGCCGCATCGGTTGTGATGGAATCCATCTGCCTTTCCATATCTTCATGGAACAGAAGGACGCCTTGTCCGGTTTTGAACGTGTCGGCGTATCCTTGCACGCGCCGGAAGAGGCCGCACAGCTCGCCGACACACCCGCTACATATGTGCAAGCAGGCCACATCTTTCCCACGGATTGCAAGGCCGGCCTCCCGCCGCGTGGTATCTCCTTTTTGCACAGCGTGTGCCAAGCCACTGCATTGCCTGTCTTTGGCATTGGAGGTATCAACGCGGAACGATACCCGTCTGTCCTACAGGCTGGTGCCGCAGGCGCATGCATCATGTCTGGCCTGATGACCTGTCCTAATGTAGAAGAAACCATGCAACCATTTCTGTAAACCATATCCCATCTGTCAAAGTGGACACGTATGTTTACCTGCGTGTCCACTTTTATTTTCACTTGCAATTTTTCGTTATTGCCGTATACTATAGAGTAGATTTCACAGGAGGAATTGTTTTTATGAAACTGCTCATCATCACCGCACCTCTTGGCAACGGGCACAACGCAGTTGCCAGTGCGGTTTCTGACTGCTTCACGCAAATGTACCCAGAGGCAGAATGCAAGATTCTGGATATGTATGAATATATCAGCCCAGCACTGAAAAAAGCGACGGCAAGTGGCTATTTTCTTTCCATGAAGACGTTGTCACATATGCACGGTGTCGCTTCAACGGTATATGATCTCCAAGATGAAAAGGAATTCAACGAATATACGCCGTCCCGGCTGACTGATGAATTCCTGGCATCGCGCCTGCGTCATGCCATTCGCAACTATGCGCCAGATTGTATCGTATGTACCATGGTATACGCTGCGCAAGCGGTTGATCTTCTGAAAGAACGTGGAGCCGTCTCCTGTCCCTGTTATGGCATCATCACAGATTTTACCGTACAAAATTACTGGTGCGACGTCGAGTATTTCGAATATATCGTCGCGCCCAGCGAATACTTGGAGCCTCAGTTTCTGCGCCGTGAGATTGATTTTTCACGTGTACTGCCGTATGGCATTCCAATCCGCGACTGTTTCCGCCACAAGCAAGACCAAGCCGATATGCGCCATGCGCTCGGCTTAGATGCAAACCTCCCAACTATCCTAATTATGAGCGGCGGTATGGGCTTTGGAGACCTGCCGGAATATATCGCCTCCATCGAAAATCTTCCCTTTCCTATCCAAATGATGGTGATTTGCGGCAGTAACGAAAAACTCTACCAAACAATCTGTTCATTGGAAACCAAAAATCCAATCAAAGTATTTGGATATGTGAAGAATGTGGATGAAATCATGGACGCCGCAGACTGCCTGCTCAGTAAACCAGGTGGTATCACCACCAGCGAATCGCTTGCCAAAGGTCTTCCGATGCTGATGATTAACCCACTGCCAGGCGTGGAAGACCGCAACGTGGAATTTCTACAGGCAAACGGCGCAGCTATTTTTATCACAAAAACCTTTCAAATTGCAGATGCCATGCATCTTTTGTTCCGCTGCCCCGGACGTTTGGACCGCCTGAAAGCAAGTATTCAGTGTATTGCAAAGCCCAATGCCGCATTTGATTTGTGTCAGCACATCGGGCAAACCATTGTTTCAAAATCGGAGGAATCATAACATGAAACAAACAATTGCATTCATCGGCGCCGGTAACATGGCAAAAGCCATGATCGGCGGCATCATTACATCTGGACTAGCAGCTCCTGACCAGGTGATTGCCAGCAACCCTTCCGCGCCGAAGCTGGAGGCATTGCAGCAGGAATTTGGCATCCGAACTGTCCGAAAAGACAACGCAGCCGCAGCCGCACAGGCTGACATTATCGTCCTTTCGGTTAAACCATATCTATATGAAGCTGTCATTGCGGAAATCAAATCGGTTATCAAACCAGATGCCATCGTTATCATGATCGCGGCAGGACAAACGATTGCCGCCAACGAAGCCCGATTCGGTAACCCAGTCAAACTTGCGCGCGTCATGCCCAATACACCCGCATTGGTTGGCGAAGCGATGTCCGCTGTCTGCTTCCATGAAACAATGACAAACGCCGAGCGGGTGGTTGTTCTGGACATTCTGAACAGTTTTGGCAAAGCGGAGGTCGTTCCGGAGCACATGATGGATGCCGTCACAGGTGTGAGCGGCTCCTCTCCTGCCTACGTGTATATGTTCATCGAAGCCATGGCAGACGCCGCCGTCCTGCACGGAATGCCGCGTGCGCAAGCGTATACCTTCGCCGCACAATCCGTGCTGGGCGCAGCAAAAATGGTATTGGAGACCGGGATCCATCCGGGCGTACTCAAGGACAATGTCTGCTCTCCGGGTGGGACGACCATTGAAGCGGTGGCTGCGCTGGAAAACAGCGGCATACGCGCTGCTGTCATTGATGCCATCGACGCCTGCGTAAAGAAATCAAAAAAAATGACCGGACAATAACACACACGCATATGTAAAGGACCAAACACACCTACCGATGTGCTTGGTCCTTCTTGATACTTTTACAAAAAAAGACGGAACTGATAAATCAGCTCCGTCTTTGATGTAGGCATCGACCTATTTTCCCAGGCCGTCGCCAGCCAAGTATTTTCGGCGTGAATGAGCTTAACTACCGTGTTCGGAATGGGAACGGGTGTACCCTCATCACAATAAACACCTACTATTGAGTTGTATCTCTACACCCTCAAAACTGAACAACGATCTCGACAGAAGCCTTCCGAGTT
>JAUNIY010000082.1 GCA_030523305.1 Eubacteriales bacterium
GGAGTATGTGCTCAGCCCATCCCAGCAGGAAGCGTACCGGCGCATGGAACCACTGCTGTTATCCGAAAAGCCGGAGGCGGCGCTGCTTTACGGCGTTACAGGAAGCGGAAAAACACAGGTTTATATCAAGCTGATTGAGCGCGCGTTGCAGGAGGGCAAGGGAGCGATTGTGCTAGTTCCGGAAATCGGGCTGACCCCGCAGTTTATCCGGCGGTTTATGGCGTATTTTGGTGATTGCACCGCAGTCCTGCATTCCGGCCTCTCTGTCGGAGAACGATATGACAGCTGGAAACGTATCCGCTCTGGCGACGCGCGTGTGGTTGTTGGAACACGCTCCGCCGTCTTTGCGCCGGTTTGCAGGCTCGGCCTGATCATTTTGGACGAGGAACAGGACGACGCTTACAAATCCGACAACAGCCCGCGATATCATGCGCGGGATATTGCAAAATACCGGGCCGTGCAGGAATGTGCGTTGGTGGTGTTTGGTTCTGCGACGCCGTCGGTAGAGACCTACTATGGAGCGGAGCAGGGGAAATACCCTATGATGATCCTGCGCGACCGCTATGCGGGCGCAGAACTTCCAGCAGTAACCATTGCGGATATGCGTGGCTTAACCCGCGAAGGCTATACCAGCACCATTGGGCCAGTGCTTCGACAGAAGATGGAAGAGTGCTTTACACACAAGCATCAATGTATCCTGTTTTTAAATCGACGCGGCGCGGCAAAGCAGCTCACCTGTACAGCATGCGGATGGATGCCGGAATGCCCGTCTTGTAGCGTATCCATGACCTATCATTCGGTCAATGGCCGGTTGATGTGCCATTACTGCGGTCACAGTGAACCCTTGCCACGGTGCTGTCCGGTTTGCGGCAGTACACATATGAAGACAGAGGGTATTGGAACGCAAAAGTTAGAAACGGAATTACGAGAGATATTTCCGGAGACAAAGGTATTGCGTATGGACGCGGACACCACGGGGACCAAGGGCGCGCATGCAAAGCTGTTGGAGCAATTTTCCGCCGGAAAGGCGGATATCCTGCTGGGGACACAGATGGTGACCAAGGGCCTTGATTTTGATAACGTGACGCTGGTAGGTATCATTGATGCAGATCAGTCGTTATTTGCACAGGACTATCGCGCGCGGGAGCGCACGTTTTCGCTGCTGACGCAGGTAGTCGGCCGGGCTGGAAGGCGCGCAGCGCAGGGACAGGCCGTCATTCAGACTTACAGCCCGGAGCATCCGGTCATTTTACATGCGGCAAGACAGGATTATGAGCGCTTTTATGAAAATGAAATAGAGCTTCGGCGGGCGCTGCAATGTCCGCCTGTGTCGCAAATCGTTGTGCTGACCGCTGCTGCAGAACGGGAGAGGGATGTACTAGAGGCATTGGTGGCGGTGAAAGAGCGGATAGAACGCCTGATGGCGGGACAGTTTGCCGATTTTTGCTATCCAGTTTTGGGGCCGGCTCCGGCCATGGTGGTACGTGTACAGAACCGTTACCGGTACCATCTGTCGATCCGGTGTCCGGAAAGCAAACGAAGGCGGGAGCTCATCGGCGGTATCTTGCGGGAATTTGCCGCAAATGCCAAATACCGCCGCGTAACGTTGTTTGCCGATATCAACCCGATGCACTTTTGATACACGATAAGCTGAGAGAATATGGAGGAGGATACGATGGCTGTTCGAGAAATTATCAAGGATCCAGATCCGATTTTGTATAAAAAATGCCATGCCGTCACAAAATTTGACAGGAAGCTGGCAAGTATTTTAGAAGATATGGCACAGACCATGCTCGCTGCAAACGGCGTAGGGCTGGCAGGCCCGCAGATCGGCTATATGCGCCGGGTCTGTGTGGTACTCGATACGCTGGACAATGATAAAATCATTGAGATGGTCAATCCGGAGGTTGTCGAGACCGAGGGAGAGCAGAACGGTTCCGAAGGCTGCCTGAGCTTCCCAGATAAGTTTGGCATGGTCAAACGGCCGCGCATTGTAACGGTACGTGCGCAGGATAGGCACGGAGAGTGGTTCACGATCACATCACATGATTTGACTGCGCGTGCGTTCCTGCATGAAATCGACCATCTGGATGGGCATGTCTTTACGGAGAAGGTGACCGAGTATATTACCTTCGACGACGAGGCGGAGGAAGGCGAAGACAAATGAGAATGGTCTTCATGGGAACGCCGGATTTTGCAGTCGATTCGCTCGCACGCCTGCTTGCAGATGGACATGAGATTGTCGGCGTATTTACCCAGCCTGACAAGCCGCAAGGACGCAAAATGAAGCTTACACCACCACCTGTAAAGCAGTTGGCCTTGACACATGGCATTCCGGTGTATCAGCCGGATTCGTTCAAAAACGAAAGCCAGCTGGCTCTGCTGCAGCAGTTGGATCCGGAGGTCATCGTTGTGGTTGCCTATGGCAAGCTGCTGCCGGGCTATGTGCTCGATCTGCCGAAATACGGCTGTATCAATGTGCATGGTTCGCTATTGCCGAAATATCGTGGTGCAGCTCCGGTGCAGTGGATGGTACTCAACGGCGAAAAAACTGCCGGTGTTACAACGATGTATATGGATCGCGGTTTGGATACCGGCGATATGCTGCTGGTAAAGGAAACCGAGATTGGAGAAAATGAAACGGCCGGAGAGCTGTTTGATCGTTTGGCTGCGATGGGTGCAGAGCTGATTTCCGAAACCATCGCTAGGCTTCCGGAAGGGATTGAACGTCGGCCGCAGAAGGAAAGCCAATCCACGTATGTATCTGTTCTGGACAAAGGCATGTGCCAAATTGATTGGACGAAACCGGCGCAGCAGGTGCATAACCTGATCCGTGGGCTTGATCCATGGCCAGTTGCCGTGACTGTACGTGGGGATGTCCGTTTGAAGCTGTTTCAGTCACGCATGACCGAGCAGCATACAGAGGCACCTGCTGGCACAGTCACAGAGGCTGACCCGAAAAAGGGCTTGTTCGTCGCCTGCGGTGACGGAAAGGTTTTGCAGATTACGGAAATTCAAATGGTCGGTAAAAAACGCATGCGTGCCGGGGATTATCTCCGTGGGCATGCGATGGAGCCAGGGACGATCCTCGGCAACTCAGATATTTGTATCAGGGAGGGACGTTGATTGTATTTATATAACGGTTATGGTTATGGCAATAACGGCTGGTATTTGATCTGGATTATTTTGATGATCGCTTGCTTTGCATTTGCCGCTTGGGCACAGGCGGCGGTCAGTGGAAATTTCCAGCGATACTCCCGGGTTATGACGCGAAAAGGAATCACAGGCATGCAAGCGGCGCAGGCTGTCCTTCGTGCGAACGGGGTGACTGGCGTACAGTTTACACGCATCAGCGGGAATTTGACAGATAACTACAATCCGCGCACCAATGTCATCAGCCTATCGGCGGGTGTGTACGATTCCAATTCTGTGGCGGCTGTCGGTGTGGCGGCGCATGAAGCCGGCCATGCTGTGCAATATGCCAAAGGATATGGGCCGATCCGGCTGCGCAATGCCATTATTCCGGTGTGCAGCTTTGGCTCTCAGCTGGCATGGCCACTGCTCTTGATCGGTCTTGTGATCGGCGCTTCGTCGCTGGTTGGCTTAGGCGTTCTGCTGTATGCCTTAGCAACGCTGTTTCAGGCGGTCACACTCCCGGTGGAAATCAATGCATCCCGCCGCGCGCTGGAGGCGCTGGAGACGACGGGATTGCTGTCCGAGGATGAACTGCCGATGGCGCGCAAGACGCTGTTTGCAGCAGCTATGACATATGTCGCTGCATTGGCGACGTCGTTGGTTCAGCTGCTGCGGTTGATTATGATCTATCTGTCCAGAAACGGAGGTGGCCGCCGCCGTGACTGAAATCCATACGGCGCGTGAGGCGGCGGCGCGCGCACTGTTTGCCATACGGGAAGAGGATGCATGGAGTGCGCCCGCCATTCGGAAATATGCCGCGGGCTTATCGGTACGGGATGCGGCGTTGGCCACTGCGCTGACTGACGGCGTGCTGCAAAACCGTTCGATGTGCGATTTTTATCTTGCACACTTTTCCAAAATCCGGCTGAAAAAGCTGCAACCGCGGATTTTGGACATTTTGCGGCTTGCTGTGTACCAAATGGTATGGTTAGATCGCATTCCCAATGCGGCGGCAGTCGATGAAAGCGTAAAGCTGGCGCGGTCAATATGCCATGCCAACCGGCAAACCTGCGGGTATGTCAATGGGTTGCTCCGTACGATAGCGCGCAATATGGATCAGCTTCCTGTTCCAAACTGCGAAACAAAAGTGGAGTATTATGCGCTGCAGTACAGCCACCCGCAATGGCTGGTGGAGCTGTATCTGGAACAATTTGGTTTGCAGCAGACGCGCCTGCTGCTGGAGGCGGACAACCAGCCCGCGCCAACCGTCTTGCGCGTCAATACCTTGTGCGCTACGGCGGAGCAGGTGCAGCAGGAATTGGAAAGCCAAGGCGTTGTCGTGCAGGTACATGCGGCGATTCCAAACTGCTTGTTGGTTTCCGGCGCTGGCAAGATGGAAGCATTGCCGGCATTTGCGCAAGGGCGCGTTACCGTACAGGATGGTGCGAGCCAGATGAGCGTTTATGCGCTCGATCCAAAGCCCGGCGATAGGGTGTTGGACTGCTGTGCGGCCCCGGGCGGAAAAAGTTTTTTTGCCGCAGAGCGCATGGAGGGCACAGGAACTGTCGTCTCCTGTGATGTGTATGAATACAAGTTGAAACAGATTCAGGAGGGCGCGGCGCGCCTCGGGCTGACCAATATCCGCACAGAGCTTCAGGATGCTTCTGTTTTCCGACCCGAATGGGAAGGTAAGTTTGATCGTGTCTTGTGCGATGTGCCCTGTTCCGGCATGGGTATCATCCGTAAAAAACCAGAAATACGATATAAAGCGGAGGAATCACTGCGTTCCCTGCCAGATATCCAGCTTGCTATTCTGCGCAACGCCAGCCGGTATGTCAAGGAAGGCGGTACGCTGGTATATTCCACCTGTACGCTTCTGCGCCGGGAAAATGAAGAAATTGTAGATTCTTTTTTGCAGGGACAGGATTATTTCAAAAAAATGCCGTTTTCCCTTCCTGTTTGCGAGCAACCGTCTGATGGATGCGTAACATTATTGCCATATATTCATGATACAGATGGATTCTTTGTTGCAAAATTTTGCAAAATGGCTTACTATGGAAGTAACGACAAATGTGGGACGGCATCGGCGTCTCAAATAAGCGCACTGCCAGCGGGGAATTGATGTATGATAAAAACCGAAATCAAATGCCGGACACTTTCGGAACTGAAAGATGAGTTGCAGAATATGGGCGAAAAGCCGTTTCGTGCGCAACAAATTTTTGGGTGGCTGCATCAAGGTGTACAGTCGTTCGATGAAATGACAAACATCTCTAAGCAACTGCGAGCGAAGTTGGCGGAGCGCTATTTGCTCACCGCACCCAAGATCCTGCGCAAGCAAGTCTCGCGTGTCGATGGAACGGTGAAGTACTTATGGGAGCTATATGACGGCAACTGTATCGAAAGCGTATTCATGCGGTATCATCATGGCAATTCCGCCTGCGTATCTTCGCAGGTAGGGTGCCGGATGGGCTGTAAATTCTGCGCTTCCGGCATTGGCGGGCTGGTGCGCTGCTTGTCCGCCGGGGAGATTTTGGATCAAGTTTTGTTTATGCAGAAGGACACAGGGGAACGCATTTCCAACATTGTCCTGATGGGAACGGGCGAACCGTTGGATAATTATGACAATGTGCTGCGGTTTATCCGTCTGGTTGGTGCGGAAGAGGGATTGCATATCGGCCAACGGCATATATCGCTTTCCACATCTGGCCTGGCGGAGCAAATTGACCGATTGGCACAGGAGAAACTGCAAATTACACTGTCGATATCCCTGCATGCACCGGATAACGCCAGCCGCAGCGCAATCATGCCAGTGAACCGCAGCTTCCCAATTGAACGCTTAATACAATCGTGCCAAAATTATTTTGACATGACTGGGCGCCGCATTTCGTATGAATATACTATGATTGACGGTGTGAGCGACCGGCCATGGCAGGCGAAAAAACTGGCGGAGCTGTTACGCGGCAGACCGGCGCATGTCAATTTGATCCCTTTAAATCACGTTACGGAGAGCGGGCTGCATTCCTCTTCCAAAGAGCAAGTTGCCGCTTTTCAAAATATATTGGAAAAGAACGGAGTCACAGCTACAGTCCGGAGAACCCTGGGGCCGGATATTGACGCATCCTGCGGCCAGCTGCGCCGCAGGCACATCGGTGAGACGTTCGGGAAAGAGTGATAGAATGATAGCATATGGCAAAACAGATAAAGGTCTGGTTCGAGCCAACAATCAGGATACTTTCCGTATCGACATACAGGAAAATGGACTGGGTTTCCTTGTTCTGTGCGATGGTATGGGCGGCGCCCGTGCGGGAAATATTGCAAGTGCACAGGCGGCAGAACAGTTCATGAAGCACATAAAAACAGCGGAACCATCGCAGTCCGACAGGGATACATTGGGGGAAATCGTCGAACAGGCTGTAAAGCTTGCCAATCAAGAGGTTTTCACCATGTCTCAGTCCTCTCCGGAGTATAACGGTATGGGGACGACGCTGGTCGGTGGTATCTGTGCGGACAATCGCGTCATCCTGGCAAATGTGGGAGACTCCCGCGCTTATCTGCTGGATGGGGCAAGGATTGCCCAGATGACAGCAGATCATTCCTTGGTGGCAGAGATGGTCCGGTCTGGACGGCTGACCACAAAAGATGCCAAAACCTATCCAGGGCGCAATCTGATTACCCGTGCAATCGGTGTTGACAGTGAGGTGGAAGCAGATCTGTATGAGATTATCCTGCAGGAAGGGCAATCACTGTTGCTTTGCTCGGATGGGCTGAGTGGCATGGTTACCGATGGGGAGATTGCCGCAATTGTCGCGCAATCCGCATCACAGGAGGAAGCATGTGATCAATTGATTTCCAGGGCGTGCGAAGCCGGCGGAAATGACAATGTTACAGTTGTTTTATACACCAAGTAGGAGACGTGGAAATGGAAAATTACATTGGACAGACACTCGGCGGACGGTATGAAGTCCGTGAGGTGATCGGAACAGGCGGTATGGCGATTGTTTATAAAGCATATTGTACTGTTCTGAATCGTTATGTTGCCATTAAGGTTCTCAAAGAAGAATTTGCACAGGACGAAGAATTTCGGAAACGCTTTTATAACGAGGCACAAGCTGTAGCGAAGCTGTCGCAAAACAACATCGTTTCCATTTACGATGTATGTCATGCGGATAACAGCCCGGAATATATCGTCATGGAGCTTTGCGAAGGCGTCACATTGAAGGATTACCTTCGCAAAAAGCATCATCTGACATGGCAAGAAACGCTTTATTTTGCACAGCAAGTGGCGCGTGCACTGGATCATGCGCACAGTCGCGGTATTATTCACCAGGATATCAAGCCACAAAACATCATGCTGCTGCGTGATGGAACGGCGAAGGTGATGGACTTCGGCATAGCTAGCTTTGCCAACAGCCAGGAGACCCGTAAGGTTTCCTCCGAGGCAATCGGTTCCGTGCATTATATTTCTCCGGAGCAGGCAAAGGGTATTACGGTGGATTTCCGTACAGATTTGTATTCGCTCGGCGTTGTGATGTATGAGATGCTGACTGGTACGCTTCCATTTCGTGGCGAAACGGCGGTGGCAGTTGTCATGCAGCATTTGAATACCGTGCCGCCGGTACCAAGCTCGATTGTCCCGGAAATTCCGCAGGCGATGGATGAGATTGTTATGCATGCAATGTGCGCCAACGCGAACCAGCGTTATGCGTCTGCGTTGGATATGTTTCGGGATATGGAACGTTTGCGCACCAATCCGAATTTGCGGCTGAATTATTCCAATCGCGATGAAGATCTGGACTCGACGCGGGCAATCCAGTACGACCAAGAGCAAGCGACGCAGTATATCGCGCGCGCTGCCACGGAGGAAGACGAGGCTTCGAATGCGCAGGCGCGGGCATCTTCTGGCAACAACCGTGTATATCAGCCGGCCTACGATGAAGATGATGAATATGAGCAGGATAAGCCGGTCAGACGCACAAGGACGCAAAAGAAAAAAGGCGGCGGAAAGGTCGTTGTCGGCGTAATTCTTGTCGCGCTGCTTGCAGTTATCGTATATTTGGCGTCGGGATTGTTCCGTGGGGGCAACGACGCGACGCTGGAAGTACCACAATTTGTTGGTTTGAATTACAGCGAGGATATCCAAGGGAACAGCGAGTACGATAGCTTTAACATTAAAGTTCAGGTTGAACTGCTGGAGAATGAGGATGAATATACCGACGGTGAAGTCATGGAACAGGATCCCGTGGCTGGAGAAATGGTTGAGGAAGGCGCGCGTATCACATTGACCGTCGCTGAAATCAGCAACGGTGATCCGGATGAAGAAACACTGGTTTCGGTTCCGTCCATTGTGGGCAAGAGCTATGAAGATGCGCAGAGTGCATTGCGTGCTGCCGGACTGACACCGGAGCGTACCGAACAGAGCTCGGAGTCCATTGCGGAGGGCTATGTCATCAGCTGTAATCCGGATGTCGGTTCGCAGGTTTCCACCGGTTCTACGGTTACCGTCGTTGTTTCCACAGGCTCGGCCAATACCAACAAACGAGTTCCAAATCTGAGCGGCATGACGCAGGAGCAGGCTAGAGCTGCTCTGGAACAGGCTGGACTGGCGCTTGGATCGGTATCAGAACAAGAGAGCACATCGACAGCTGGTACGGTTATCAGCCAGAGCGTGCCGTACAATACAGAGGTTGCAGCTGGAACTGCAATTGATATTACCATTGCAAAGGCGGCAGAGGAGGATCAGCCGAATGGCTCTGCTTCTGCTGATGTAACCAGATCGCTGGTTACCGTTTATCTCCCAACAGACCGTGACACTTGCCGTGTCACGGTCTCCGTGGATGGAAACACGCTCCGTAATGATACGGTGCGTACCAGCAATGGCACAGCGACCTGCCGGTTATCCTACAGCAACGGCACGCATCGGGTTGTTGTCACAGTAGACGGCGAAACGATTTACGATCAGGACTTTGATTTTGGTTGATATTGCATGAAAACAGAGAATGGAACGATTCTCAAGGGAATCGGCGGTTTTTATTATGTCCGTACCGATGCTGGGATCATAGAATGTAAAGCACGCGGCAAATTCCGCAAATCGTCCGAAAAACCGGTGATTGGCGACCATGTTACCATTGATGTGCAGGAGGACGGTACCGGGTACATGATGTCTATTGCGCCCAGAAAAAACAAGCTGATGCGGCCTGCGGTATCCAATGTCGATCAGCTTGTTGTTGTTTGCAGTGAGGCACCTCCTGTAACGGAAACGTTGTTGATTGACAAGGTCACGGCGATTGCGGAGCATAAAGGAATGGACACGATTATTGTGATAAATAAATGTGATCTGAATCGTGGAGACCGGCTGCATGGTATTTATACACAAGCTGGTTTTTCTGTATTTCGTGTCAGCGCAGAAACAGGGGAAGGGATTGACGCGCTGCGGAAACAGCTCAGCGGAAAGATTTCAGCCTTTGCAGGCAATTCCGGTGTCGGAAAATCCAGCCTGCTCAATGCGATTGACCCGAGGTTCCAAATGAAAACTGGTTCAATCAGCGCCAAGACAGAACGCGGGCGGCATACGACCCGACATGTCGAACTGGTAGAACTATCATCTGGAGGGTATATTGCGGATACGCCGGGATTTTCTGCTTTTGATACCGAGCGGATGGATCTCATTTGGAAGGATGATTTGCAGTATGCATTTCGAGAATTTGCGCCGTATCTCAATCGGTGCCGCTTCACGGGCTGTTCGCATGTGAAGGAAAAGGGCTGCGCCATCCGGGCGGCAGTAGAAGCAAGAGAAATTCCAAGAGAGCGGCATGAGAGTTATTGTCAGCTATACGAGAGCGTAAAAGATATGAAGGAGTGGGAGCGGAAATGAGAACATTGATTGTTGCGTCGGCTCCGGAAGAGGATGATACGTATATCAAAGCATTGGCAGAACGGGCTGATTTCATCATGTGTGCCGACGGCGGGACACGGCATGCGGCAGCATGCGGCATTGCCCCCGATTTGGTTGTTGGCGATTTTGATTCCGGACACCGTCCGGAGTCTGGTGTTGCAACCATTACATTGCAGCCGGAAAAGGATGACAGCGATTTGATGAGCTGCACAAAAGAGGCGATCAGGCGCGGTGCTAGCTGCATTGACTATGCCTGCGCTTCTGGCGGACGGATTGATCATTTCCTTTCCAATCTTTCCTTGCTGGAATATCTGTTCCAGCAAGGAAAGCGCGGTGTGTTTTACGACAACCAAAACCGTGTGACATTTCATGGCGGCGGGACGCTGCGGTACATGGCTGATGCGGCGTATCGCTATGTGGGGATTATCCCATTGGATGCAGAACTGCGCGGTGTTACGCTCACAGGGCTAAAATATCCTTTGCAGGATGTGACGGTGGCCCGTTCAGAGATTATCACGATTTCCAATGAAGCAATTACACCGGAGTATACCATTTCGATTCGGGAAGGCCGTGCCCTGGTGATTGAAAGCAAAGACAAATAGGAGGATGATCGAAATGAACGTTTATAAAACAAGAGGTACATGCTCTAGAGAAATCCGTTATAGTGTCAAGGATGGTATTGTAGAGGATATCCAGGTCGTTGGCGGATGCGCCGGAAATCTATCCGGCATCTGCCGGTTAATCAAAGGGATGCCGGTTGACCAGGTTATCCAGGCATTCCGCGGTGTCGATTGTGGCGGGCGCGGTACATCATGTCCGGACCAGATTGCACGTGCGCTTGAGCAGGCAAAATAAAAGATCTTGCATATTCTGCACAAAACAGGGCTGTTGGTTCAGCTCTGTTTTTTTGTTGCCATGGTAACTTTTGCAGGATAGCAATTCATTTTTTTTAGAATTTGCAGGAAAATGAAATGCAAGTTGCATCTTCGCAAACTGCATTTGTGCAAAATGACGCGAAAAAACAAAATGAGAAAATATTTTTGTTCAAAGTATGGAAAATTGCCATTTGGGCACAATTTAAGCAGGTTTAT
>JAUNIY010000009.1 GCA_030523305.1 Eubacteriales bacterium
AAAACAAACGCAGCAGCTTGGCATTTTGCCAGCTGCTGCGTTTTATAAACGTCCCCCAGAACTTGCTGCCCCGGTGTAGAGAGCTACTTATTCCGATGTGTCAATAAGATATCTCATGTTTCCATTATATAATGTGAAAATCTACATGTCAACATATGAATTCCTTTACTATCGAATGGAAACAGTAGATAGTGGGAGGGAGTTGCATGGTGCATTTGAATGTTCTGGAGCTGTTGCAGAAGCGGGGGCACACAAAATACTGGCTATACAAACAACTGGGGATGAGCTATCAGAATTTTAACAGGATGGTAAACAATCAAACGTCGTCGATACGATATGAAAATATAGAAGCGATATGTCAATTGCTGGAGTGCACGCCGAATGAGTTGTTTTCCTTTGACGAGGATACATTCGATCAAAATAAGTGAAATGAAAAGCAGCGAGTTAGCAATCGCTGCTTTTTGCTACATCAGGGGGATGAACAGAGACAATAAGGATGCGTACATGGATTGAATCCAAGAATAATTTTCCAGCCACTCGGCATCAATTTCCCGTGATTTGCTGATGGTTTCCAAAATATCGTCCCGCACTTTGTCCACAATGGAAGAGCGATAAAATACGGTGCCGCACTCAAAATGAAGATAAAAACTGCGAAAATCCATGTTGATTGTGCCGACGACTGCAATGTCATGATCGGCTACGATCATTTTTTCATGCAGGAATCCGGGTGTATATTCATAGATGCGTACGCCTGCTTCTATGAGCTGCTTGTAAAAGGAGCGGGTGATCGTGTATACGGTCTTCTTGTCCGGAATGCCCGGCGTCACGATGCGTACATCGATGCCCGACTGGGCCGCCGTACACAGGGCGGTAATCATCTCATTGTCCAGCGCTAGATAGGGCGTGGTAATATATACGCTTCGGGTCGCACCGGAAATGATATTCATAAAAACGCATTCGCTGACGTTGTAATTGTCTAATGGAGAATCGGCAAAAGCCTGTACATAGCCGTCGCTGGGGGCTTGTATGGTAGGGCTGTAATCGCGCAGGCTTGGTACCCAGGTTTCTGTAGAAAAATCCCAGAGCTGTAGGAACAGGGCGGTCAGGTTGATAACGCCGCTGCCGGTCAGCTTGACGCCGGTATCCTTCCAGTGGCCGAAACGTTCCTTCTGGTTGATGTATTCATCTGCCAGATTGATGCCGCCGGTATAGCCAATGTTCCCATCGATGATACAGATTTTTCGGTGGTCCCGATAGTTCAGGTAGGTATTCAGCATTGGCAAAAAGCGGTTGAAGCGGACGACATGGAAGCCCATTGCCTGTAGCTTTTTGTGGTAGCCCATAGGTAGGGTGGATATGCAACCCACGTCGTCGTACATAATACGGATTTCCACGCCGGCGGCCGCCTTTTCCTTGAGGATATCCAAAATGGAATCCCACATAATGCCGGGTTCAATGATAAAGTATTCCATAAAAATAAAGCGTTCCGCTTTTTTCAAATCGATCAGCATGGACTGGTGCTGGTATTCGCCCAGAGGAAAAAATTCGCATGCAGTGTTTTTCCAGGCCGGCATTTCGGCAATGTGATAGAGATATTCGCAATTGCGTCGGAAGTGCGGGTAGGTTGTGCACAGGCTGCGTGTGTCTGAAGGGGAAAAGGTGTCAAAAAGGTCGGTGTGGATGGGCTGGATTTTGACAAGGCGCGCACGGTTAAACGGCGTGTTGCCCCAAAGCAGGTAAAAAAATGCGCCGAACGGGGAAAACAACATAATAATGATAATCCAAGGGATTTTATAGGCTGGGTTGTCCGGTTTGCGGATGAGCCATATGACGACAAAACAGCTGATGACCTGTAATGCACGGTAGACATACAGCATACGCCCGCGCATCATCGTCAGAACATACACAAGAAAGACGAATTGGATTAGAATCAGAAACGCGCTGATGGTCAAACGACTGAAGAGGAAGCTGAAAATGGATTTTTTCACACGCCTTCCAGCTTCGTGAGGGAACTCTGGTTTTTGCATTACATGCCTCCGTTCAACATAAGAATTCTTTTTCTACGCTTCATCATACCCATTTTGTATGGGAAAGTCAATCCGGGAAATCGTTCAAATCTATTTCATCGATTCGCATTCTGTGGAAGAGAACAGTGGGTAGAAGAGCGTTTGCAATGTCAAATGAAATTTCCTGCAAAAATACCGTTAAAAATATTCGGTTGCCTCCAAGAAAACTGGGTGGAATACGCAAAAATATGAGTGAAAATACTTTAAAAGTAGTATGTTTGGGATTTTGCAAGAATTTGTGCAAAAAACATAAATGCGGCATGATTTGTTGCAAAAATGCACTGTTTTATGGAAAACATCGGCTTTGTACCCAAAAGGAAGACATGGTAAATCAAAAAGAATGGGGGAAGAAGTCGAGAAAATGGGGATTTAGAAAAAAATTATGAATTTTGCAATTTTTGTATTTTCAAATTGCCAAATATATGGTATCATTATAAACCGAAGATGTGATGAAACCATATTGTATGGAGGAAATGTAAAATGGCTATTACCAACACCTATTTGAAGGGTGTCTATGACACCGTTGTAAAACGCAATCCAGGCGAGCCGGAATTCCAGCAGGCTGTATTTGAAGTCCTGGAATCTCTGCAGCCGGTAGCGGAGCGCCGTCCGGATCTCGTTGAGGCCGGCGTTTTTGAGCGCATCGTAGAGCCGGAGCGCGGCGTCCAGTTCCGCGTCGCTTGGGTTGACGACAACGGTAAGGTTCAGGTGAACCGCGGCTTCCGTTATCAGTTTAACTCTGCGATTGGACCGTACAAGGGCGGCATCCGCCTGCATCCGTCCGTATGCGCTTCGATTATCAAGTTCCTGGGCTTTGAGCAGATCTTTAAGAACAGCCTGACTGGCCTGCCAATCGGCGGCGGTAAGGGCGGCTCTGACTTCGATCCGAAGGGTAAGTCCGATGGCGAAGTGATGCGTTTCTGCCAGGCATTTATGACCGAGCTGTGCCGCCACATCGGCGCTGACACCGACGTACCGGCTGGCGATATCGGCACCGGCGCGCGTGAGATCGGTTATATGTTCGGCCAGTACAAGCGCATTCGCAATGAATATGTCGGCGTCCTGACCGGCAAGGGCCTGCAGTGGGGTGGTTCCCTGGCGCGTACCGAGGCTACCGGCTATGGCCTGTGCTATCTGGTTGACGCAATGCTGAAGGATCACGGCACCTCCTTCGAGGGCAAGACGGTTGTTATCTCCGGCTCCGGCAATGTTGCCATCTACGCTACTCAGAAGGCAACTGCCCTGGACGGCAAGGTCATTGCACTGTCCGACTCCAACGGCTACATTGTCGATGAGAACGGCATCAACCTGGATGTTGTCAAGGATATCAAGGAAGTACGCCGCGGCCGTATCAAGGAGTATGTCGATGCAGTTCCGTCTGCGAAGTACTACGAAGGCAAGGGCATCTGGACGGTAAAGTGTGACATCGCTCTGCCGTGCGCTACCCAGAACGAAATCAACGAAGAGGATGCAAAGACCCTGGTTGCAAACGGTGTTCAGGCAGTTGGCGAAGGTGCAAACATGCCGTCTACTCCGGAAGCCGTTGCAGTATTCCAGAGCAACAATGTCCTGTTTGCTCCGGCGAAGGCTGCAAACGCAGGCGGCGTAGCAACCTCTGCTCTGGAAATGAGCCAGAACTCGCAGCGCCTGTCCTGGACCTTCGAAGAAGTGGACAACAAGCTGCATCAGATCATGGTTGATATTTACCACAATATTTCCTCCGCTGCAAAGGAATACGGCTGTGAGGGCAACCTGGTTGCAGGCGCTAACATCGCCGGCTTCCTGAAGGTTGCAGAAGCAATGAAGGCACAGGGTGTTCTGTAATTTATCGCAGCCAATCCAATTAGAAACATAAGAAAGTCCCCGTTTCCGTAAGGAGGCGGGGATTTTTGTGTCGTGGCTGTGGGATGTAAAACATGGTTGTTATGGTTGTTCTTATTGCCCTCCGTGCGGAAAGAAACCGCGCCGGTCTCTTTTGGAAAGTCGGCCTTCACGGCCGCAGGCGTGTAGGGAAATCCGTCGGTATGTGCAAATTCGGTTGTTTTTTTCGAGAAAATCATGTATGCTATGTATAGCAATCACCGTTCGGAAAGAGGAGGGTATGGTATGGCGCAGCATGAACCGCTGAATGCACAGTGCTTTGTGAAAAAGGAATTTCATCCGATCTTTGTGGGGGATAACAATCCGCAGCTCCTGTATGTCTGCAAGGTCAGCCCGGATATCAGCAGCAGGCATCCGCGTATCATGCATTCGCATGGTGAGCTGGTTGAGCTGGTGCTGATTTACAGCGGCGAAAGCGACTATTTGATCCATGATAAAAAATGCACAGTGCGGGCGGGGGATTTGCTGATTTATAATTCCGGCGTCGTGCATGATGAAATGTCTGGCCCGGATTCCCTGCTCGGGTTTATCACCATCGCAGTCGGGGGGCTGCACATGCCTGGCCTGCGGGAACATGCGTTGATTCCGGATGACGCAGGCTTTCTGTTCCCCACCGGGCACAATTTTGAGGACATCCGCCAGCTGCTCGAATTGATGTTCCGCAACCTGTCCGAGCAGGAGCCGGATGCGGAAGCGTTTTGCAACAGCCTGATGCATGCCCTGCTGCGCAAGGTACTCACCGTCGTGCAGGAGCATACCGGGACGATGCAAAAAGAAGCCGCACTTTCTGATGCCGACGAACCAAATATTTTGGGGCACCGCGTGAAGGATTTCATCGATCAGAATTATACGCAGCCGATTACCCTGCAAACCATCGCCGAAGCGCTGCATACCAGCCCATATTATATGTCGCATGTGTTTAAGGAAATGAGCGGGTATTCGCCCATCCAATATTTGTTGCGCAGGCGCATCGGGGAGGCACAGACCCTGCTCATCACAACCGATTATTCCATTACGGATATTGCCGGGATGGTTGGATACGATACGCAAAGCTATTTTAACATGCAGTTTACCAAGCATGTCGGCATGCCGCCGAAGAAATTCCGTCAAAATTATATCGTTGCGGAAAAGGAAAAGCAGACGCGTGTTAGAAAACCGCGCGCAAAAAAGAATGAAAACCGGCAATAGCCGCCGCTGGATATGCAGCAAGCCCACCCGCAAACAATGCAGGTGGGCTTGCTGTTTTGTAAAGGATATTGAGAGAAATTCAGACGATAGAAATGTTACGCTTTGGCATCCATTTCGGAAACCTTGACCCATCTGCCCTCCTTGGCAGAGGTAGCCATAGCTTCCAGGATCTTGTCCACATAGTGGCCGTATGCCATGTCAATTTCGACCTTGCGGTCTTCGGTGATCGCGGTCAGGATGTCATGTGCCTGGATCGACATAATCTCGTTGTATGCAATGCCCTGCTCGTCGGTGCCGCAGAAGTTTGCGTAATCGCCGTTGCGGGTGTTGCCCTTGATGGTCTTATAGCCGCGCTCCTTTGGATCACAGTCATTGGAGTAATACAGCAGCTCGTTGATGCGGGTCATCTCAAACTTGACGCTGCCCTTGCTGCCCTGGATTTCATAGGCGAGGCTGACCGGACGTGCGACGGAAATACGGCTGGAGGACATGGAGCCAATGCGGCCGTCCTCATACTTCACGATGACATAAATTTGGTCATCGGTGTCGATGTCAAGGGTTTTGGTGTTGTCGCGGGCATCCGGACGCTTGTCATACGGCGTATCCCAGGAAGCGAAAACTTCTACGATCTTCTTGCCGACGATCATGTCGGACAAGCTGACAACGTGCGCGGTCAGATCACCCAGCGCGCCCGAACCGGCCGTTGCGGCTAGCTGCCGCCAGGTTGCCGGTGTGGACGGGTCTGCACAGTAAGAGCAGTCAAACTCGCCGCGGAACGTGACAAACTCGCCCAGCTTGCCGGTGTCCATCAGTTCCTTTGCCAGGATGTTTGCCGGGCATTTGGTGTAAATGAAGTCAACCAGGCTCTTGACGCCAGCTTTTTCTACAGCGTCAACCATCCGCTGGCCCTCTTCCAAGGTGTTCGCCATTGGTTTTTCGCAGAGGATATGCTTGCCCGCTTCTGCCGCTGCAATCGCAATTTCCGCATGGGTGAAGTTCGGAGTTGCGATGATAACCAGGTCAACCTCCGGGTCATTGACAACGTCGTGCCAGTCGGTGGTAACCTTTTTATAGCCAAAGCGTTCTGCGGCCAGGTTTGCAGCCTGTTCGTTGACATCTGCGACGATCTCAAAGACCGGCTTGACGTCGTGGTAAGCCTGGCGTACGTTTGTCATGCCGATGGAATGGAAGCTGCCCATCCAATTCGCGCCGCAAAGGCCGATTTTTACTTCTTTCATAATCCTGTCCTCCTCAATGATGCAATTTCATCCTTTAAATGTCATATCCGATACCCTTTAGGTATGTTACGCTTGCCTTGACGTTGGCAAGGCTGTTTGCTACATTGCGCGGGTCGCATTCCTGTTCGATGGTGATATAGCCGTTGTAGCCGATCTCATCCAAAACGTCCGCAATGGCGCGGTAATCCAGCATACCCTTGCCGATCGGGCACATGGAACCCTTGGCACAGCCTTCAAAGAAACGGATGTGCTCGCCCATGACCTCGTCGTATACTGTTTTATCGATGTCCTTGAAATGGACGTAATCCAGGCGGTCTTTGTATTTTCTCAGCCATTCGACGGGATCCATCCCCGCATAGGTCAGATGGCCGGTATCCAGCACGAAACCTGCCAGATCGTTCGGGATTTCCTCGGCCAGACGGTCGATTTCATCTGCAAATTCGATGTAGCCGCCGCAATGCGGGTGCAGGACTGGACGGACGCCGTAGCTGTTTGCCTTTTCGCACAGGCCATTGAAATGGGAAATCAGCTTAGCCCAGCCGGCTTCGTCCAACCGCGGCGCGCGGTCAGAATGTCCAGCTGCATAGTCACGTTCGTCATGGCCCCAATCCATTACGGTCATATACGGCGTGGGCCATCGCTGGCCATCCTCGCGCGGAAGCGGCGGCAGCTTGGTAATCAGCGAACAGATGCCGTCTACCTGCTGGAGCAGTTTTTCGTAGTTGTCATCGCTGAGTACGTCGTCAAAGATTGTACCAGCTACGATGGAAAGGTTATTTTTGTTCAGCTCGGCCGAGACGCCTTCGATATCGTCGGTCGGGATCCAGCCGTTCGGCCCCAGCTCAATGGCGCGGTAGCCAGCCTCATGCGCTTCGCGCAGGACGCGCTGCCATGTTGGAAGATTTGGATTGGTGATGTCATCTACGCCCCAGCAGCAGGGAGCGCCACATATTTTGATTCCCATGTGATTCCTCCTGATCGATTTCCTTCTCTTTGCGGTTTTCTTACGATGGCAATAGTTTACCAGACGTTCGTCTGCGTTTCTTTCAACATCTTGACTTTTGTCCCTTTTCACAAGAAAAAACATTTTTTCTCATTTTTTTGTGGAATTTGCACACAAATAGTCGAATCGATCGGCGTACAGGATGCCGATTTCCCGCGCAGAGAGAAGGGGAACCGCGCCATGTCCGCGCATTTTTTTGCATTTCTCGCTGTTCCATGGCGGTGGAGCGTATGCGGACGCAGGAATCCGGATGACAAGAGTCTCTATATTGCGGTATTTCGGTGTTATTGTACAAAATCTTGCTTTTTTGGCGCGGAACGGGTAGTATTTTGCGGTGATCTGTGGTATTTTGTAATCGTACCCAATAGACCTGCGCGTCAATGGGATGTCATTGGAAACCCAATGTTTTAGGCAGCATTCTATCTGCATTGTTCCAAGGAGACACCATATGAAAAAAGATAGTATGGCTTTGGCTGCACAATTTGTCACGTTGCATTTTGTAAATGAAACATATCATAAGAATCATGCGCAGCTCATCCACCGACATGAAGACGTGATCGAGCTGCTGTATATCATGTACGGCACAGGGCAGTATATTGTGGATGGAAAAGTGTACCCAGTGCAGCCTGGGAACCTCATCATCTGTAACGAAGGTGTGATGCACGGCGAAGCGCCGTATTTAAAGCATTGTGCCGAGAGCTATTGCCTCGTTCTCCGGGAGTTGCATGTGCCGGATCTTCCTGCAAACACACTTTCTAAGCTGACGGATACCCCTGTGTATTATTTTACCGAAGAGCGCGCTGCGCTCGAGCATATGATGCTGGCGCTGCACGAGCGGCGGGCGTATTTTGCAGAAGAAGATGTCGTCTGCAATCTGCTTGCCAATGCGCTGCTGAACCTCATCTACGCCAAAATTGTCAGTCGCCAGAAGAGCGATGCATCGATCCAGCGGGGCAACGAGGAATTTTTTCAAAACATGATCCGGTTTCTTGATACACATTATCAGGAACCCCTGACGTTGGAGCAGCTGGGAAGGGAATTTCACATCAGCCCGTCTCACTTGTCACATATATTCAAGACAGAAATTGGCCTGCCGCCGATGAAATACTTGATGAACCGGAAAATTGGTGAATCGCAAAACCTGTTGATGAATACCAACCTTCCGGTAGCTGAAATTGGCGGGCAACTGGGATTCAATGACAGCGGGCATTTTAGTCGGACATTTAAAAAATATATTGGCATCACGCCGTCGGAATACCGCCGGTATTTCCGGAGCCACACATAACTGTGCAACACAAACAGAGGGAAGCGAAACATCCGCTTCCCTTTTTGTATGTTTTAAATAAAAACAATGCCCGTTTTTCGACTGCCAAAGCAGGAATGTACAAATGAAAGAAAAAATTTCCCCGTATTTCCCCGAAAATCAAACAGGAATTTCCTAACGGTTTTTCGCTTGATCTGCGTATAATAAGACCATACTCATTCATGAATGACACCACGGCAAACAACAAAGAAAATAAGGAGTATACGGAAAGGAAAGCAATATTATGACCATGAAGAAAAGATTGATAAGCATGACTTTGGCAGGTGTCATGTGCGCAGGCATGCTGGCAGGCTGCGGCGATTCCTCGAGCGATAACAGCAGCGCGGCTTCCGGTTCCGGCTCCACCGGATCCTCCGGTGATGCGTATAAGGTTTGCGTTATCGTCAAGCTGACGGACGGACACTTCAATAAGGTCATCGCCGGTGCAGAAGCGTATGCGGAAGAGCACGACAACGTAACGGTGGATATCCAGTCTCCGACTTCTGCGACCGCGTATGACGAGCAGAACAATATGATCGAGACTACGCTGGGCAGCCCGACCTATGATGCGGTGGTTATCGCGCCGCAGCAATCCGCGGCGGCAGCAACTAAGGTCGCGTCTACCGATAAGGTTATCGTTGCGCTGGATACCGATTTTGATTCCGACAAGAAGTCTACGTTTGTCGGTACAGGCAACTTTGACGCTGCAAAAGCTGGAGGCACAGCGGCTGCAGAAGCTGCAAAGGAAGCCGGTATAGAGCATCCGACCGCGGTGATCCTGACCGGCGTGCAGGGTGACGAAACCCATGACACACGTCTGGAAGGCTATACGGAAGGCATTGAAGAAGCTGGCGGTGAAGTTGTAGAAGTGCAGTACTGCGACGCATTGGCAGACAAGGCTGCAAACGCAATGGAGGCCATTATCCAGAAATATCCGGATGGCATTGATATCATCCTGAATACCTGCGATGATATGGCTGTAGCAGCGGTAAAGGTTATCCAGGATTCCGGCAGCGAAATTTATGCCAATTCCATCGTATGTGGCTTCGATGGCAACCAGGCTGCCATTGAGCTGATTGAGGAAGGCAAGCTGGCGATGGACGTAGCACAGCTGGGCTATGATATGGGATATAAGGCAGTGGAGGCCGCTGTCAACGTGCTGGAAGGCAATGAAGTGGATACCTTTATTGATTCTGGTTCTCAGGTTGTCTCTTCCGAAAATATCGATGATTATATTGATGATATGAAGGACAAGGGCCTGTGGGAGGAATAATTTCCGGTCTCGTATAGAAAGGCAATCGGAAAAGACAAAATGGCCCTGACCGGTCTTGCATCGGCCGGGGCCTTTTGGAAGGCATCCTCTGTGGAAGAAGGCGACAGTCCAGGCGTGAATACGCAGCGGGATTCCGCGTTACGCGAACAGAGACGCAACGGCGCGCAATACAGTAGGCGATTGAGATGAACGTCAAAGCGCACGAACAAATGCAAAAGGAGGACTTTTTATGAAATCGATTAAAATTGGCGCATGCGATTGGGCGCTCCCTGGTTCTGGCCTGTATGCGACGCAAATTGCGGCGGCAGCCGGATTGGATGCCCTGTCTCTGAAGATTGGGTTATATGAAAACGACTATCCCATCACCCATGCGGAAATGCAGCGGATCTATCTCAACGAGCAGCAGAAATATGGCATCGAATACTGCGCCATTGCACTCAATGACTTTGATAACATTCCGATGCATGCGCGCAAAGGGACGAAGGAATATGATATCGTTTGGGATTTGCTGCGTCGCGCCGTCCTGACGGCAAAGGCGCTAGGCGTACATATCATTCAGGTACCGGGGTTTGCGGCAAGCGAGGTCAAATCCGAAGAGGATATGGTACACAGCGCGCGGGCATTCCAATATCTGTGTGATGCGGCGGGGGAGCATGGCATCGCAGTTGCAGGCGAGAACCTCATGGCGCCCGATACATTTAAACAGCTGTACGATAGGGTGGACCGCAAGAATTTCCACTTGTATTTTGACAGCCAGAACTACAATGTATTCCGCGGGTATTCAGAGATCGATATCCTGGAAGGCTTGTATCCATACATGTGCAACCAGCTGCATGTCAAGGACGGCGAGGAGATGAGCGGCGGCCTGCTGGGCACCGGCCCATCTCAGTTTTTTGAAACGATGCAGTGGCTGAATGAGCATGATTACACCGGCTATATCCTGCTGGAAAATTATTATGACCAGCTGCCGCTCCGCTTGCAGCACGAAAATCCGTACGAGCTGCTCCGGCAGGATATTGCGACCCTGAAAAAAGCAATTCAATAATTTATTTTCTTGATTCATTTAAAAAGGAGATATCATATGAAAGTAGCAGTGATTGGCGCAGGACGCATTGGCCGCGTCCACATTGAAAATATCAGCACCAGCGTGCGCGACATGGAGATTCAGACGGTGGCAGACCCGTTTTTGACCAGCGATACGGTGGATTTCTGCAATAGCTTTGGCATTACAAACGTTACGAAGGACGTCGATTCTGTTTTTGTAGATCCGGAAATCGAAGCTGTCCTCATTTGCTCCTCTACCGACACACATGCGGACTTGATTATGCAGGCGTGCGAAGCCGGTAAGCATATTTTTTGTGAAAAGCCGGTTGACCATGATGTGAAACGCGTGCGGATGGCCTTGGACGCGGTCAGGAAGGCTGGCGTCAAGCTGCAGATCGGTTTTGTTCGCCGCTTTGATCACAACCATCGCGGCGTATATGACGCGGTGCGCAGCGGAAAAATTGGTACGCCGCATATCCTAAAAATCAGTTCCCGCGATCCGCAGCCGCCCACAATCGAATATGTGCGTCGTTCTGGTGGCATCTTTTATGATATGATGATTCATGATTTCGACATGATCCGCTTTCTGGCAGGCTGCGAGGTGACCGAGGTCTATGCAAAGGGTGCGGTTCTCGTTGATCCGGCGATTGGCGCAGAGGGCGATGTCGATACCGCTCTGGTTACGCTAACCTTTGAAAACGGAGCGATCGGTATCATTGACAACAGCCGTCAGGCTGTCTATGGATACGATCAGCGTCTGGAGGTGTTTGGATCAGAAGGTGCTGTACAGGACGAGAACGATATCCCGAATACTGTTGTGGTATCCCGCGCAGATGGCACGACATATGGCACGTGCTATCAGGTGATGTGGGATCGGTATACCCAAGCATTTGTCGACGAGATGAAGGCGTTTGCGGATGCCGTTATTCATGACAAGGTGCCGCCGGTCACCGATTTGGACGGATTGTATCCGGTGCTGATGGCGGCCGCCGCGAACAAATCGATGCAGGAGGGCCGCCCGGTCAAGATTTCCGAGGTTTCCTGACGGCTAGAGAAAAGAGAATACAACATCCGTTGAGCATGGGGCGGGTAACCGCTCCCGTATGGAAGAGGACGACGGCTGGATCCATTTCTGTGTGGAATTATCCACGATGGAAATAGATCCAGCCGTTTTTTTGTTTCGCATGATGTACCAGTATACAAGATGATATTCCTGAAAAATGGTTTTTTGCAATATATTTAAGATGTGGGAAAATAAGAACGCGATCATGTATAATATATGCATGAACCATTTGCCATATTTTTTGCGATGTGTTGATAAATCGGGAAAAAAGAAATAATATTCAGCAGGCAGCGCAGCAGCGATTTGATATCCATGCCACAGAAGGAGAGAACAGAACGGTGGTATGCCTGTTGCAAGGATACATTCCGTTGCATTGGATATTCTGTATGATAAACAGCAGTTATCCCGTTGGAAAGAGAGGTAGCGAAAAATGGAATATATCATCACAGAGAGTATATGGGAGCAATTTCGACAGGCGATGAAGGAGCAGGAGAAAAGCGCGGCAACCCAAGCGAAGTACGTCAATGATTTGCGTTGTTTTTGCCGTTACTTGGGGAGTGAAAGGACGGTGACAAAGGAAACGGTCATTGCATATAAGGAATATCTGGCGGAGAACTACGCGAAAACCAGCGCCAATTCTATGCTGGCAGCCATAAACTATTTCTTTTCCGTGGTGGGCTGGCTGGACTGCAAGGTCCGTATGTTTAAGCTTCAACGCGAAATCTTCCGGGCCAGTGAAAAGAATCTGACAAAACAGGAGTATTTCCGTCTGCTGGAGACGGCAAAGCAGCAAAAAAATGAAAGGTTGTATCTTTTGATGCAGACCATTTGTGGGACAGGGATCCGCGTGAGCGAGCTGCAGTTCATCACGGTAGAAGCCCTGCGTACGCAGCGGGCTGCGGTATCGTTAAAGGGGAAATCCAGGATCGTACTGATTCCCAAAAAGCTGTGTCAAAAATTAAAGGCTTATGCGAAGCGGCAGGGGATCTTACGGGGGAGCGTTTTCGTCACGAAGAGCGGCAAGCCGATGGATCGCAGCAACATCGCACATGAAATGAAGCGGCTGTGCACTGCCGCAGGGGTAGCGGAAGAAAAAGTATTTCCGCATAATCTCCGGCATTTGTTCGCTGTGACGTTTTATCAGAAGGAGGGGGACTTATGTTATCTGGCGGATATTCTGGGGCATGCCAACATCAACACGACGAGAATTTATACGCGCGTCAGCTGCGAAGAGCAGGGGCGGAGGCTGGAACGGCTGGGATTGGTCTCATAAAAGGAAAGAAAAATGAAGATAAAATAAAACCACATAATATGCATTATGTGGTAGCCAGACAGGGCTTTACAGATTTAGGCCGCATGATTTTTGTATTTTTTGTCGAAGCTGGCCATCTGAAGGGATAGCAAACAGACCGATGAATGAATGTGTTTTCACTCGGTCTTTCATCTATGATAATTTTTACTCCGGATAAACAAAATACAATAGAAATTTAGCCATAATTTGTGGCTTTGGGACTTGCAATTGCCGCAAATACTATGTATGATAGAAAAGAAAAAACAATTCGTAGACTGTATGATAAAAACTGGACATGGATTTCATTTATGCTACCACATAATGCATATTATGTGGTGGAGCAGCTGGAATCCGAAGCCTGTTTCCGGCATGTGCCGGGCAGTCACAGCCTTCTATGTGTAGAATTCTTTGGGGGCAAAGAAAGACTGGCGAACCATTTGACCTAGCTGAAATGCTGGTTTGGGAGGTGAACATGATTCCAAAATAATGTAACGGTTGGAAAGATATTTCAAATATAGCGGCGGTATCGCTGCACGGATGGCGGGCCAGATGATGCGTGTTATCGCAGCAGAGGTGCGCTGGATCGGCGTAGCCGGATGATTTGAGATTTCTTTTATAAAATCCTGTTTATTTAAGGAGATGGAAAGATGAAAAGCTATCTGAACAGACTGCTTAGCTTTCTGCTTTCGCTTGCGATAGCCAGTGGCGTTCTAGTAACGCCGGGCTTCGCGGTCGAAGAGAAAACAGCAGAGGATGCGTCTGCAACGACAGATGTTGCGGATACGCAGGCTGCTGAGCAAGAAAGTGCAGCGAATGGTGCGGAAGCGTCCGGTACCATTACGGTAGAACAAAACTATGGAAGCTACACCGTCACGGCGAGCGGTATCGATGCGGCGAGCGCAGTTTCGGATGTTACGCTTCCAGCGGAAGATGTTGCCGTCGATTCGAACGACCCAGCGACTGCAGCCGTTGAGGAAGAACTGAACGACATGACGGTCTTGAACGAAAACGGGAAATCCGTTGGCTTGACCGACGAGCAGATCGAAACGGTTTTGCAGATGTACACACAGTACAAGCAGAATTGGGAACAGAATGCAGATGTGCTGGGGGCGCAAATGCCATTCTATTTGCAGTATAACGATGACAACGAGGATGGTCTGGGGGTTTTAGGCGAAATGCTGGTTCTGGCTGGCTATACAGTCGATGACGTCAGAAGCGGCAAATATAGTTATGATGATCTGACCGGCATGATCACGACCTTCTATTACGGCGATACGTTGGGTGTGGACTATTACGGTGATACCATCCGCAGCCAGCGTGACGATGCCCTGAAGACAGTAGAAGAATCGGGCGCGAAGACAGAATACCAGAAGCTGCTGGTCCTGAACGACTGGCTGGCAACGGTGGACAGCTTCGATATGTCGTACATCATGAACGCCGGCGAGGAAACGCCGTCGATGCAGGCGGAGGAAGCAACCAAGCACGCCCATTATGATGATATTTACGGCGTGATGTATGATTTTTATCAGCCGCAGATTGAGAAAAACTTCCATGACCAGATTTATGAAGGCGTAAAATCCAACCTGCGCCAGCAGGTTTATGAGAAAGGCATTCGGGAAGCTGCTTATCAGGCGTACCTTCGTGACGAGACGAATGGCATTGCAGATCCGAACAATCCGACAGAGGAGGAACAGGCCAAGGCCAATGCCGCGATTGACGAATGGATGGAGGAAAATGCGGATGCCATTGCTTCTAATCCGTCCGAGTTTGCTAAAGAGAATCTTGGAGAAGACGTAAAGAAGGAGCTCGATGCGCAGGCAGATGCATTCATTTCCACAGCGGAAACGGATGGCATCGAGGTAGACCCGGAAAATGCGCCGGGCGTGAAGATGACCATCGAGCAAATGACCCAGCAGATGCTGGAAAGTGAAGACAAGAATGTCGATCTGGACGGCGATGGAACTGCGGACGCTTCGTTTGCGGAGGCGATTGCGCTGTATTCCGACCAGGCGGCTTCCGGCCTGACCACCGGCGTGCTCAACTACTGGGAAGGCAACCACATCGGCGCGCTGGCAGAAGGCAAGTCGGTTTGCCTTGGCTATGCAAAGGCGTATGCATACCTGATTCAGTGCATGCATCCGGAGCTTTATGGCAAAGACGGTGCGGGCACGGATATGACGCAGGCTGCAAACTGGAAGCCTGCCACCGAACTGTACTATGACAGCGACGGAAACCTGGATATCGATGCCGATTATGAAGTCGATTTGGTGCGCATCACGTTTGATACGTCTGTCACCATGTACGGCGAGACCAAAGAGGGCTTCAACTCCGACCATTTCTGGAATGCCGTCAAGGTTGACGGGAAGTGGTACTATATCGACCCGTGCTATAACGACGTCTACAGCGAAGTTATGATCCGCGACCGTGTGGAGACAGCAGGTTTCATCAACCACATGTACTTCATGTTCAGCCATGACACAACGACAGCGCTGTATGACGGCTATTACAGCGAGATCAAGACGATGTATGCAGAGGCTGCCAACGACAAGACCTATGAGGACGCGTGGTTTGCCCGCGCCAAGACCAATGTATATTCCGACGGAAGCAAATACTATTATGTTTATGATTCCACCGATCTGATTTCCATGCTGGAGGAATACAACAACAGCCAGGATTATTCCGATCTGATGAGTGAAAGCGCACGGTATAAGCTGGTCAGCCGGGATATCACGGACAAGGACAACGGTGACGGCGATACCGATTACAATGCGCTGATTGAGTTCAACTATTCGGAAGATGAAGACGATGAGTTGGGCGTAGCACGCGTTTACAACCCGTCTACCGGCGAGATGGAAGAAAATGAACTGCTCACGGAGCTGTATGCAAAGCATGCGGAACAAGCAGAAATCTATCCATCGATCTTTATTACAACGGCATTGTCCGACGGCAAACTGTATTTTAATCTGTCCAACTGTATTTTGACCTATGATCTGGAAAGCGGCGCTGTCCAGGTGGTGAAGGAATACAAAACGACCTACGGAACCCGGGATAAGACCAAGGCGTTCGGCGGTATGGCGTTCGCTCTGTCCGAGAGCGAAGGAACGTTCCAGTTTGAGAACCATCCAATCGCAGGCATTTGTCAGGATGGCGACAATCTGATCGTTTCCATTGCGACCAATTTGGCGTATATCTCCGGCAAGGACGATGGAACGCGCTCTGGCAGCTATACCGCAGACAACGCAGAAAACGGATATGGCTACGAGTACGAAGAGTCCAACTACAATCCGGATTATAGCAACTACAAAATGGGCGATTATGACGATGATATGATCGAACAGTTTGGCTATACGAAGGAAATCAATGACAACGACGAATTTATGTGGGTTGCCAATCTTGTAGGCACGGTGCCGTTCTCGGAGCTGTCACCGGTAGAGGATTTCAAGGTTTCGAGCTGCAAGCATCATTATATCCACTTTGCAGAGCAGTATTTTACCAAAGATGACGACGGCAACTGGAACACTGGTGAATGCTACGTCTGCACGCAGTGCGGCAAGGCTGTTGAAGAACCGACCGAGCCGAAAGAAAATGCAAACTGGAACCAGACTGGAACCAGCTACGAGGAACAGAAAGCACAGTACGATAAGGACAAGGCGGAATATGATGAAATTGTCGCTTCTGCCGGTCATACGTATCAGCCTACGGATGCGGAATGGAACAGCGATGAAGAAGGCAACCAGACGGTTTCGTTCTCAAATCTGGAATGCTCCGCAGACTGTGCGCAAAAGAAAAATCATCTGGATTGCCTGATCAATGATGACACCATCCAGGTCACACTGGAGGAAGCAGTTACCAGCACAGAGGTTGAGAAGAAGGTCCAGGGCAATTGTGAGGAAGGCTCGGAAGTTGTCTACACGGCGACTGGCAAGACAGCCGAAGGCTATGCATACACGGCAACCAAAACCGAACAGCAGGACCCTGGTGAGCACAGCTACGAAAGCACATTTACATGGACGAAAGGTGAAGACGGAGGCTATACGGCAACCGTAGATCTGGTTTGTGCCGTCTGCGGCGATGAGCAAAAGGGCATTGAGGCTACCGTCACCGAAGACACAACCGAAGCTACCTGCACCGAAGCAGGCAAGACCGTATATACTGCTACCGCAGCACAGGGTGACAAGACCTATACCGAGGACAAGACGATAGAAATCCCGGCGACCGGCCACGATTACGAAAGCAAATTTACGTGGACGGAGAATGAAACCGGAGGCTATGCGGCAACGGCGAAGTTGGTTTGTTCCAAGTGCAACGATGAGCAAGAGGAAGTTGCAGCTACCGTCACCGACAAAACAACGGCTGCTACCTGTACCGAAGCGGGCGAGACCGTATATACCGCTACGGTAGAACTCGACGGGGAAACCTATACCGATACCAAGACAATAGAGATCCCGGCGACCGGCCACAAGTACGAAAGCAAATTTACGTGGACGGAAGCTGGAACCGGAGGCTATACGGCAACAGCAAGCCTGACGTGTGAAGGCTGCGGAGACAAGAAAGAAGATGTCCCGGCGACTGTCACTTCAGACACAACCGACGCTACCTGCACCGAAGCAGGCGCAACCGTATATACTGCCACTGCAGAACTCGACGGGAAAACCTATACCGACACCAAGACGGTAAAGATCCCAGCGCTTGGCCACGATTACGACAGCACATTCGCGTGGGCAGAGAGTGAAGACGGAGGCTATACCGCGACGGCAAACCTGGTTTGCTCCAGATGTGATGACAAGCAAGAGGGCATTGCAGCTACCGTTACCGACAAGACAACGGCTGCTACCTGTACCGAAGCAGGCGAGACCGTATATACCGCTACTGTAGAGCAGGATGGAAAAACCTATACCGATACCCAGACGGTAGAACTTCCGGCGACCGGCCACAAATACGAAAGCAAATTTACGTGGACGGAAGGTGAAGACGGAGGCTATACGGCAACGGCAAGTCTGACCTGTGATAACTGCGGCGACAAGAAAGAAAATACTCCGGCGACTGTCACTGCAAAGACAACTGACGCTACCTGCACGGAGGCAGGCGCAACCGTATATACTGCCACCGCAGAACTCGACGGGGAAACCTATACCGAGGACAAGACGGTAGAAATCCCGGCGCTCGGCCATGATTACACCAGCACATTCGCGTGGGCAGAGAGTGAGGACGGAGGCTATACCGCGACGGCAAACCTGGTTTGCTCCAGATGTGATGACAAGCAAGAGGGCATTGCAGCTACCGTTACCGACAAGACAACGGCTGCTACCTGTACCGAAGCAGGCGAGACCGTATATACCGCTACTGTAGAGCAGGATGGAAAAACCTATACCGATACCCAGACGGTAGAACTTCCGGCGACCGGCCACAAATATGAAAGCAAATTTACGTGGACGGATGCTGAAGACGGAGGCTATACGGCAACGGCAAGTCTGACCTGTGCTGGCTGCGGAGACAAGAAAGAAGATGTCCCGGCGACTGTCACTGTAGAGACAACCGACGCTACCTGCACCGAGGCAGGCGCAACCGTATATACTGCTACCGCAACGCTCGAAGGGGAAACCTATACCGACACCAAGACGGAAGAGATCCCAGCGCTTGGCCATGATTACACCAGCACATTCGCGTGGGCAGAGAGTGAAGACGGAGGCTATACGGCAACGGTAGATCTGGTTTGTGCCGTCTGCGGCGATGAGCAAAAGGGCATTGCAGCTACTGTCACCGAAGAGACAAAGGCTGCTACCTGCACTGAAGCGGGCGAGACCGTATATACAGCTACCGTAGAGCAGGATGGAAAAACCTATACCGATACCAAGACGGTAGAACTCCCGGCGACCGGCCACAAATACGAAAGCAAATTTACGTGGACGGATGCTGAAGACGGAGGCTATGCGGCAACGGCAAGCCTGGGTTGCTCTAGGTGTGATGGCAAGCAAGCGGGGATTGCAGCTGCCGTCACCGAACAGACAACAGCTGCCACCTGCACCGAAGCGGGCGCAACCGTATATACTGCTTCCGCAGAGGTCGAAGGGGAAACCTATACCGACATCAAGACGGTAGCGATCCCGGCACTCGGCCACAAGTGGGATGACGGTGTCGTCACAAAGGAACCGACGACAACCGAGAGCGGTATCAAAACCTATACTTGCACCGTGTGCATGCAGACCCGAACCGAGGAGATCGATCCGCTTCCGGACGACTCGAAGCCGGTTTACGAAATCTTTTCCGACCTGTCCGCAGGCGCATGGTATATCGATGCCATTCAATATGCATATGACAACAACATCATGGCCGGTATGGGGAATGGGACCTTTGAGCCCAACTCGTCGATGACCCGCGCGATGGTTGCGCAGATTGTGTATAATGTGGCAGGCGCGCCTGAGGTTTCCGGTGATATCCCGTTCGTGGATGTACCGTCCGATAGATGGTATTCCGACGCCATCCTTTGGGCAAGCCAAAACAATGTTGTGGCAGGCATGGGAGACGGCACGTTCCATCCGAACGACGTTATCACGCGTGAACAATATGCCTCTATCTTGTATCATTATGAGAAACAACCGGCGGTTTCCGGTTCCCTGGATTTCCCGGATGCTGCGGAAGTCGGCAGCTGGGCAGTCGATGCTATGCTGTGGGCAAACCAGCGTGGTATTATCACTGGTACAAAAGAAGGCGACACGGTACTGCTGCAGCCGAAGGGCTCTGCAACTCGTGCACAAAGTGCAATGATATTGATGAATTATCTGAAAACAGCATCTTAAATCATATTATGCCGTATTGTCTGAGGCAAAAGCGGAAGGTGCAGGCTTTACGGATGCACCGGAACGCATGGACGCGCTTTTGAGGCGAGCAACTTGATTTCGCCGCGCTGCGCCCGTATTTTATCTGCTGTCCGGCTCTGCCGGACAGCAGCTTATTTTATGTTTCTGGTGTGGGAATAAAAGGAAGCGCCTTTTGCCTGTTGCAGCAATTATGATGATTTACCAGATACCCATCCACATGGCAGCGCTTACGTTGCGCTGCGATATCACGGAGCGATAAAGGGGGTAAGGAGAACAATGGAAGAAAAAAACAGATTCGGGAAATTGCTGGATCAAATGATGTCCGCGGTAGACATGAAAAACTATACGTTGTCGAAGGCATTAAAATATGACGTTTCTTATATCAGCAAATGGGTGAACGGGCATATACTGCCGTCGGAAAAAACGGCGGAACAGATCATTGGGAACATTATCCGCTGTATTATCAGCTCTGCGAATGAAGGGCAAAAGCAGATGTTCTTACAGGATTATCAGGTTCACAATGAACAGGAATTGGAAGCGGCAATGTACGACCACCTGAAATGTGAATACGATTATGCGAGGATTCAGCAAAAGAGCCAGAATGCTGCGAATACATCCTACTTTGTATACTATCCTGAGCTAAGCTTGGCGCAGTTTATTGTCCGGCAAAACCATCCTGTCTTACGCCGTGTGAGTTCTCTGAATATTATGGCGTCGATGGATTTGCTGTCCATGGAACATGAATACCGACTGCATATTGTCAGCGTGCAGCATGAATGGGCACACCCGAGCTTGACGTTCCCCAATGTACATTTTTCTTTGTCCATCGACATCGAGCGGTGGGCGGAACATATCATATATGACACCATCTTTTTGCTCAACCTGCTTTCCAGCTGCATGCATATCGATTTTAAGCTATACGGAAGCAGCCACTCCCGTGGACATCTTCTGTTTGCGGTGGAAAAAGATTTTTCCATCGCGGGCCTGCTGATGGACCAGCGGAGGTGCTTGTCCGTTGTGGTGAGCGAGGACCCGGATACGGCCCAGATCATGTATGAAAATATCAAGCATTTCTGTGTGCGGGAAAACCTGCTGTTTCGGAAAACCACGATAGCGCATATGATCCAGAAAAATGGATATCTGCAAACCCTATTGGGACAGAACAACTGTTGGCTCATGGGGCGGCTGACGGAGCATTTTCTGCCAGACGATTTATTTGAAGAACTGTTGGAATCTGTTTGGGAACAGCTGGAAAACAATAGAGAGCTGCACAACAAAGAAGAACTCAAGAAGCTGCACATGCTGACATGCAATATGTTGGAAACTGTCCCGCTGCGCGTTCTCGTTTATGAAACTGCGTTTCAGGACATGATTGTCAACCGGCAGATTGACTTTTTCAATCAAAAGATCACCCTGACCGAAACGCAGTGTAAGCGGTATTTGCAGCATCTGTTTGGCCTTGTAAAACACCAACCGACCTTCCAATTCCGGCTGATACAGGGACAATTTGTTTCGGACTATCGCTATGTTACCTCGCAATGTCTGTTTTTAAACGACGCAGTTTCTTATTTGTATCTGGACAACGAATCCAGCGGCACAGTGGTTTTGGTTGCCAACCGAAGCGATGTGAAGGAACGGCTGAAAGCATTTTTTGAGGAGATATGGTCGGAGAAAACGGATTGTATCATCTGCGGAACGGAGGACATTCACGCATATTTGGACGACACGCTCCGACATTTCAAGATGATCTATGGACTGCAATAGTCGAAGCTGCTGCGGAACCATGCTGTGGTGTGCGCCACATACAGATTGTTTGGATAAAACATGAAAGAAAGGAATTATTTGCTATTTTTCGTGTTGAAAGTTTGTGATTCATCTTTTATGGAAAATTGTCCAGTTGATGAATGTGACAGTAAAAATTGGATATGTTATCATAATACTTGGCTAAAGCTTGACCGGAATAGTAGATCAGGGGGAATGAGACTTGCTTCTCCGCATGCGCGCGTTTTGTTCCGGATAAGCTTTTCTATTCTGTTTTGGCTGTTATGGAACTTTATGAGGTGAACAAAATGAAACAAACTTCTGTTACTGGGAAACCCAGTGTGGATAGACCTTGGATGAAGTATTATCCGCAGGCATTGTTGGACATGATCCAGCTGCCGGACTGTACATTGGAGCAGTATTTGCGTGAGCACTGCCCTGGCATGGAGGTCCCCGCCGTGGAATATTACGGCGAGCAAATCCGCTGGGCATCTGTTTTTGAGGAAACCGACCAGATCGCCCGCTCCCTGCGCGCGCTTGGATTCGGCGAAGGGGATCAAATCCCGACGTTCTGGCGGATGGTGCCGGAATTCGTCCCGATGCTGCTCGCTGCGGAACGGATCGGTGCGTCGATTCTTTGCCGGGACAACACGATAGAAGAGAATGTAGAAGCGGCGGTTAAGTCTGGTGCAAAGGCGATCTTTGTCCACGATTTCCTGACCCAAAAGGAGCTGGAAAAGTTCCGCAAGGGAGGAATTCAAACCATCGTCGTTCTGCCGACCATGCAGCACGGAAGCCGTAAGGATATGCCGGAGCACAACCGCGAATGTCTGGATTCGTATTATATCGGGCAGCTGTGTTCTGCAAAGGAAACCTTGAGCTGGGACATGTTCCTCAAGATCGGGAACTATTATGTTGGAGACCTGTATGCGCCGACTGACACACACAGGCCGCTGTACCGTTGCTATACCAGTGGGTCGACCGGCCCTTCCAAGCAGGTCATCCACTCGGCGGATACGATGTTGGGCATTATTTGCCAGATGAACTTTTATGGCAGTGCAGAGGGATTCCGCCCCAACTGGCTGGTCACCTGTCTTCCGCCGTCTTTGGTGGCTGTTGTCGTATGTATGGTTCTTTTGCCGATGGCCTCCAACAAGCTGCTGATTCTGGATCCCTTTGTTTTTGAAGAGGATGTAGATCTGGAAATCATGCGGTATAAAGCGAACAATTGGCCGCAGATCCCGCTGTTTATGGAAACCATTATGCGCAGCAAACGCATTCCGGATGACTACGATATGTCGCATCTGCTGGCGGGCGGCGCAGGCTGCGAAGCAATCAACAACAACCAGTTGCGCCGGGCACAGAAATATTTTGACAGCCACGGCTGCAAATTCCGCTACACCACGGGATACGGGTGCAGCGAAGCGGGTTCCAATGTCACGCTGCATATGTCACCCAAGCCGTTGGGCAATGGCAATGTCGGTGTTCCGCTGCCGCTGAGTATCATATCGATCTTCAAGCCGGGGACACAGGAAGAGCTGGGCTACAATCAGGTCGGCGAGATTTGCAAAACTGGCGTCGGGAACATGTTGGGATATGATGATCCGAAGGCGACCGCAAAAGCATTGCAGCTGCATCAGGATGGCAACGTATGGCTGCATATGGGCGACCTCGGGTATATGGATGAGGACGGCGTAATTTATGTTGTCACCCGCGGACAGTCCCCGCGCCATGGCGGTGGATATCTGGATATCCAGACGATGGAAAACCGGGTTGCAGATGCGGATATTCCGGGGATTGACGATGAATTTTTTGTCAATTGCCCAGATGAGGAGCACGAAGGCTGCTTCCTGCCCTATTTGTTTGTTGTCCTGAAACCAGGCCATACGGTGGACGATATCCGGGATGCAGTGGATGCCTGCCTGGAGCCGCATATGCGCCCGGAAGAGATCATTGCACTGAAAGAACGGCCGTTCTGGCATTTTAAGACCAACCGGATAGGGCTTTCCAAGGAAATTATTGCGTCCCGCAGGCTGGAAAATGCTGTCTGACGCGATCGTATCTATGCGCTGCGGAAATACCATATTGCCGGTGTTTCCGCAGGTCATGCAGATGCGCCTGCTTTGGCAGTCCCAGCTTGTCTATGGGAAACCAGGCGGAGCAGCGTAAGCATGGCTGGATTGGAAAAGTCGGATTCCGTGCGTTGGCCTTGGGATTTGTTTTGCATGCTGTTGGCGGTTAGATGGAAAGCGCGTTTTGGATAGCGGGAGGAATGGTTTGGAACAACGGAGGAACATTGCCGTAGCAGGCATGGGATATGTTGGCCTGTCGCTGGCGGTCCTGTTGTCGCAGAAAAACCATGTTACAGTGGTTGACATTGTATCGGAAAAGGTGGACATGCTCAACAGACGGGAGTCGCCGATACGCGATGCGGAAATCGAACAATACTTACGCGAAAAAGATTTGGATTTACACGCAGTCTCGGATGCAGACGAGGCGTACCGGGATGCGGAATGGATTCTTGTTGCAACGCCGACCAACTATGATCCCCAGAAGAATTTTTTTGACACATCGGCAGTGGAATCCGTGCTGACGCAGATCGAACGCGTGAATCCGGATGCCACTGTTGTCATCAAATCGACTGTGCCTGTCGGATTTACAGAAACGGTGTGTGAAGCATATCCCATGGATCTTTTGTTCAGCCCCGAATTTTTGCGGGAATCCAAGGCATTATATGACAATTTGTATCCATCCCGCATTATTGTCGGATATCCGCGCCGTGCGCCTGCGCTGCTGGAGCAGGCGCAGCTTTTTGCGGGATTGCTCCAGGCATGTGCAAAGAAAGCCGATATCCCCACATTGTTTATGGGCTGTACGGAGGCGGAAGCCGTCAAGCTATTTGCCAATACCTACTTGGCGCTGCGCGTCAGTTATTTCAATGAATTGGATACCTATGCGGAGAGCAAAGGGCTGCGGACAGAGAAAATTATCCGAGGCGTTTGCTTGGATCCGCGCATCGGAAGCCAGTATAACAATCCCAGCTTTGGCTATGGCGGGTATTGCTTACCGAAGGACACCAAGCAATTGCTCGCAAATTATTCCGACGTGCCGCAGAATATGATATCCGCGATTGTCGAAAGCAACCGCACAAGGAAGGATTTTATCGCGGAGCGCGTATTGCGTATGGCAGGATATGACGATGATGCACTGTACGGGGAAGGGAAGAAACCTCCCGTTACGATCGGCATATTCCGTTTGACGATGAAATCCGGATCGGATAATTTCCGGCAATCATCGATCCAAGGCATCATGAAGCGCGTAAAAGCAAAAGGTGCGAATGTGGTTATCTACGAGCCGACGCTGCCCGATCACAGCACGTTTTGGGGTTCGGCGGTTGTCAACGATTTGGCTGCGTTCAAGGCGCAAAGCGAGGTCATTTTGGCAAATCGATACGAACGATGCTTGGACGATGTGCGGGAAAAGGTATATACCAGGGATATTTTTCAAAGAGATTGATGGAATGATAGGGACCGTCCGGCACACAAACAGGAACGCCGGCGGAAAATGGGGGAAGCCTTAGGAGAGTGAAACGATGCAAATGATCAAGCGCCATACAGACAGAATTGAAATCAATATTTTTGCTTTGGCGCGGCTACTTTGGAAAAAAATATTGCTCTTGCTGCTGTGTGGTTTGTTGTGCGCAGCCGCAGCTTTTTTCTGTGTCAAGGTTTTTGTGACACCGCAATATACGGCGTCAGCTATGCTTTATGTCAACAACACGCGGTACACCGATGCCGTGACGTCGATATCCGAAAGCGATTTGACGGCGTCTGCGCAGCTGGTGGAGACCTGTACGGTCATTATCACCAGTGATGCTGTGTTAACGCCCGCGATACAGAGGCTGGATGGGAATTGGACAACGGAAATGCTGACGGAAAAGCTTTCCGTGGAAGCGGTCAACGGCACGGAGGTATTTCAAATTTCTGTGGAAGATGAAAGCCCGGAACAGGCAGCGCAGATTGCACAGACGTTGACCGAGGTGGCTTCTGGCAAGATCGCTGAAATTGTGGAGGGCAGTTCCGTCCGCGTCATTGTCGGCGCGTCTGTCCCAACAGAGCCGTCGTCGCCGGATTATGTCAAATATACGGCAGTCGGGTTCTTGCTGGGCTTTTTACTCGGCATCATCATGATAGTTCTGCGGGAAATACTGGATGACCGGATCAAACAGAAGGCAGATCTGGAGGAAAAGGAATACCCTGTGCTTGGCACGATTCCGGAATTTTCAGCGGCGGAAAGGCTCCGTTAAGGGGAAGGAGGAACGGATGAGGATACGGAAAGATAGAAAGATATCCCGAAAACAAAACACGAACAGGAATTGGCTTTTGACAGATCATATGCCGTTTTCTGTGATGGAAGCATACAAATCCGTACGGACCAACTTGATTTTTTCCCTGCCGGAGGAAAGCTGTAAAAAAATTTTAATCACCAGCGCACTGCCGGGCGAAGGGAAGAGCATTACGGCAATCAATTTGGCGTTGTCCTTCGCGCAGAACAAATCGCGCGTGCTGCTGATCGACTGCGATCTTCGGCTGCCGACAACGGCCAGCAAATTGGGTACGAAGCATGTCCCTGGGTTGACCAATGTATTGGTGGGAATTCATTCCATGCGCGATGCGTTGCAGCATTTTCCTGTTGGGCTAGATTACCTTCCAGCCGGGGATATCCCCCCGAACCCAGTAGAATTGTTGGGGACAAAGAAAATGGAACAGCTGGTAGAAGAGCTCAGCCAGTCTTATGACTATATCATCTTTGATGACCCGCCGGTAGAAGAGCTGTCCGATTCGATCGTTTTGTCCAAGCTGATGTCGGGCGTTGTGTTTGTTGTGAAAACCGGCAGTACCACGCACGGTAGTTTGGATAGCGCGGTATCCCGGTTGCAAATGTCCGGCGCCAAAATTCTTGGATTTATCATGACCCAGGCGCCGCTCGATCATGACCGGAAATATGCTTATAAGAAAAAATATGGTTACGGTTATGGCTATGGCTATGCGAGCAGCTATGCCAATGCGCAGAAAACCGGAGAGCAGGTATGATTATTGATTTTCATACCCATATTTTGCCTGGCATCGACGATGGAAGCCCAAATCTTGCTGTGTCAATGGATATGCTCAGGGAGATGCTCCGTCAGCAGGTGGGCTGCGTCGTCGCAACGCCGCACTGCAATGTATATCGGACATCTGTGGATGATTTTTTGCGCCGGAGGGAGCGTGCCCAGCATGCGCTGCTGGAGGCTGCCCATTCGGAACATATGGATATCCGGCTCATTGCCGGTGCTGAGGTTTCCTTTTTTCCGGGTATTTCCATGCTGCATGGCATAGAGCAGTTGTGTATCCAAGGGACCAACCTATGTTTGCTGGAAATGCCGTTTCGCACATGGTCACGACAGGATATCCAGGAAGTCAACAGCCTGATCCAACAGGGAATCGTGCCGGTGATTGCGCACTTAGAACGATATCAGCAGGGAAAAGAGGCGCTTGACATGCTGCTGGCCCTACCGGTTTATGCGCAGATGAATGCGGAATACCTATTGAAATGGAGTACGCGACGCCAGGCGCTGCGCTGGATCAAGGCGGATATGGTACAGCTACTCGGTTCGGATTGCCACAACACAGCATCCAGGCCGCCCAATTTGCAAGCGGGACGGAACGTGCTGCGAGAGAAACTGGGACAGGCGTTTTTGCATCAAATGGATCTCTTTGGCCAAAAGCTGTTGGGAGTATACGAAGACGGAGAATTGTGATGGAAACGATATATGCGGAGGAGCAAAACGCTGCCCGCGATCGCACAGCATGGGCAGAGCAGATAGAACGGGAATTGACCCAACGGATCGCAGAGGAAAGCAAGGCCTATGGCGTGATCAAACGGGTGGGGGATATTGTGCTGTCTTTGGGGGGATTGCTGTTCCTGCTGCCGTTGTTTGCAGCATTGTGCGTTGTCATTTATCTGGATGATCCGCATGGAAGCCCCATCTATTCCCAGATCCGCATTGGAAAGGATGGAAAGCCGTTCCGGTTTTACAAATTCCGCAGTATGGTTGTAAATGCCGATCAGCTGCGCGGCAGCCTGGAAGCATACAATGAAAAGGACGGGCCTGTTTTTAAGATGAAGCAAGATCCGAGAATTACGCGGGTTGGCCGCGTGATCCGGCGCACCAGCTTGGACGAGCTGCCACAGCTGTGGAACGTGCTGCGCGGAGAAATGTCAATGGTAGGCCCTAGGCCGCCCCTGCCTGACGAGGTGGCGCAATATGATGCGTATCATAAACTGCGCCTGCTGGTCAAGCCGGGGCTAACCTGTTTTTGGCAGGTCAAAAAGACCAGGGACCAGGTCGGATTCAGCAAATGGATGGATATGGACATAGAGTATATCAGGAAACGCTCCTTGCTCGTGGATATCAAATTGATTTTTCTGACGTTTGGCGCAGTTTTTCGCGGACAGGGAGAATGAAGATGAGGGACAAGAGACGGAAAAAAATTTGTTTTGCGGCATCGTGCGGCGGGCATTATGAGCAGCTGATGATGCTCAAACCATTGATGGAGAAATATGACAGCTTTGTATTGACGGAAAAAACGCAGTACGACGTGCAGGACGAAGCGGTAAAATTATATCGCGTCCCGCAGGTCAACCGGAAGGAAAAGCTGTGCTTGCTCAAGATGCTGTGGATTTCCATGGTGTCCCTTTGGCTGTTTATCAAAGAAAAGCCGGAGGTGGTTGTCTGTACCGGCGTGCTGGCGATGATCCCGATCTGTCTGATTATGAAGCTATTTGGCCGGAAAGTCATTTATATTGAATCGTTTGCCATGATCCATGCCCCGACGCGGACAGGGCGGCTGTTGTATCCATTGGCAGACCGGTTTTATGTACAGTGGGAGAGCATGAAAGCATATTATCCGAACGCAATTTATTTGGGCGCGATATATTGATATGCCGCATGTATGGATCGGGAGAAGATGAGATGGTTTTTGTCACAGTAGGCTCGCAAAAGTTTCCGTTCAACCGTCTGTTGGAGCAAATTGATGGATTGATGGAAAAGGGAGTTTTGACCGAAGAGGTTTTCGCACAGACCGGGTACAGCGATTATTTGCCCAAGCATTATGCGTTTGCGCATTTTCTCGATCGGAAGGAATTTGCTGCGTGGGAAGAAAAAGCTGAGATTGTGATCTCGCACGGTGGAACCGGCGCGATGATTGGAGCGGTGAAAAAGGGCAAAAAAGTCATTGCGGTGCCACGGTTGGCAAGATATGGTGAACATGTAGACGACCATCAATTGCAGATTATTGCAGAGTTTGAAAAACAAAATCTCGTTTATGGCCTGCGGGATTGCAGTGAGTTGGAAAAAGCGCTGCAATTTGTGCGTATGCATGCATTTGGCACATATACGTCCAACATAGACAGGCTGATTGCAGATATCGAAACATACATAGAGGATATCATATGAATGTACTGATGGTAGGGAATGATCTGTCTGTACAAGGCGGCATCACCAGCGTTATGACGCAGCTGCTGGAATACAACTGGGAAAAGCAAAACATAGAGATGAAATACATCCCGACATATGTTGAGGCGGGGATGTTGCGGAAATTTGTTTTTTTCGCGAAGGCATATCGAAGGATCAACCAGGAAATCAGACAAAATAAGCCGGATCTTGTACACATACACATGTCGTACAGAGGAAGCTTTTTTCGGAAATATCTCATACACAAGCTGTGCCAAAAGAACAGGATTCCGGATGTTGTCCATCTGCACGGTTCGGAATTTGCGCAGTGGTATGCTGCATCCGGACATGCCCTGCAAAAAAGGATCCAGTCTATGCTGCGGGAGTGCAGCTTGTGCATTGTGCTCGGGGAAAAGTGGAACCGGACGATCAAGAAGATTGAACCTGCCGCTACGACGATGATCGTGCGCAATGCCGTGCATATCCCACATGAAACGGTTGCATGGCGCATCCCGTTTACCATTTTGTTTTTGGGCGCACTGATCCCGCGAAAGGGCGTGGCAGATCTCTTGCAAGCGTTGCAGCAGATCAAGGGAATGCATGGCCTGGAGCATATCCGGCTGGTCATTGCCGGAACCGGCGCGGAGGAAGGCGCATTGCGTGCACGCAGCGCGCAATTATCAATCGGGCCATATGTCACGTTTGCGGGATGGGTAGACGGGGAGGCGAAGAAGAAGCTGCTCCGCGAATGCCAGATGTTGGTGCTGCCTTCCTATCATGAGGGATTGCCGGTCGCAATATTAGAAGCGATGAGCTATGGAATGCCGATTGTTGCAACAGACGTAGGGGACATATCGGCGGCCGTTCACGAAGGGGAAAACGGTTTTCTGGTTCGGCCCGGCGATATTGACGGTTTGGCAGACCGCATGTACGCACTGGCATCGAATCAGGGATTGTTTGACCGTATGTGCAGGCGATCCAAAGCAATCGTACGGGAATTTTCGGATGAGGCCTATGGGGAGCAAATGGTGAAGGCTTATGTAAAGGGAATGACGAACATATGAAGGACATTGATTTGACGGGAAAAACCGTCTTGATTACCGGCGTCGGCGGCTTCATCGGCGCTCATTTGGCGTCTTGCCTGCTGGAAACGGTTCCGGGTATTGTCATCGTCGGGCTGGATAACGTGAATGATTACTACGATGTATCACTGAAGGAGTACCGCCTGCGGAGGTTTGACGCGCAAAAACGGTTTATCTTTTTCAGAGGAGATATTGCAGACGACGGTTTGTTAGAAAAGCTGTTTGCACAGTACCGGCCGCATGTTGTGGTTCATCTGGCAGCGCAGGCTGGCGTGCGGTATTCCATCACACATCCGGATGCGTATATATCTACCAATCTAGTGGGGTTTTATCGTGTGTTGGAGGCGTGCCGCCACTGTCCGGTAGAGCATCTGGTATATGCGTCCTCCTCCTCTGTATATGGGCTCAATGAGAACGTTCCGTACGGTACGCAGGACAAAACAGACCGGCCGGTTTCGCTGTATGCCGCGACGAAAAAATCGAATGAATTGATGGCGCATGCCTATAGCAAGCTGTATGATATCCCCTGCACCGGGCTGCGTTTTTTTACGGTCTATGGACCGGCAGGGCGGCCGGATATGGCGTATTTCAGCTTTACCGATAAAATGATCCGGGGGGAACCGGTGCAGCTGTTCCATTATGGGGATATGAAGCGGGATTTTACCTATATCGATGATGCTGTGGAAAGTGTGATGCGTATTCTGCGTCGGGCGCCGGAGCCGGATGCAAATCAGGTTTCCAGCCGGATTTACAACATAGGCAATCAGCATCCGGAAACGTTGTTGGATTTTGTAAACACATTGGAGATATGCCTGTTGCAGGAGGGGTTGATTTCCCAGCCCGTGGAAAAACAGCTGCTCCCGATGCAGCCGGGAGATGTGTATCAAACCTACGCGGATGTATCCGATTTGGTACGAGATTTTGGATTTCGTCCATCCACGAGCTTGAAAACCGGATTGCAACGGTTTGCTGCATGGTATCGGACATATTATTTTGGCTCGGAAAGAACAACGATATGAAACAGATCTTTTTTATTACCCCCAATCTAGCGAATGGGGGCGCCGAACACATCACCGCGCTTCTGGCCAATGGACTGGCGCAGCGAGGGAAACACGTTGTTGTACTCTGCATGAAAGACCACAAGCGCGTGTTTCCGCTCGATAGCAGCGTACCCATTGTGTCGTTGTTCGATGCGCGCGGCGGCATAGGGAAAATCCCACGCAAGGTTCTGCGGCTGCGCCGGATGATGAAACAATATCCGGAGGCTACCTTTGTGGCCATGCTGCCATATGAAACGCTATATACCTTTTTGGCATCCATCGGCCTGCGTCGCCGCATGGTATATTCACTGCGCAATGACCCTGCTCATATGAAAGGGCTGCTCCATTGGTTTATCTGGAACGCAGTGTATCCAACGGCTCACTGCGTTGTCTTTCAGACAGAGGAGGCATGTCATTTTTTCCCTGACCGTGTGAGAGAAAAAGGCGTGGTGATTCCGAATCCGATCGAGACAAACCTACCCAGACGCTTCACGGAGGAGCGGCGGCATGAAGTGGTAACCGTCGGCCGCCTGACACGGCAGAAAAACATTCCCATGCTATTGCGCGCGTTTGCGCAAGTGCATGCAGCGCATACCGATTGGACATTGAAGATATATGGCGAAGGGCCGTTGCGCGCAGAGCTGGAGCAGCTGCGGGAACAATTGGGTTTGACGGAAGCAGTGTCGTTTTGTGGATTTGTGGATCATGTGGCCGAACAAATCAATCAAAGCGGGATGTTTGTGTTGGCGTCGACATATGAAGGCATATCCAACGCCATGCTCGAAGCGTTGGCCACCGGTGTGCCGTGCATCTGTACAGACTGCCCGGCAGGCGGCGCACGTATGATGATACAAAGTGGTGAAAATGGTATTTTGGTGCCGGTGAATGGGGAACGTGAGCTGGCTGATGCCATGCTTGCATTGATCGAGCATCCGGAATTGGCGGAGCGATATTCCCGCGCGGCGGTGCGGCGGTGCGCTTCGCTTTCCGAACAAAATATTCTGGAGCAGTGGGAACAGGTTTTATGAACATATCGAGTAAAGTGATCATTCCAAAAACAATTCACGTACACTTGTGCGATATCGCGTTGCTGATTTATTTTTGTGTGATGTTTGCGCATCAGCAGGAGACGTTATTCGGGCGGTGCCTGCGATATGGCAGCCTGTTTTTTGTGCTTGGAAGTACGCTCGTCACATATCCGATTCCGCTTGACCGGAAAAACCGGATCGAGTGGCATGTGGACAGCTTCGGGCTTTGGATGCTGGCTGTGCTTTGCTATGGGGCTGTTTCGATGATATGGTGCATGGATATGGGAAGCGCCGTGAATGTGCTATGGAATCTTGTGAAGGTTTTGGCTGTCTGTTTTTGCTTGGCACCAAGGCTGAACAGCGAAAAAGAGATCGAGCGGATATGCAGCCTTCTGCTGCTTGCACTCGTTTATATGGTCATCCTGCTGCTGGTGCTGACGCCGCGGGATGCGCTGGGAACCATACGGATTGGCAGCGAGTTAGGGCAGAACTCCAATGAAATCGGTCGGCTGGCCGGGCTTGGATCGCTGCTTTCGTTTTATTTTTATACGAGAAAACAACATAAAATGTATCTCCTTCTTGTGGCAGTATTTGCCGGTACGGCGCTGCTGACGGGCTCTAAAAACGCGATACTGATTTTGCTTTTTCAGCTGGGCTTGTATATCTTTTTGATTGCGGGCAGTTGGAAAAAGCTGCTCGCGGTTGCCGCTGCGGCAGCTGGTGCGGTTGCCTTGTATTGGCTGGTTATGCATAACGCCGTATTGTATGGGCTGGTGGGATCGCGTATTGAGCGCATGCTCGGCTTTTTGGGCGGAGGAGATGTGGACGGCAGTACCATGGAACGGTTATATTTTATGCGGACGGCAGCACAATTGTTTTTGCAGCATCCGCTCAAGGGCATCGGCCTGGATAGCTTTTCCGCATACCTTGCTTCGATTGGATATCACAATGCGGTATACAGCCATTGTGGTTTTTTAGAGCTCTTATCTACGCTTGGTGTAGTAGGATTTGTGCTGTACTATGGCATGTATGCAAAGATATTGTCTGGATTGCGCAAACCTGCGCTTGCACGCAAGATGCTGCTGGCCGTATGTTTTACGCTGGCGCTGCGGATGTTTTTGTTTGACATATCTACGATCAGCCTATATACCTATCATTCCTATATCTTGTTATTGCTTGCATATGCCTGCATGCATGTGCAACAGAGGCCGCAGGAGATGAGGATGTCCGGTAAACGAGGGGAGCGGTAAATATGGACGAAATGATGGTTTCTGTATTGACGACAGCCTATAATCACGCGCCATATATCCGTCAGACGCTGGACAGCATTTTGTCGCAAAAGACACGCTTTTCCTACGAGCTGTTGATCCATGACGACGCGTCGACAGATGGTACGGCGGATATCATACGGGACTATGCGCGGCGGTATCCGGATCGCATCCGTGTCGTATTGCAAAAGGAGAACCAGTATAAAAAGGGGATCGATGTGTATGGCTTCCTGAAGCCGCTGATCCGCGGTAAATATATTGCACAATGCGAAGGGGACGATTATTGGTGTGACGACTGCAAGCTGCAAAAGCAGGTGGACTATATGGAGCAGCATCCGGAATGCGTCGCCTGCGTACACCAAACAAAGCAAATCAATATGATGACAGGAGAAACCAGTGTGGTTTCCAAGCGAACGGGGGATGGCACGCTGGACTTTTCTGAAATCATTGTAGATGGCAATCAGGCGTTTCAGGCATCTTCCTTGCTGATGCGGAGGACAGATCTGTTTTGGGAAAATCCTCCGGATTTTCTATTGGCCTCTTCCATGATAGGAGACTATCCGTTGGCGATTTTTTTGGCGCTACAGGGGAATATTTTCTATATGCATGAGACCATGTCAGTGTATCGATATGCTTCGCGGGAGACATCCTGGACGTACCGGATGAGAAAAAACAGAGAGATGCGCACACAGCACCATACTGAAATGATTCAAATGCTGCGGATGGTGGATACCTATTCGCAGAACAGATATCATGCACTGATTGAACAATATATCAAAAAACATATGTACGAGATATGGAGAGATCAGCCGGACGGAACAATCCTGTTTGACAGCCAGTTTCGTCGGTATTTTCGCAGAGAGCCCAAACGAATACAGGGGATCGTGCTTTTGAAACTACTTTTGCCGGATAGCTGGATAGCATCTATCCGGAAATGGAAAGGCAAATGGGAGGAAAAACGGGCATGGAACCAACAGTAAGCGTACTGGTTCCCGTATATAATGTGGAGCCATATCTCAGGCAGTGTATTGATTCTATAATGGGGCAAACCTTTTCGGATTTTGAATTGATTTTATGCGACGATGGGTCAACCGACTGCAGCGGCCAGATATGCGATACATATGCGGCAAAGGACAGCCGTGTTCGCGTGGTTCACAAAAAAAATGAAGGGCTGCTTTGGACACGCAGGGTATTGCTGCGCCATGCAACCGGGCGGTATGTGTTGTTCGTGGATTCGGATGACTGGATTGCGCCGGAGCTTTTGGAAAAAACAGTGGCCTGTGCGCAGCGTACTGGGAGCGATATTGTGCTGTTTGGGTATATCGATGTGACTGACGGCGGGATTCCGCGGCAGGCGCATGCAGATTTGTATCCGGATGGCGCAAGCTTTTTTGGAGAAAAACGGATGGAGCTCTATCAAACGTTTGCGGTTACTGGGCATCTTAACCATGTATGGGATAAGTTGATCCTACGGTCGCTGTTTTGTGAGGAAGATTAACATGACCCGCTGTATCATCGGCATATCATGGGGGAGGATCGGCTTCAATTGATTCCAGTATTGGAACGTGCCAACCGGTTTTGCTATCTAGCGCAGCCCTTTTATTATTATCGCGCCAGTGCGACCGGAATGGGACGCAATCATCAGCTGCATTATATTGATGATATGTGGCAAGTAAACCTGCGCATTTGGGCGTTTATGCAGCGCACAGGCGTGGCAGAACTTCCGGGAATGGAGGATGCATTTTACCAGAAAAATGCAAAAAGTATCGCTGGATTTCTTGTCGTGACAGCGCACAGCAAAGCATTTTCGGAAAGACAGCTGGCAGCGTGCTACAGGCAGGTTGCGCAGTCGGAGATGGGACGGCAGGCAAAAAAACATGTGCGTGCCATCGATGGAAAGCTGCTTCACCGGGCAGCATACCAGTTGTTCCGACACCACATGTACCGCCTGGACATCTGGATGCTGCGGCTGGAACGCAGAGGAATGGATGCGTTGCGCTGTCTGCGTAATCCAAAAACCAGAGAAAGAATGTGATCTGGCATGCAAAAGAAATCGACTGTTGCGGCAAATATGCTGTGGCGCTTTGCAGAGCGCAGCGGCGCGCAGGGGGTATCGTTTGTCGTATCTATCATTCTGGCGCGCTTGCTGGAGCCGGAGGTATATGGCGTTGTATCCTTGATTACGGTGATTACAACGATTTTGAACCTGTTTGTCGACAGTGGATTTAAAAATGCGCTCATTCAGAAGCAGGATGCGGATCAACTGGATTTTTCCACAGTATTCTATTTTAATGTAGGACTGGGCGTTGTGCTATATCTTGGCATGGCCGCCGCCGCTCCTGCCATCGCGTATTTTTATCATCAAGAGTATATGACGCCATATATCCGTGTGCTGTCGCTCACGCTGGTACTGGGTGGGATCAACGGTGTACAGACGGCGATTGTGTCCAAACGGATGGAATTCAAACGGTTTTTTTATGCGACGCTCGGCGGCACGCTGGTTTCCGCTGTTGTCGGCATTGCCATGGCGTATTGTGGTATGGGCGTGTGGGCGTTGATTGCGCAGCGGCTGGTCAACCAGACCATCGACACATTGGTGCTCTGGCGCACCGTTCGCTGGAGGCCGTCGTTGGTTTTTTCATACCGGCGGCTCAAGCCGATGTTTGCCTATGGAAGCAAGCTGCTGGGATCGTCTTTGCTCGATTCCTTTACAACCAATCTGACCAGTTTGATCGTAGGCAAGCTGTATTCTGTAGAAGCGCTTGCATATTATGAAAAAGGGCGGAATGTACCGTTTTTGGTCGTTCAAAATCTTCAAACAGCTGTACAAAGCGTGCTGTTCCCCGTGATTGCGGAATGCCAGGATGAAGAGCAGAGGGTACGGATGATCCTGCATCGGTCATTGCAGACCAGCGCGTACTGCATTTTCCCCTGCATGATATGGCTCGGCGTGTGCGCAGAGCCGCTGATTCGGCTGCTGTTTACGGAAAAATGGATTGCTATGGTGCCGTATATGCAGCTGTGGTGTTTGATTTGTGCATTTTATTTGTTGCATACTGCCAATTTACAGGTCATTCAGGCGCTGGGCCGCAGCGATATTTATCTAAAAATTGAGTGTATCAAGCAAGGGCTAACATTGGCAGGTATTGTCGCGGCGGCGCCCTTTGGTACGCTGGCGATGCTGAAAATGATGGCTGCCGTTACGGTAGTTAGCTTCGGCATCAATGCGAAACCAAACGAGGCGCTGGTTTCTTATGGCCTTGTCAAACAGGTAAAGGCACTGAGCCGAATTTTGCTCTTGAATGTTGTTATGGGGTGTGCCGTTTATCTGACAGGTTTCTTGCCAGTTGCGGATATTGGGCGGCTTATGTTGCAGGCGGTTACAGGAATCACAGTCTATTTGGCTGGATCCAGCTTGTTGAAGCTGGATGTTTTTGTATGGCTGTTGGAAACGGTTCGGGATATGCTCAAACGGCATAACCAGTAAGAAGCAGGAAGGTGTGATACGATGGAAGATAGGATTTGGGTTACGCGGCCTGCAATGCCGCCGTTGGATGAATATATAGAAGAGATCCGGGATATATGGGATAGCCGAAGGCTGACCAATATGGGGCCGAAGCACGAGGCGTTTCGCGGCGCGCTCTGTTCCTATCTGGGCGTAGCGCATACGGAATTGCTGACTAACGGGCATATGGCGTTGGAGATGACGATGCAGGCTATGAAGCTGGCGGGGGAAGTGATTACGACGCCGTTTACATTTGCTTCTACCACGCACGCCATTGTACGCAGTGGCCTGACACCGGTATTTTGCGACATTGATCCAGAAAATTACACCATAGACACCGCGCAGCTGGAATCGCTCATCACGGAGCGCACAAGCGCGATTGTACCGGTGCATGTATATGGGAATGTGTGTGACGTCGAAGCGATTGACAAGATTGCACGAAAATATGGCCTAAAAGTCATTTATGATGCGGCGCATGCATTTGGCGTTACATATCAGGGAAAGGGGATTGGATCCTTCGGGGATGCGTCCTGCTTTAGTTTCCATGCAACCAAGGTGTTCCATTCGGTCGAGGGCGGCGCTGTTTGCTTTCGTGAGGAAGCGTTGGGCAAAGAGCTGCATTTGTTGAAAAATTTCGGGATTTTCAGACCGGAACATGTAGACGGCATTGGTGCAAACGCAAAAATGAATGAATTTTGTGCAGCCATGGGCCTTTGCAACCTGCGGCATATCGAAGATGTGATAGAACAAAGGGGCCGTGTGGATGCGCTGTATCACAGCTACCTGGAAGGTATTCCGGGGATCAAGCTGCCTGCGCGGCAGCCGGGGGTAAAACCAAACTATGCCTATTTCCCGATTGTATTGGACGAAACGGTTTGTGGTGCGAGCAGGGATGCAGTTGACGCGGCGCTGCGTGAAGCTGGGATTTTTGCCCGAAAATACTTTTATCCGCCGACCAATGCGTTGGATTGCTTTCACGGCGCATACGATGTCAATCAAACGCCGGTTGCCCGGAAGCTCAGCCAGAGCGTGTTGACTTTGCCGCTGTATGCAGAGCTGGAGCCGCCGCAGGTAGAGCGCATTTGCCGCATTGTTTTACAATGTGTGACCCAATCGAAGAAAAGGAGCGTAACATGAAACTGGGGATTATGCAGCCATATTTTTTCCCTTATCTGGGGTATTGGCAGCTGATGAATGCTGTGGATACCTATGTCGTGTGTGACGACGTTACGTATATCAAGGGAGGATGGATTAACCGCAACCAAATCAAAATAAACGGCGCGCCCAGCATGATTTGCGTTCCGGTTAAGGATGTGAGCCAAAACAGGATGATTTGCAAGCACGAATTGGCCATCGATGAGAAACAGAAGCAAAAATTGTGCCAATCCGTCGATTTGGCTTATCGGCACGCGCCATATCATGCGGACGTGATGCAGCTGTTTTGCCGTGTCATGGATGCGGCGTCCGGCAATCTCGTCCAGTTTTTGCTGCGTAGTATACGCGATACGGCGGAGTATCTCGGCATACAAACCCAGCTTTTGCTGTCCTCCGAGATGGAAAAAGACACATCAAAGAAAAAGCAGGAAAAGATACTGGACATTTGCAGCCGTCTGAATGCGACGGAATATTACAATGCCATTGGAGGGAAAGCGTTGTACGATGCGCCGACGTTCCGGGAACATGGCATTGACCTTCACTTTTTAAAAATGGATGAAGATATCCGGTATCCGCAAGGAAAGGGAGACTTCCTTCCGTATTTATCCATCCTGGATGTCATGATGTATAACAGCAAGGAAGAATTCCACGCGCTCCTTTCACGGTATACATTGGAATGAATGATTTTCATTGGGAGGAAATGGACATGGAAAACAAGCTTTTGTTTCTAGGTGTCGATACGACAACAAAATACGCCCTCGCGTATGCGAAGGAGCGGGGTGTTACGACAATCATTACCGACTATTATCCGATAGACAGCAGCCTGGAACGAAGGATGGCGGACGAGCAATGGGCGGTTGATGTTGTAGATTTGGATACCTTGGAAGAAAACTGCCGGCGCGCGCATGTTACCGGTGTCTATGCGGGAAACCATGAATTGTGTCTGGATATGGCCAAAGCGCTTTGCAAGCGGCTGGGGCTTCCGTTTTATGCATCGGATGAGGGTTGGGCCTGTGCCCGCGATAAATTGCGGTTCAAACGGCATTGCATCGCATGCGGCTTGTCCGTGCCCAAGCAATATGATTTAACATTGCCATTTCAGCAGGATATCCTGGACAAGATTTCGTACCCGGTCATTGTAAAACCGGCCGATGCCTGTGCGCAAAGAGGATTGTCTTTGTGCCACAATGAGGAAGAACTGCGCGCAGCATATCCATTGGCGTTGCGCTTTTCAGATTCCGGCACAGTTTTGGTAGAAGAGTGGATACAGGGCGAAGAAATCAGCATTGATTACCTGTTTATCGATGGGAAACCACACATTGTAGGGCTAAACCGCGGCATCTTCATGGAGGTCAATCAAAGACACAATTTTTCCCTCTTTTTGGAGCCGTCCATACACTATGCCGCCTATGCGAAGCAGACAGAGGGGAAAGTAGAACAACTGTTTGAACGCATGCATTGGACAACGGGCATTGCTTTTCTCCAGGCGATTTGCCGCGAAGGGGAGTATTATTTCCTGGAAATGGGAGGCCGGATGGACGGCGTTGGTTCCTGGACAAAGGAAAAGGATATCATCGGAAAAAGCAGGTTGGAATATATGGTGGATTTGGCGCTTGGACAGCCGATCCAGCCCGTTTGCGATCCCAATATATATCACTATGAGCAGGATAGTACGGTATATCTGGTTTGGGCAAAGGCTGGTAACATCAACCGGGTTGCCGGAGAGGCGGAGCTTGCTTCTATGCCCGGTGTTCATATCGTACTCAAACGCTTTGCGCAGGGGGAAACCATACAGGCAACCGATAATATGCTGCAAATTGCATACTATTTGACCATTGTTGCAGACTGCCGCGCGCAGCTGATTCAAAAAATCCAAACGATCAACCAAACGCTCCATCTGTACGATGAGCAGGGCCGCGAGCTATTGCTGCCGTTTACAGCATATGACGCATTGATGGAGTGACAACAAGCGGGAAAGGAGCGTGAACCATGACGAAAGGCAAAGTTGTGCTGGCTGCGGTGGTAGGGCTGCTTATGATTGCAGCTGCAATATTGTATCATGCACTGCCGTCCGTTTCGGTGGATTTTTCGCAGGAATTGGGCGATATAAAAGAAATAAATGGCATCAATAACGGGCCCAAATCCAATTATAGCGAGAGCGAAAACGGACAGGCTCAGTGGGCGTTGGACGCTACAGATCTGTACCGGGAGCTCGGCATTCCGTGTGTGCGTACGCATGACACGGAGTTTCCATATGGCGGAGAGGCGTTTGTTGATATCCACTGTATTTTTCCGGACTGGAGTCAGAGCGCGGATGATCCGTCTGCATACCATTTTGCGGAAACCGATCTGTATATACAAAATATTTTGGATTCCGGCGCAAAGGTATTGTTCCGGCTTGGGGAATCCATCAGCCCATCCGAAAACGACATCCGGTATACATATCCGCCGGAAGATAAGCAAAAATGGGCGGAGATCTGCTGGCATATCGTGAGCCACTATAACCATGGCTGGGCGGATGGATTTTATGATGCGGTTGCTTATTGGGAAATTTGGAATGAACCCGATGTATATCGCCAATGGTCTGGCGATATCGATGAATACTATGCGCTGTATCAGACTACGGCACGTTACCTGAAGGGAAAAGATCCGGAACTCATAGTCGGAGGCGGCGCGTTGGGCGATGCATCGGAGCAAGCGATAACGGCCTTTTTGCAGGGCATTACGGACGATGGCGAGGATACGCCGCTGGATTTTTTTAGCTGGCACTGCTACAGCAGCAAACCGGATATCTTTTTGGAACAAGCAACGGTTGTCAGGGATACACTGGACCGCAGCGGCTTTACAGAAACGCAGAGCTTTTTGGATGAATGGAATTACGTTGCGGATTGGGAGCACTTAGAAAGTACGTGGGAAGTGCTGCAATCGACAGACGCAGCGGCATTTTATGCGCAAAGCCTCATCTGCATGCAAAACGCCCCGATCGATCAAGCGATGTACTATGACGGCGCATTTGTGAGCGGTGTTGCGGAATGGGAAGGATTGGCCGAGTGGTGCGGGTTGTATGATGCGGATGGAAATAAGCTGCCAGGATACTATGCGTTTGCGATGTTCCACGCGCTTCAGGAAGCAGGGACACAGGTTGAAGCAGAAACCGATGTGAAAGGCTTGTATTGCTGTGCGGCGAAAGGGGATCGCAATGGGATCCTGCTGGTAAACAGCGGCAGCGAAGCCAAAAGATTTTTGTTAAAATTGTCCGGTGACCAGCGGGATGCATCGATCACCAGGGTCAACCGGGACCATCCGGACGGTGTGACCGAACAGAAGAACTGGATGCTGGGCGTGGCAGCGATCCGTATGGAGGCAGGAGAAGTTTTGTATATTTCGTTGGAATAGGCTGCGGCCTATAGAAGCAGTTCCACAACGCCGCCGGACGGCAGTGAACGGATAGGACCACGATCACATCGGCGTAAGCGGCGGGACGTCTGAGCATCCATGCCGTGGCGATCGGTGCATATGCGATAGGATGCCCTCTGTGAGGTGGGATCAGAAGATCCGGCTTTACAGGGGGCATTTGTGTGGCAGTGATGAAACCAAGCGTTTGGACACGGAAAGCAACGCTGTTCGGGGGAGCCAATGGCAGGATATCAGCAAAGGAAAGGATGTGCGAGACAATACCATATGATGGGGCAGCTGGGCTTACAAAATACGCCGCGATGTGATATAATACAGGCAAACGGGTGCGCGGCGCCGGCATAAAGGGCTGGGGTATATAATGAAGCTGGGATTGCAGGAAAAAATTATAAGCAGTATCCTACTGGTATCAATGGTGGTATCGGTTGTGCTCTCTGTGATGTTTTATAACAACTCTGTCGAGGTCATTGAAAACAATTATGTCTCTTCTGTGACAGACAATTTGACTGTATGCGCCGGTATGTTTGATGATATTATGAAGGATGCGTATTATATTGCGGTCAATGTATCTTCAGATGACATTGTGCAGGAACTGGTGCAGCGTGATACGGAAACCGGGCGGGCGGAGCTACTGGAACAGCTAACCAGTTATCGGGAAGGCCAGATCGATTCCATCTATTGTTATTTACCGGCGGATGCTCTGCTGCTCAAGGCAACTCGATCTGAGGTGGTTGCGCAGCCGTGCAGCGAGGAAGATCTGGCATGGCTGGAGCAGGTGATCCAGGAGCCGGACAATCCGTTGTGTCCCCAATATTGCATGGATGAGACAGAGCTGCTAAAAAAACAAAGCTTTCTATATGCCAAACCCGTGATAGATACAGCAAGTGGAGAAGTAGCAGCATATATCATTGTCAATGTATATGAGCGGGATATTTTCTTTGGCTGTTTGCAGGGATATGGCGATTTTAGCGACAGCAGCACTTATATTGCCACGCCGGATGGAAAAATTGCATCCGGTACAAATTTGAAGCAATTGGGGCAAGAAGAACCGGAACCGGCGGAGGGGATGCTGGTCACCTCCGTGACTGCTCCGCTCAGTGCCTA
>JAUNIY010000083.1 GCA_030523305.1 Eubacteriales bacterium
TCATCTTCTGTCCATTGACATAAATTTCTCCCTCATCCGGCTGATGTACGCCGGTCAGCACCTTGATCAGCGTCGATTTTCCCGCGCCGTTCTCTCCGATCAGACCCAGGATCTCCCCTGGCTTTACCGCCAGCTGCATCGCGTCCAGCGCCTTTACGCCTGGGAATATCTTCGTGCAATTCCGAAGCTCTACTACATATTCACTACTCATGGATTGTTCACCCTTTTCTCCGAGAAGGAACGCTTTCAGATAGCCCTGGCCGAAACGCCGCGGCCAGGGCTACCTTGCCTTTTTCCTATTCTTTTATCTGCCAGGGATTATTCTTCCCACAGGCCCTTATCCTTCATGTCAGCGATATAATCGTCTACATTCTCAGAGGAAACAATCTCTGCGCCGGAATCAACAAAGCTGTCTACTGCCTTGCCATCCAGTACATTGACAGCAGCTTCTACTGCCTTATATCCCATGTCATAACCCAACTGCGCGACATCCATCGTCAGCGTGCCTTCCTGGATCGCTTCAATCGCGGACTGATTGCCGTCAAAACCGCACATGATACAATCTGCAAACGCTGCGTTGCCGGAGTCCTGTACAGCCTTAACTGCCGCCAGAACCATGTCGTCGTTGGTGCTCAGGATAATGTCAACGCCATCCGGATACTTCTGGATCACCGCTTCGGTTGCAGTTGCAGCCTTCTCTGCCAGTGCGTCGCAATACTGTACTTCCAGGACTTCTCCGCCTGCTTCTTCTACACCTGCACGATAGCCTTCCAGACGTGCGTCATGGGTTTCATCGCCCTGTACGCCGGTCAAGATAACTGCAGTCGGCTTCTCAATGCCTGCTGCCTTTGCAGCTTCTACAGCAGCTGTACCGCCGTTCTTTGCTGCATCTTCGTTGCCGGTACCAACAAACGAGGACTTTTTGTCAGAATCAAAATCGGTATCCAGCGCAACGATAACCTTATCAGTATTGGCAACCTGGGTTGCCGCTGCCGCGGACTGCTGCGGGCTGATAACAACCGCATCATAATCGGTGCCCAGCGAGGTCTCGATCATGTTGATCTGCTCGTCGTACGCGGTCGCAGAGGTCGGGGACAGGATTTCAACATCTACGTTGTCATGCTCGTCCGCATATGCCTGCGCGCCTGCAATAACCTTGTTGAAGTGCCCGTCCGTCAGCTTAACAATAACGCTGATCTTGTATGCGTCTGCCGAGGAGGATGAGCCGCCGGAACCAGCGCCAGAACCCGAAGCCGTGCTGCTGGAGGAATCGCCGCAGCCTGCCAGCATACCCGCGCACATAACGCCCGCCAGAGCCATGCCCATAATTCTCTTCTTGATTGTCATGTGATTACCTAACCTTTCTTTTCACGTCGTTTCTTCTGAAATCAATCAAAATCGCACGGCATAGCTTCCTTCAGCACAGCTGTGGACTTTTTCAACCCTGTGAGTGCCGGCATGGTCAGATCTTCCATTTCCTGGCTGATCGGGCCGTCGTATCCCGTCATGCTCAGGCAAGAAAGAAATTCCTTCCACCAGCGAACGTCATGTCCGTGCCCCAGTGCAACATAGTTCCAGGTGCGCTGTGCAAACTGATCGATGGTCTTGGTATCCAGTACGCCGTCCGGCCCAATATAGTTGGTTTCCAGGCGGACATCCTTTGCATGGACATGATAGATCCGGTCCGCGCCCAGCTTCTTGATCGCCGTGATTGGATCGCCGCCCATCCACATTAGATGGCTCGGGTCAAAGTTCATACCTACCATTGGGCCAACGGCATCGCGCAGGCGGATCAGCGTCTCCGGATTGTACACCATCTGGCAGCCGTGGTTCTCCAGCGCGATCTTTTCAATGCCGTTTTCCTTTGCCAGCTCTACGGTCTTCTTCCAATATGGAATCAAAACCTCTTCCCACTGCCAATTCAGGATTTTTGTCGTGATCGGCGGCCAGCTTGTCACGATCCAGTTCAGCGTCGTATCCGTCGGGGAACCGCCGGGGCAGCCGGACATCATAACGATCTTTTTCACGCCGAGCAGACCAGCCAGCTTGAACGTCTTCTCAACAACTTCCTGGTGCTGCTTGCCTTCTTCGTTCGGAGCAAGCTGGTTGCCGGAGCAGTTGAGCACTTCCAGAACCAGGCCGCGCTTTGCAATGGCATCCATAAAATCCTTGCGCGCCTGCTCGCTTGCGAGCATTGCGTCCAAATCAATGTGGGGCGCCTGGGACCAGTTTCCGCAGGCAATTTCAATGGATTCATAGCCGAGCGCTGCGACAGTATCGAGCATCTCTTCAAACGGCATGTAACCCAGGCAATCCGTATTCAGGCAGAACCTCATTTTTGTCATCCTTTCAGATCATACATTCTCGTACCGCTTTTTCGTACAAGCGGAATTATTTTTTATAAAAGTCGGGCATCGGATCGTACACAACCTCTACGACGCTCTTGGTGTCGCGTGCCTTGGATGCTGCGGCTGCGGCAACCTGGCAGCAATAGCCGTCCCATGCGTTCGGACCATCCACATAACCAGCTTTGGTCGCGTTAATCCAGGTCTGAATTTCGGTGTCGTATGCGTCGCCAAAGCGTTCTACATAGTCGGCATGCTCTTTGCGCGCGCACTGGGTTCCGGCGCTGATCGAGATATATCCCGGCTGCGGCATATTCAGGATCGCATCCTCGCATACAATCTCGCACTTGATCTCGTAGGCATTGTGCGTGGTGACAAAGGACTCTACATCGATGCGTACACCGGACTTGGTAGTCAAGATCATAATCTGCGGGTCCTGTACGCCCGGCACCCCCTTCGTGGTGCACTTGCCGAACTGTACCTCTGCCGTCGCATAATCTTCGCCCAGAAGCCAGCGCAGTACGTCGATCTCATGTACCATCGAGTTCTCGACAGCCGAGCTGTTGTCCCATCCTGCTACAACATCCGGATTGCGGTGTGCGCAATGCAGCAGCAGCGGCTGGCCGTATTTGCCGCTGTCGACGGCCTCCTTGAGCTGCAGATAACCGTAATCATACCGGCGCATGAAGCCAACCTGTACAAACTGCTTACCTGCTTCCATCTCTGCCGCTACGATGCGCTTGCAAGCTTCTGCCTTCGGTGCGAGCGGCTTTTCGCAGAATACATACTTTCCTGCCTTGATCGCAGCAAGGACATATTCCTCATGATACGGATCCGCGGTAGTACACATAACCGCGTCGATCTCCGGATCGTTGATCATATCCAGCGGGTTTTCAAAGCCCTTGATTCCATATTTCTCAGCTACCGACATACCAAATGCCGCTGCCGGATCCGAGCAGGCAACAACCTTGCCGCCTTGCAATCTTGTGTTGATACGCTCAATATGCGTACGGCCGATTCCGCCTGTACCTACCAAACCAATTCTCAATTCTTCTGCCATCTTGCTTCCTCCTGACTTTTCACCGCCGGCGGGCGTTGCACCTCGCCTTTCATTTACTTGTACAGAAAAAGAAAATTTTTGTTTCCGCGTGTTTTTCTTTTTCCGTACTTTTTTGTTTTTGTTGTTTACAGTATAACGCGTCAATCAGATTGTGTCCATACGACAAAAGCACCGAGATTTTTTTCGATTTTTCATGCAAAATGTATTTAGTTTCGAAAAAGTATCCCGTTTTGTTTTTTTCAAAATTTCCTGTTTTTTCGCATTTTCGAGATAATTTTTTCAAAATATAGCTTATTTCCGCCAATCCTTTCGCCATTCGCGGCAACAATATCGTTTTTCTATCCTCCAAATCTTTTTGGATCCTTATGGCGTCTTTTCCTTCTCCCATTTTCAAAACTTGTCATATTCTATACAAAATTTTTTCAGAAGAAATTGACTTTTTCTCTCCCGCATGAAATAATAGGATTAGAAAACAACAAAGGAGATCGGTTTATGCATTACTCCCTTCCTTCTATGCAGCCTGAAGCGTTCCATACCTTCGGCGAACCCACGCTTCTGTTCACCAATTACTGCGATGAACAATACCAGCAGCATCCGCGCAGCCCGCACTCCCACCATGAGATGGTGGAGATCCTATATATCCTGCGCAGCAATGGCATTTTTGAGATCAATGGCGTTCCCTATCCAGTGCATAGCGGCGACCTGGTGATCTATAACAGCGATGCCGTGCACAACGAAGCTTATCAATATCCGCCCCCGCCGTTGTACGGCCTGGAAACCACCGGGATCCAGGTTGCGGGGCTTCCTTCCAATTACCTTCTGCCGCCCAGCGCCTGCCCAGTGATCCCGCTGGGTGACCGCGCCGCAGAATTCCGGCATCTGTTCCACAGCATCTATGAACAGTCACGTAAGACATCGACACACGCAGGCATGATATGCCAACATCTGTTCCGCGCCTTACTTTATATGTTATACGACCTCATAGATGGGCAGGAACAGGTCCGGGCCGATACCAACAAGGAATCCAAAGCGGATCAACTGGGCCGCCAGATCCAAATTTACATCGATGAGCACGCGTTGGAGGATTTATCGGTACAGTCGGTCGCAGATCACTTTGCCATCAGCTCCGCCTATCTGTTCCGCCTGTTTAAGCAGACCACCGGGACCTCCCTGATGCAGTACATCATTCAGCGCCGCATCGGGGAAGCGCAGACGCTTCTGCTGATTACCGACCTTTCTATCACAGAGGTTTCGCAAAAAGTCGGGTACAACAATCTGAGCCACTTTGTCAAAATGTTCACGCAAAACGTGGGGATGTCCCCCCGCAAATACCGCAAACAGTCCGGCGTGACGAATGCCCGTCAAGGGTAAGCGGTCAGATCAGCGTTTTGCCGCCGGCAATGGTCACGGTAACGCCTGTGATATAATCTGCACGCCCGCCGGCGAGGAACGCCATCAGATCCGCTACCTCCTCTGGTTCGCACATCCTTCCCATTGCAACCCCGGCGGTGAGTTCCTTCTCGTACTCCTCCGGCGTCTTCCCCTCCACGAGGGAACGCTTTTGGAACACCTCCTGCACCATTTCTGTATTGACATATCCAGGGCAAACGGCGGCCACAGAAATGCCATATTCCGCGTATTCCAGGCCAAGGACCTGTGTCAGCGAATTGATACCGGCCTTGGACACGGAATACACGCCGTTTGCCGATTCCCCTATCTTAGAAGCTTGGGAAGAAATCGAGACAATGTTGCCCTTTGCCTTCCCGGATTCCCGCAGCTGCTTGGCAAACAACTGGCTCAGGCACCAAATGCTGCGCAGGTTGACACCCATCACACGGTCCCATTCCGCCGGTTCCAGATCAATCATGTGCTTGGCCACCGTAATACCAGCGCAATTGGCCAGTACGTCCGCAACGCCGATGTTGGCGCGGACATCTGCCATAAACGTTTCACAGTCTGCAAAGCTGCTGATATCAACGGCGTAGGCATAGGTGTTCCTACCATATGCTTTGGCGATGTCTGCCGCCGATGCCTCGACAGCCTCCCGATTGATATCGACCAGGATCACATCTGCGCCATATTCCGCGAATTTTGCCGCGCACGCCTTGCCAATGCCTCTCGCCGCGCCGGTAACAATGCACAGCCTTCCGTTGTACTGTTCGCCCATTTCAACCATCCTTTCATAAATTGCCTTATTATATTTCGTTTTTTCAAAGGAAATGCATTCTTTGCATTTCTTTCTTTTTCCACAATTTTTCGGGTGAAATACTCCGCTTTTTTTGCTTTTCCCTTGATCTTGTCGTTATTATATGATACAATTCACGAAACTTCAATTTCATCCGTTGCCATATTACATTCAAAAAATGCTGTACAAAGGAGGCCGAACTATGCACAAACTGGAGGAAGGTATCCTCGACCCCTCTGAAATTCACTTTTTACAGCCTTCCGCCTTTGCGTTGGAGTCCTTGTTCTGTCTACAGCACATCGGCATTTTTTACTGTGATTCCCGCTACGTCGTCACCCATCCGTATTGGGAATCTGTCCTGCTGCTGTGCATTGACGAAGGGGAGCTAGAGGTATCGTTCCGCGACGAGCTATTTACCGCCAAACGCGGGGACGCCGTTGTCATCGACTGCCGCCACGAACACAGCTACCACGCGTGGGACGGGCTGAAATTTCATTACCTGCATTTTACCGGCATCAGCGCATTCACCTACGCCGCGCAGCTATACAAGCTCAACCATAGCGCACGGTTGGAAAACGCCAATTCCGATACGCTGGACCATACGTTTCAAAACCTGCTGCATCTGGCGCGTGCGCAGACCAATGCGCAAAACGAGCACCGCATGTCCGTCTGCATCCATATGATGCTGTGCGAGCTTGCAGAATCGTGCTATAACCTCCCCGCCGCGTCCAATGCGTCCATCGACCGCGCAATCCGCTTTATGGAATGCCATCTGACGGAAAACATTTCATTGGATGAAATTGCAGCACACGTCGGCCTGAGCAAGTATTATTTCAACCGCTTGTTCAGCCGGTACACCGGCATGACACCGCACCGCTACTTTATCAATATGCGCGTGCAATATGCCAAACGCCTGTTGCTGACGACATATGCCTCTGTCGAAGAGGTTGCCGAAGCCTGCGGTTTCGACAATCCCTCCAATTTCATCCGGCTATTCAAGCACATCGTCCACATGACGCCGAGCGCCTTTCGGAAAATCCCATTTTGACCGTCGGGGCTTTGCCGCACTCCAACACAATGTTTGGACAAAAAAATTCTGCATCCCATCTGCCCACCGGCAGACAGGATGCAGAAGCATCAAAGGAATAAAACAGATAGGGTATCATTGGGTACGATGCATGTTTTGCAGCGCAAGGCATGCATCGTTCTTTTTTCGAGCTTTTGTAAGCTCTTACAATGTCTATTGTACCATATTTACCAGCAGAATCAATCGTTTTTTTCCACAATATCTTTTTTATTTTTTTGTCTGTTTCTCCGAAATTTGGATATTAGACAATTATTTGTTGTATACCCATTGACATTCTGTTTATTTTGCTTTATTTTTCTTATTGTAAGCTCTTACAAAACAAGCTTTGACACACCTGAAACGGCAGAAAGGAGGGGGACGTTTCACAGGTCCGTGCATCATGTAAGAGCACTTACCGACATGTTATAAAAGAGGAGGAAAACATATGAAAGCAACGACATCCCGCACCGTACGCCGCGCCGTTTGCAGCGTGCTCACAGCTTCCATGCTGTGCTGCGGCCTTGCCTTCCCTGCGCTTGCATCGGACGACCCGAGCAAGGTGGCGCTTACCTATGAGGTAGCCGACGGCCTGCAGTTCGATGACACCACCACATTCGCAGATTCCGACGAAGCATGGCAGTATGCGGAAAAAATCACAGCGCATGTAGACAGCGCCGTAGATGACATGAAGGAAATCTTCGCACAGCGCTCCGTATCCATCGTGGATTATGGTGCGGAGGCACACGAGGTCTTCGCCATCGTCGAAGGCACCTATAAGAAGTCGGACGCAGATGCAGCGGCAGAAGCAGAGCTGGCAAAGACAAACACCAAGGCGATTTATGCAGCCATCCAGGCAGTCAGCGAGGCCGGCGGCGGCACCGTTGTTGTCCCGGCTGTTGACGGCAAGGTGTTCTACACCTCCGCGATTCATCTGGAAGACAATGTAAACCTCAAGATTGAAAAGGACGCCGTCCTGAAATTCACAACCGACACCAGCCTGTACCAAGGCGACCTGATGAAGGAAGTATACGGCGACGACGTAGATGACAAGGGCCTGACGCTCACCCGTTTTGAAAGCGTTGAGCTGATGAACTATTCCCCGTTCATTTACGCATACGGCAAAAAGAACATCGCCATCACCGGCGAAGGCACGTTGGACGGCCAGGCATCCACCGGCGACGGCCAGCATCCGGAGACCATGGTATGGCACCAGTGGAAAAACTCCCGCACGTATGAAAACGGCACAAAGATTGAAGCGCAGAACGCACCGCGCACCAAGCTGTTTGGCCAGGGCCAGACCGACGTCCCGGTAGCAGAGCGCCAGTACGGCGAATCCGCATCCGAGGATTGGAGCGGCGCAGATGACGGCTTCCTCCGCCCGAACTTCGTACAGCCATATAACTGCCAGAACGTATTGATCGAAGGCGTTACCATCCAAAATTCCCCGATGTGGGAAATCAACCCCGTTCTGTGCGACACCGTTATGGTGGACGGCGTCAACGTATCCAGCCATCTGCACAACAACGACGGCTGCGATCCAGAATGTACCAGCAACATGGTCATCCGCAACAACCGCCTGGATGTCGGCGACGACTGCATGGCAATCAAATCCGGCCGGAACGGCGACGGACTGCGCATCGACCGCCCGAGCTTCAACATCGTGCTGGAGAACAACACCTTTGTTGACGGACACGGCGGCGTGACGATCGGCTCCGAAATCACTGCCGGTGTCAAGAATATTTTCTCCCGCAACAATGAGATGGACAGCGACCAGCTGCAGGCAGCTTTCCGCTTTAAGACCAACTACATCCGCGGCGGCACGATTGAAAATATCTACTATCAGAACGATACCGTCAAGATGGTCGAGCCGGGCAAGCCGGTTGTCCTGGTTGATCTGAACTATGACGTAGCCAAGGAAGTCCAGATGATGGAAGCGATGAACGTCAGCTACAGCGCGTACATCCCGGCATTCAAGCACGTCCTCATCGAAGGCGTCAACGTCAATGAAGCAGGCGAAGCAAACAAGGGCGGCAAGTATGCCTTCCAGCTCAACGGCTTCAGCGTCGATACCATCGCGGATTCCTGCACCGTACCGGAGGGTACGCAAGACTGCTACATCTCTGATTTCACCATCCGCAATTCCAGCTTCACCGGCAGCGAGCAGGCGTTTAGTATGAACTACGTCGATGGACTGACGTTAGACAACGTCACCATCACCGGCACCACTGCTGCGGATTCTGTACAAAACACAAAGAACCTCACATTTACCAACTGTGATTTTACCGATTCTGCAATCAAACGCAGCACGTTCCGCAGCCTGGAAAATTCCAAACTGACGAACTGCCTGTTTGACACCGCATTTTCCGACGTTTCCCCGGCTGCTTGGTATGCCGATGCCGTCGATTATGTCAACGAAAACAAGATCATGATCGGTATCGCAGACGGCATCTTTGCCCCGAGCGATTCGATGACGCGCGCGATGGTTGTCCAGACACTGTATAGCCACGCAGGCAGCCCGGCTGTCTCTGGCCCGTCCTCCTTTACCGACGTATCCGAGGACGCTTGGTATTACAACGCCGTACAGTGGGCGAAGGAGACCGGCGTTGCCGCAGGCGTTGGCGGCGGCAGATTCGACCCCAACGGCACCGTTACCCGTCAGGAGTTTGCACAGTTCCTGTATGGCAATGCAGGCAGCCCGGCAGTCACCGGCTCGCTGAGCCAGTTCCCGGATGCGGATACCGTTTCCAGCTGGGCAACGCAGGCGCTGACCTGGGCAACTCAGAATGGTATCGTTGCCGGATCCAATGACAATGGTACGCTGTACCTGAACCCGAAGGCGCAAGCCACCCGCGCACAGGCTGCAAGCATGCTGATGCAGTACCTGTCCGCATCATAATCACAGCTTTATCCTTTCTCCCCATATAGGAAGGCCGCAGGTTTCCACATTGGAGCCTGCGGCCTTCTGCTGTTCTGCTGCTGTTTTTTATAGATCCGGATGCAGCCCCGACCAGCCGGTCTGCGGCATCGTATCCAGCCGGAACATGTCCTCCTGTGCAATTGCAAAGCGGAATAGATCCTGGTTCTGCTCCATACGCTGCCGGGAGGATGCCTTCGGCAGCGGGATAACACCGCGCTGCACAGCATACCGCAGGCAGATTTGCGCGGCGGAAACGCTGTATTTTGCAGCTAGCTCCTGCACAAGCGCATCATTCAGCACACGCGCACGGCCCATCGGGCTCCACGCCTGTACCTGGATGCCGTGCGACTGGCAGTACCGTACCGTCGCCTCCTGCGCATAGCCTGGATGAAATTCAATCTGGTTCACCATCGGTTTAACCGTACTGTTCTGCAAAAGGTTTTCGATGTGCTGCGGCAAGAAGTTGCTCACCCCAATGGCACGCACCTTCCCCATACGGTACAGTTCTTCAAGCGCGCGCCAGGTATCCAGGTCAAGCTGCTTCCAGTCTGCATATTCTGCATCCGGCCGCGGCCAATGAATCAGATACAAATCCAAATAATCGGTTTTCAGGCGCTCAAGCGTGCGCGCAAACGCCGCTTTTGCCTGTTCATATCCCATCTCGTCCTTCCACATTTTGGAGGCCAGGAATACGTCTTCCCGTGCAACGCCACTGCTTTTCAGCGCCTCTGCTACATAGCTTTCGGTCTCATAGAACGACGCGGTATCAAAATACCGATACCCGGCATCTACCGCCATGCGGATGACGTCGGCATTGTTTGCCTCCGCAGCCTTGTACGTCCCATAGCCTACGCATGGGATGCGGACGCCGTTGGACAAGGTATAACAGTCGTGAATGGATTGCATGCTATCATCTCCTATTTGTTTTGATGCTTTATATTACCCGTTTTATCCCGGTACATCCCCGCATAAAGAAGGCTTCTGCCCCATCCGCCCACCGGCAGACAGGATGCAGAAGCACAGATGAAAAGGAGTGTTTTACTTATGGATTTTGGGTATCTTTTTTGAGAGAGTGTGCATGCAGGAGGCCGTTCCTGAAGCCCCTGCACACACAAGAAAGGATTTTGAATTGATTTGGTTATCTCTGTACGCGTCCGGAGCCGTCGCCGCCAGAAAGCTTTTCTACCTCGTCGACAGAGACGCGGTTGTAATCGCCCTCAATGGAGTGCTTGAGCGCCGAAGCAGCAACTGCAAATTCGACAGCCTCCTGCGTGGACTTACCGTTCAGCAGCGCATAGATCAGGCCGCCGCCGAAGCTGTCGC
>JAUNIY010000084.1 GCA_030523305.1 Eubacteriales bacterium
AGTTGGTTTCGATATCTACCAACCGGCAGCAGGGTCACCAGTTTGAGCCCAGCAATTTGCGTCATGGAACAGAAAGCCACTTCATGGTGTGAAGCGGCTTCTTGTTCCATTTAGAATTCCTTTTTCTGAAAAATACCCACTGTCAGCGGGTAAGACAGAAGAAATGCCAACAGCGCGCTGATAAGAATGATGGCCCCGCCTGCAATGACCTGGAGCGTTGTCATATGCGGGCCGAATAACATGTTTACGGCAGTGGCAAGGACTGCTACGATTCCGATGCCGCACAGCAGGCTGATAACCAAGAATGCCTCGTTTCGCTCTTCTCCGCCGAGATAGAACAAAGGGAAAAAGACCGCGCCCATAAACAGGCTGATGGAAATCCCAACAATAAACAACATGAGAATATCCGTATTCCGATCAAAGGGATACCCGTGAAGAAGAATGGATAAGCTTACGGCGGCCCCCGCGAACAGAATGCCGACAAATAGCCATACTAGCTGGCTGATGAAGTAGCTTTTTACGATGTCGGATCGCTTTACGGGGACGGTTAGTTTATATTTGTTCCATTTACCGGCGCTTTCTTTTCGCAAGCTTGTAATAGCCTGGATGGAAAATCCGGTCATACTCAATAGCATGTATCCGTCCAGCAGGGTTTGGATGTCGTTGTCCATTGCAATAACGAACAGGCCAAGCAACAACATAACCACTGCAAATATGGCCCCATTGGATCGGGCGGCATAAAAATTATTTTTCAAAAGTCCTTTCATATGCGTTCCCCCTTTACCAAAAGCAGCATGATTTCATCCAGTGAAACATGATCGATCACAATGTCTTTGTATTTTTTCTGGGCCTTTTTCCCGTCGGCAACCAAGACGTCGATTTGGAAATCCCGCTTTCGATAGGCCAGTATATCGTCGGGCTCCAATGCGAGGAATTGACTTTCCCGGCAACGTAGGACTGCGTAATGATATACCAGCTCGTTTCGGGAGGCAGTTAAAATTAGTTTGCCATTGTGAATGAAGGTAATATAGTCTGCGATTTTTTCTAAATCGCTTGTGATATGGGAGGAAAGCAGGATGGCATGATCTTCTTCCTGAACAAATGTCAGGAATACGTCTAATATCTCGTCCCGCATGATCGGATCCAAGCCGCCGGTGGCTTCATCCAGAATCAACAATTGCGGGTGATGCGACAAAGCGACAGAAATGGCCAATTTCATCGTCATGCCGCGGGAGTAGCTTTTTATTTTCTGATTTGCCGGTAAGCGGAAATCCGATAAGTATTGCTGGAACAGCGCGTGATCCCATTGGGTATACAACCCGGCCATAACCTGGGATAGCTGCTGTGCGGTGAGATAGGGAGGAAAGTTATCGCCGTCATATACCACGCCAATTTTCTCGCGCAAATCCGTATCCGTATCCAGCATTTCTTTCCCGAATACTTTTATGCTTCCAGAATCCTTTGCAATGGTGCCAAGAATACAGCCGATGGTAGTTGTTTTGCCGGCGCCGTTTTCGCCGACAAAGCCCATGATTGCTCCGTAAGGGAGGGAAAAGGACACGCGATCCAGTGTAAAGCCGGATGTTGGAAAGGCCTTGGATACCTGTTGCAATTCTAAAATGTGTTCCATGATGTTTCATCCTCCTGATAAAATAGGGCCAACAGCTCTGTCAGCTTTGCAAGAGGGATTTGGTACGTCCGCCCAATTTCTGCGGCGGCCTGCAAATGCTCTTCGGCAATGCGCTGTTGTTCCTCTTGATAAAATTCCTTGTTCTGCGCTGAGACAAAGCTCCCTCTGCCAACCGTTGTTTCAATAAAACCATCCCGCTGCAAATCTTCATAGGCTTTTTGCACGGTGATGACACTGACATGAATGGATTTTGCCAATGCGCGCATGGACGGGATGGCGTCCCCGGCTTGCAGCTCCCCGCTCATAATCATTGCCTTGATTTGCGATGTGATTTGCTCATAAATGGGCTTGTTGGCGTTGTTGCTGATAATAATTTCCATGATCGATCACCCTTGTTATAATGTACTTATTGTACAAGTACATTATAACAAACGAAATACAATAGTCAACCCTTTGGAGACATAAAATATCGGGGATCCCGTGCGTTTGATGTAGGTGGCATTGGCTGCAAAAAGATTTCACTTTCCGTGGACAGCCCAGATGGTTCGACTGCTTTTTTGTTACAGCTTCTTTATACTGGAAGCATGAAACAGGAGGCGCAGATACATATGCTCGAACGGAAGAAGAAACAGAGACAGAAGGCGGCTGGCGGTGTGCGCACGCGCCGAACCGGAATGCCTTTTCTATATTTTATGGCGGCTGGGATTTTATCCTGTGCGGAAATTGCGGGGGTAGGGTCCCCGTTTGGCGTGGCGTTTGCCGCGGCGGCGTGCCGCACTGGGTATGGCTTTGGCGCAGTGCTGGGAACATTTGCGGGATATTTGCTGTCACATCCTGGGGTAGAAGGCGTGGAATATGCGGGCGCGGCGTTGATTGTATTGGCGGCCTCCACCGTTTTTTCCGGAACGGGGATTACTGCAGGACGATGGTTTTATCCAGTGGGTGCGGCAGCGGCTGTGATGGCGACCGGCTGCATTTTTGTGTTTGCCGATGGCATCGAATGGCAGGCGACGGTACTGTTTTTGTGTGAAATTGTCCTTGCAGCTGGTGCGGCGTATTTTTATGAAGCGGCGATTGACACCGCACGCGGACGTCCGCAAGTCATCCGGTTCGGCGGCATGATGGTACTGGCGGCGACCGTGCTGATGGCGGCGTATCCGCTGCAGGTGATTGACTTAATCTGCCCGGCGCGCATTGCAGCGTTGCTGCTGGTCATGGGTGTCAGTTATCTGGGAGGCTTTTCGTATGGCGCGGCATGCGGCGTCGGTATCGGGATTGCCATGGATGCGGCGGGCGGCGCAGGCCTGTATTATGCGGGTATTTATGCCATTGCCGGCATGGTAGCAGGCTTTTTCACACGCTCTGGCCGCATTGGTTTTGCGACTGTATTTGTCATCACACACGCCGCCGTCAATCTGCTGGGCGGACAGGCTGTATATATATCTGGGTTGTATGAATGCTTTGTCGCATCGGTATGCTTTGTACTCGTACCCGACCGCATGTGGCGCAATTTGCAGGAGCGGCTGCTCCCGCCGAACCCAGAGCCAACCGATTATGCGGCACGGGTGAGCCGATTGGCCAACCAGTATGCGTCTGCGGCATCCGAAGCGTTTTCGGAAATGTACCGCGCATTGGCGGGCGGCGTGAGCCAGCACAAGGAGGAAAACGACCTCGGCGCTGTTTTTGACCGGACGGCGGACCGTGTGTGCCGTCGATGCAGCGCGCGGGAATCGTGCTGGGAACGGGACAAGCTGTCCACGCTGCGCACACTGGATACGGTTTCTGGTTCGCTGCTGCGGAACGGGCATGTGACAGCCGGCGATTTCCCGGGGCATTTTGCGGCGCAATGCCTGCGGTTTTCCGATTTTGTCATTGCGCTCAATGAGGGAATGGATGCGTTGTATCAGCGCAGGCAGACACAGCGAAAAAATGAAAATGGGCGCAAGCTGATCGCGCAGCAATATGCCGGCGTGACGGGCATTCTCAAGCAGGTAGGCGAAAGCATGAGCAACGGGCCGGAGGCATTGCCATCCAGGGAGCGGGAGCTGCGCACCTATGCGGAAGCGTTTGGCCGCGTGCGCACGGCGGCCGCATGGAAGGACCGGCGTGGACGTCTGCATTTTGAAATTTCTGGCGAATGCGTCCCGCGTATTGTGCGCAACCGCGAGGGCTTTCTATCTGGGCTGAGCGCTTTGATGGGCGCAAAGCTCACGGGGCCGGAGTCGGTACATGGCCCAGGAGGGTCAAGCCTGCTGTTCCGCGAGCAGGAGCCATATTGCATTACGGTTGGCATTGGCACGCGTACACGGGAAGGACAGAAGGTCTCCGGCGATTGCATCCGGTACTTTACGACGGAGGAAGGGATCGCATGTGTCGTCCTGTCGGACGGTATGGGTTCTGGCGAACTGGCCAAGGAAGAATCCGAGAGCACGGTCCGTATGGCGGAACGTTTCCTGCGCGCCGGGATTTCAGCGGCGGATTGTGTGCGCACGATTGGGCCGGCCCTCAAACTGCGGACGCAGGGTAAGAAATTTGTCACGTTGGATATCGGGACGATTGATCTATTCAACGGCAATGCGGAATCCGTGAAATGCGGCGCGGCACCCAGCTTTGTGCGGGCAGTGGATGGTGATGGCACCGTGCGCGTCCGGCGTATCCTGTCCTCTACATTACCCGCGGGGTTGGAGGAGTCGGGGGAAATGGATGTCACCCAGTTCCATATGGGGGACGGCGACGCACTGCTGTTGCTCAGTGATGGCATTGTCGATGCTGACGGCGAAAATGCCGGTTGGGTAGAAGAGCTGATGGCGGGCAGCATGCATCTGAGCGCCAGGGAGCTGGCGGCGCGGGTTGTACTGGAAGGTTCCGCGCGCGGCGCGCCGGATGATATGAGCGCAGCTGTGGTCTATTTGAGCAAGCGCGGTGCTTGAAAAACTGTTTATGAAATGATACGAAAGGCTTGGCAGAGAAACTGCCGGGCCTTTTTGGCTTGATCAGAAGTGGTGGTATTTGCAAACGAAATGGCGGGAACAAACAAATCCCAGTGGGAAAGGGAACGACGGCGACAATCACCGATGACAAGAATAGGAAATCTTCGATAAAAGGCGGAAAATGTGTTTTCTCCTTTGTATTTGTGTGAATAGACTGTAAAATTGAGGCGGCAAGCTTGCAACTGGTCCAAAAAGAAGCTATGATAAAGCCAGAGAAATTCGAACATACATGGAGGGCATCAGGGATGATGCATGTACAGATATATCCTTTGTTGAAGCTAAGTGCGGAAATAAAAGCCGAGCTGTATCCGATCCTGCTGTTTTTTGGCATGTTCTTTGTGGTATTTGGCTTAGGCGGCCTTCTGGTACGTCATATCCCGCGTAAGCCCGGCTCGATGCTGGACGAGATTCTCAGCGATAGCTGGGAGGAAGAGGATGATTGGGATTATGAACACCGGAGGCCGAAAGAACAAAATGAAATCAGTCCGGTGGAGCAGCCCGAAGCTGCGGCAGAGCTGCCTGAGCTGGAGCAGGATGTCCATGCCGTAGACGAATCTTGATGGAAAGCGAGGGATTGCTGTGTGGAATTAAGCGCTGTCCTGGGGCTTTTGTCTCAATATGGTGTGCTGATTCTGCTGGTTATTACGTGCCTTGAGGCAATGAACTGTCCCGGAATGCCGGCGGGAATTGTTTTGCCGGCGGTGGGGATTTACGCTGCAAATGGCGGCATGTCCATTTTTTTGGCGATCGTTTTGACCATTATTGGCGGAATGACCGGTACGGTAATCCTATATTTGATTGGACGGGCCGGTGGCTACCGGCTGTTAAACTGGCTGAACCGGCGCAGCGAAAAGCTCCGCAAAGCAAATGAACGCTGTTCGGAGTTTTTGCAAAAACATAGTTTTCAAAAAATATTTGTCGGACGCATCCTTCCGGTGGTGCGCACGCTGCTGCCGCTCCCGGCGGGCGCGTTTCGTGTGGATCCGGTTTCGTTTATGACGGCCAGTGCGCTTGGCATTGCCTGTTATAATATTGTATTTGTTGGCGCCGGATATTTTTTGGGATATTTATTTGTATGAGGGGCCTCTCTGGGATGGGAGGCTCCTTTTCTGCTACTTGCCAAAAAACGCAAACAATGCTACACTAATGCATGTATGTTGAAGAACAGGAGAGGTCATATGTCAGGCTTTCAGATTGGGAATGTAGCAATAGACGGACGGTTCATTATGGCGCCGATGGCGGGCGTAACCGACCGTGCATTCCGACAGATTTGCCGGGAATGCGGCGCTGCTATGACGATCAGTGAAATGATTTCCACGCAGGCGCTGCTGTTCCAGGACAAAAAGACGCGGGAGCTGCTTTCGCTGGCGCCCAATGAAAAGCCTGGTTGGGTGCAGATTTTTGGAAGTAACCCAGCATATATGGCGGATGGGGCCAAAAAAGCGCTGGCGATTTCCGGCGCTGCGTTGCTGGATATCAATATGGGCTGTCCTGCGCCCAAAATTGTCAAGGGCGGCGACGGCAGCGCACTCATGCTGCAGCCCAAGCTGGCAGAGGAAATTATCCGCGCGGTTGTGACGGCTGTGGATGTCCCGGTCACAGTAAAATTCCGCAAGGGATGGGATGAGGAACGTCAGAACTATTTGGAGTTTGCAAAAATGGCGGAAGCTGCGGGAGCAGCCGCGATCACGCTGCATGGACGCACACGGATGCAGATGTATGCGGGTCAGGCGGATTGGGAAGCGATTGCGCAGGTGAAGCAGGCAGTATCCATTCCAGTGATCGCCAATGGCGATGTAGACAGTCCACAGCGCGCCATGGACATCCTGCGGGAGACCGGCGCGGATGCCGTCATGATCGGGCGCGGCGCGCTGGGCAATCCGTGGCTGTTTGCACAATGCAATGCATTGGAGCAAGGCAGGCCGGTGCCAGCTGTGCCGCCGCTGGCGCAGCGGATGCAGACCGTGCGGCGGCAAATTGCGCTTGCGGCGGAGCACAAGGGCGAGCACATCGCTATGCTACAGGCGCGCAAGCACGTGGCGTGGTACCTGAAAGGGATCCGCGGCACCAAGAAGCTGCGGGCAAGCGTATCCGAGCTAAATTCCTTTGAGGAGTTGGATCGCTTGCTAGGGCTGGCTTCAGAATTGGAGGGCTGAGTATGTTTGATGAAAACAGCATTGTTGACCGCATCATCAGCGGTGACGACTCGGCATTTGAGCGGTTGGCCGATCTGTATGCCCCAAAGGTGTATCAATATGCGCTGCGGTATCTCGGACAGGAGAGCGAAGCGGAACAGGCAGTAGAGGAAACCTTCCTTCAGATGGGCAAAAAACTGGGTGCCAATTCGGATTCCCAGTTGTCCGTATGGATTTTTCGCATCGCGGCCAACGCCTGCGCAGACATCCAGCGCAGAAAGCGTGGTTCTAGGAGCACCATGGCTGTATTCCATCTGCGGGAAAACAAACGGGAAGATCCGGCGTCCGAAAAGATTTTGGATGAAGCGATCCAGTCCCAGCTGCTCCGTCTGACGCGCCAGCAGCGCGAGGTTATTCTGCTGCGCGATTTGTGCGGGCTGAGCGATCTGGATACCGGGCAGGTGCTTGATATGGATGCGGACGGCGTGCGTCTGCGTCTGTCGCGTGCACGGAAAAACCTGCGCGATCTGTTGCTGCGGCAGGGTGTTTTGCAGCAGCCGAAGAAAAAAAGCGATGATAGCCGGGATTGCCCCAATTACCGGGAATTGTGCAGCCAATATGTCGACGAATATATTACGCCGGAAAATAAGACGGCGTTACTGGATCACATTCAGGAGTGTCCTGCTTGTGCGGCGTATCTCAACGATTTGACCGCCATTGGCCGTTCGCTGGCCCATATGCAAGAAGGGGATATCCCGCATGCGCTGCGGGAGCGGCTACTGGAAAACGCAAAGCGGCAGTCGCAGGAAATCAAGAGCGTGCGCAGGCGCGGTGTATGGATCCCGACGCTGATTTTGGTCATCGTGGCGGCAGTCTTCACCGGGCTGACTTGCAGCGGCCTGTTGGGAGGCTTGTATGTCAATGCAACGGAGGTGCCGAAGGGTTCCCATACGGATCTGCAGGAGAGCGGAAGCGCTGTCCTGCGGGAAGAGATTTCGATCCCCGACACGGTGGCAGCAAACAGTTATGCCTTTGTCATTGCGGCTGCGGGCGAAACCATACCGCCGGAGCTTTCCACATCGGCGACGCTGCTTGCGGCGGATGAACGAAACGGCGTAGAATATTATACGGTAGACAATGATTTCAGCTTGGTGCAAAAGCTGACAGAGGGCATGCAGTCCCTCGGATATGAGCTGGAATCGATCAACAACAACCAGCTGGTCATTTCGTCAACTACCCAGCAGGGCCTGTTTATCGTCATCCATAAGACCGATTGAAGCGCTGAACGGCCAGATATACGTAGGTGTTGTGCGGAAATCACAAAAAATGATGGAAAAATCCGCGAAAAATCTGCAATGATTGGTGGATAATTGCTTGACATTAGAGGAAAAATCCGATAAGATAAATACGCACCTGCCAAGGGGTAGGTGAGCGATGATGCCGGAGATTGCTGCTAAGGCAGGTAACTTCGGCGGAGTAAGTCCGACAATCGGGCGGTTGAGACAACTGCTAACTATCACCGGTATGTTCCTGTGTAAGCTCGGGACTGCCAGCGCGTGCGCTGACAAGCCGACGGCCGGAACCACTGCGGTGCACATCCAAGAAGCCGGATCGCTGAACCATACTATCGTTTTGCCCGGTTTTTCTTATGCCCAGAGGTGATACACACGGAAGGGTTGCAGTATCTCTCCGAACGCGAGGACGCATTGTTATAATGTAGTGTTCGAGGAGGAAAACACACAATGGCTAACGCAGAAAAAATCAGAATCAGACTGAAGGCTTATGACCATTCGCTGATCGATCAGGCATCTGAGAAGATCGTGGAAGCTGCAAAGCGCACCGGCGCTAAGGTTTCCGGCCCGATCCCGCTGCCGACCGAGCGCGAAATCGTTACGATTCTCCGTGCCGTGCACAAGTACAAGGACAGCCGCGAGCAGTTCGAGCGCCGCACCCATAAGAGACTCATCGACATCACCAACGCAGGCAAGAACACGGTTGAGACCCTGATGACCCTCGACCTGCCGGCTGGCGTTGAGATCGAGATTAAGCTTTAATTAGCCTGAGCCGCGATAGCGCGGCAAGGTCAAGTTGGTGGGCGGAAACCGCGCATCAACCAATAACCTACAAGGAGGAAACAAAAATGCAAAAGGCAATCATCGGCAAGAAAATTGGCATGACCCAGATTTTCGATGCTGACGGCAAGGTAATCCCGGTTACCGTAATCGAAGCTGGCCCGTGCTCCGTCACCCAGATCAAGACGGAGGAAAAGGAAGGCTACAATGCAGTACAGCTCGGTTTTGCCGACGTCGCAGAGCGCAAGCTCAACAAGCCGGAGCTGGGCCATCTGAAGAAGGCCGGCGAGGCAGTAAAGAAGTACCTGAAGGAATTCCGTCTTGACGACATGTCGTCCTACAAGCTGGGCGATGTTCTCAAGGCTGACGTATTCGCCGAGGGCGACAGCGTAGACATTACCGGCATCAGCAAGGGCAAGGGCTACGCAGGCGTTATCAAGCGTTTTGGCGCACATCGTTCCCCGATGAGCCACGGTGCTGGCCCGATGCACAGACATCAGGGCTCCATGGGTTCCTGTTCCGATCCGTCCCGTGTATTCAAGGGCAAGATGATGCCTGGTCACATGGGCAATGTGCAGGTAACCGTACAGAATCTGGACGTTGTTAAGGTCGATCCGGAGATGAATATGATCGCAGTTCGCGGCGCCGTTCCGGGCCCGAAGGGCGGCATCGTATTCCTAAAGGACACCGTTAAGAACGCCTGAGGAAGGGAAAGGAGGATAAACAATGCCTATCGCATCCGTATTTGATATGACCGGCGCTAAGACCGGTGAGATGGAGCTGAATGCCGCAGTGTTCGGTATTGAGCCGAACGAAGTGGTTCTTCACGCTGCTGTTAAGAATTATCTCGCAAACCAGAGACAGGGCACACAGTCCACCCTGACCCGTACCGAGGTTCGCGGCGGCGGCATCAAGCCGTGGCGCCAGAAGGGCACAGGCCGTGCACGTCAGGGTTCCATCCGCGCACCGCAGTGGACCCACGGCGGCGTAGCGCTTGGCCCGAAGCCGAGATCCTATAACTACTCGCTCAACAAGAAGACCCGCCGCCTGGCACTGATCTCCGCACTGTCCGCTAAGGCAGCAGCAGGCGAGATCATCGTTGTAGACGGCCTGGATATGAGCGAAATCAAGACCAAGACATTCGCAGCATTCCTGAAGAATGTAGAATCCACCGGCAAGAGCCTCGTTGTTACGCCGGAGGTTCGCAAGAACGTCGTGAAGTCCGCAGCAAATATCCCGGGCGTACGCACCACCCCGGTCAGCACGCTGAACGTATACGACATCCTGAACGCTGACAAGTTCATCATTGACAAGGCAGCGGTTGCAAAGCTCGAGGAGGTGTACGCATAATGAAGTCGGCTTACGATATCATCAAGAAGCCTGTCATTACCGAACGTTCGATGTCTGGCATCGGCGACAACAAGTACGTTTTTGAAGTACAGGTAACGGCAAACAAGGTTGAGATCAAAAAGGCGATCGAAGAAATCTTCGGCGTCAAGGTCGCTTCCGTCAACACCATCAAGCTTCCGGGCAAGTGGAAGAGAATGGGCGTTCACACTGGCAAGACCCCGGCAAAGAAGAAGGCTGTCGTAACCCTGACAGAAGATTCCAAGCCGATCGAAATCTTCGAGGGTATGCTCTAATCCGGAAAACCGGAATTGGGAAATGTGCCCGCGGGCACACGTTTGAAATCATCTAAAGGAGTTGAAAAACATGCCGATAAAGACCTATACTGCGTCGACCCCGTCTCGCCGCAACATGACCGTCGTAGATTACAGCGGTCTTTCCAAGGTCAAGCCGGAGAAGAGCCTTCTCGAACCGAAGAAGAAGCATTCCGGCCGTAACAGCTATGGCAGAATCACCGTACGCCACCAGGGCGGCGGCAACAAGCAGAAGTACAGAATCATTGACTTCAAGCGCGATAAGATGGACATGAACGCTACCGTTCAGACCATTGAATACGATCCGAACCGCTCCGCAAACATTG
>JAUNIY010000085.1 GCA_030523305.1 Eubacteriales bacterium
ATCCATACATCGCCATGCAGTTGCTTTTTTTTACAAAAGTCGATATAATCTTAATAAACAGAAACAAAACCACGCGGCAAACGGTAAAAAAAGTCATGAAAAAGGAAACTTTAAAACAAAATATGCTGAAAAGCTTTTTCGTTGTGGCGCTCATTCCAACTATTATAGCGTTATCATACTATTATATCGTTCAACAGGACAGCCTGCAGCATTTGCTCGAGGAGGAAGGGAATCGAGATTTGGCCCATACCATGCGGCAAATTGAAACACAGACGAGCCAAGTTTCTGATTTTGTCAGTTGGGCATTGAACGACGACGACATTTTATCGTTGCTGGAACGGGATGAGGCCGATGCCAATCAATATGATATGCAGTATCATACTGTAATTTCTCAGCTTGTAGATCAGCTGTCGTATCGGCCCGTCAGCCAATATATGCGCGCTATGTTTTTACTTGGAGAAAATGGTTTGGATATCCGCAGCGGCAGTGAGGCTTCGTTGGCTTCGGAAGAAAATATTTCACAACTGAAGCACTTCGCATATGATGCCACCTATTGGGGAGAACATACAATCAACACCATGCCATTCACTCTGCCAGGATCTGTCATTCCATACTGCCACCCCATCCTGAATGCGGATGGCAACCAACTCGGCGTATTAATCCTTCTATTTTCCGAGAACGTTTTTCAAAATTGTTATGACGGTTTGCTGCTGGAATCTACCAACACGGTAAAGCTTTACAACGGCAATGGTGCATTGGTGTGCGGCACAGAACAAACCGATGCTCAGCAAATGATACATTTAACCAACGAATCCTATGTGACCGGATGGCGTATCGAGCTATCTATCTCAGAAGCGGAATTGGCGCAACAGAACCACATGCTGTTTACCACAGTCCTACTCTTGGGCTGTCTTATGCTGATCATTACCATGCTTGTCAGCTGGTGGCTCACACGGACACTGGTTGCCCCCATCAATCGGATGATTGTCCACGTTCATCGCATTTCAGAAGGACAGTTTCAATCTGTAGCTCGCCGGGAAGAAAAAACAGAACTGGATTATTTGGAAAACAGCATCTTAGATATGCAGGATAATATCCTACAGCTCATGGAACAGGAGCGTCAACGCGAAGAAGACAAGCAGCAGTTGGAAATACGTGTATTGCAAGAGCAAATGAACCCGCACTTCTTATATCACACGCTGAATACCATCCGGCTGATGGCAACCATGCAGGGAAAACAAAGCATTGCCAAAATGACCGAGACGCTGATCCAGCTGCTCCGGGCAAATTTGTCATTGCGCGAATCCGAAGTTTCCGTCGCACAGGAATTGGACTTTTTGGAAAGCTATATGTACATTCAAAATATCAGCCAAAAAGGCCGCTTGCAATGGAGCTATCATGAAATACAACCAGAATTGCTACAGCAGAAGGTCCCGAAGCTCCTACTACAGCCTTTGGCGGAAAACGCCATTGCCCATGGTTTTGCAAACCAGCCTGATACCGGTATCATTACGCTTTCCGGCAGCAGGCAAGGCGATACTATGATCATCCACATGCAAGACAACGGAAGCGGCATGACGCCAGAACGATTGAAAGCCGTACAGCTCTCCCTTCGCAGTCCGGATATTTCACCTGAAGCGCAGACAGAACACGCGCATGGAATGGCGCTTGTCAATGTACAAAAGCGTATCTGGCTGCATTATGGGAAGCAATATGGGTTAACCATTGACAGCAAAGAACATCATGGTTGCCGTGTCACCATACGGCTTCCATTCCACGAATAGGAGTATACTATGACATATGGAGTGATTATTGTAGATGACGACGCTGTGATGCGCATGAGCCTACGGATGATGATCGATTGGGAATCAGAAGGCTTCCTTCTGCTGGGAGAAGCAGAAAATGGCTTGGAGGCACAAAAGTTGATGCAGGAAGTCCGTCCTGCAATTGTCATTACCGATATGAAAATGCCGGTTATGAACGGCGTAGATTTCATTCGCACGCTGGAACATATGCCGCACAAACCGAGCGTCGTTGTATTGAGCAGCTACGATGATTATGAATTGGTTCGTGAATCCATGAAGCTTGGCGCTGTAGATTACTTGCTGAAAACCGATCTATCCGCTGAAAAACTATTGCAGACGCTGCGTCCCCTGCGCAAGCAGCCGTCCGACGGAAAAAATACAGTACATTTGGATGCCTTACGCGCCAATCTGATTAAAAACATCATCAGCCGCTTTTTTCTGTCCGATCACGATTTGGCCATGCAATTGCAGCAGGCATCCGTCGTCTTTCACGGAGAACCGGTGTGGTGTCTTGTCTTAAAAGCAAACGCGTCTATGGAACAGATCCGAAATGAAGAAGAATATCGTACCATCTGTGTTTCCCTCATCCATATCGCGGAGGAAATTGCACAGGATTATATGGATGCATTTTGTGCAGAAGGCTTTACCGGGGAATTCTATCTATTGGGAACCTTACATCTATCCGATGCGCAGGCACAGCAGCGGATCCAAAACATGGCGGAGCGGTTGGCAAAAATGCTGGAACAATATCTTGATATCCTCGTTTCCATCGGAATCAGCTGCGGTAAAAAAACCGTGCAAGGGTTGTTTGATGCCTGCCGGCAAGCGCAGCTGGCTGCCCGCAGGGCGGCATTGGAAAAACAAACCTTTTTCATGATGTATCCGCACGGGGAATCGCAAGGCCATTCGGCGGAAACCCACTATCATATTCTAGACGATACTTGTCAATTGGATCAGGCCATATTGCGGAGCGATATTGCGATGATCCACACGTCTATGCAAAAATTGCAGCATACGATTCTTGCCGCACCGGTAACCGTCTTTGAGCAACAGCAAATGGCAGCGGATTTGCTGATCCATATTTGTGAAAGCCTACGGCAATCCCATCAGAAAAAAAAGGTTCCAGCGGTGACTGCAGCACAGCGATTGGACGAATTGTCACAGATCAACCAACCAAAGGTATTACAGGATTGGATGGAAGTCTTGGAGGCCACGCTGTGCGACGGGCTGGCTTCCGCGTCCACAAATAAACGGAATACCGACGTTACACGCGCGCAGGCATACATTGATATCCATTATGCCGAAGACATCACACTCCCTGCTTTGGCCAAGCAGCTGGAAATCACACCGGGCTATCTGAGTACATTGATGAAGCGTGAGTTGGGCATGACATTTTCGGAATATGTGCTGCATGTGCGTATGGAGCATGCAAAGCAGCTGCTGGAACAAGAAGACCTGCATATATATGAAGTTGCAACACGCGTCGGTTACAACAATCAATACTATTTTAATTCGCTATTTAAACGTGTATTTGGTGTTTCTCCCGGACAATATAGCAAAAAATTCAGTCAAAGAAAGGTGCTAGGATGAAGCGTTTTACGATTGTTTGTATCATAAGCCTACTGCTTTTCGCCGTGGTCGCCGGATACGATGTATTTCAGCCGACGCCGGCGCCCGAACCAGAACATACCTTACGTATTGCATTGTGGGATTATGATCTAACCACATACGATCGCGAGCTGGTTGAAGCGTTTGAAAAGGAAAACCCAGATATTGCAGTCGATGTCATCAGTTATCGTTCCGAGGTTTATCCGATGTCAATCCAGTCGTTGCTGGAAAGCGGGCAAAACATTGATATCATTTATGTAAACCAGATGGCTATGTTGACGGAACTCGAAGAAAAAGGGTTTTGTTTACCGTTGGATTCCTTCATCGAACGGGATCAGATTGACTTGCCGCAGTACAGCCAATATCTGTGCAGCGCAGAGGGAGAGCAGCTTGCCCTCCCATACCGCATAGACCGTTTTTTGCTGTATTATAATAAAGATCTCTTTGACGCTGCTGGGCTGTCTTATCCAGACAGCGACATGACATGGGATGCATTTTATACGAAAGCAACGCAGCTGCAACAATATTTAAACCGTATGGAAGGTGAACAATACAGCTGGTTTTCCATCTATATATCAACGCATTGGACGGATTTTCTGACATCCAAACCGTTCTCTGTGGAAACTATGGATTTGGGTCAATTGCGCGATGGCCTTTCCATGATGGTGCAGATGCAGCAGGAAGGCTCCATGGTACCCCTACAGACCATTCGGGCACATAGCGGCGTACAGCGCATGTTTGAAAGCGGAAATTATGGCATGTATATTTCCGGGACCTGGATGATGCATTATTTAAAAATAGATAGTGAAACAGGAGACTGCACCATGAACTGGGATGCTGTGGAATACCCGCACTGGGACGGCATAGAAAATGAAACCCCTGCATGGGTAACCTCTTTGTGCATCAATCAACAATCAACCGAAATAGAAGCAGCTTGGCGATTTGTGCAATTTATCTGTGGAAAATCGGGTGCGGAAATCATGGCCCGCAATTTGATGTTCCCTGCATATCGAGATGCAGATATCGATCGCCTGTTGGAGCAGGAAAAGCAACGGTATGGCATTACGGCTTCCTTGGATGCGGATTCCTATGATCCGCCACAGGCAGTCGTTTCAGCACGAGAGAGCAACGCCAGAACAGCTGTCATTGAACAGTTTGGGCAAGGTGTCCTAGGATTGCTTTCAGAAGAAGAATGTATGGAGCAGATTGCACAAATTCAATCCGATTATTTTTCGCAATGATTTGTGGAATCGTGTAAAAATTAAAGGATCATTGATTTTTTCTATTCTTCACATATGATACACTAAACGCATAAACAGTAACAAAACCGCGTTAGCTAAAGGAGGAGGATTATGAAAAAGTCAACAAAACGTGTTGCTGCAGTCGCTTTATCAGCAACAATGATACTTTCAGCAATGGGAGGAGCCATGGCAGCAAACTCCAAATATCAAGAAGCGCTGGATGCGCAGGAAGCTTCCGGCAACATTTATACATCGTTGTTCACTGGCCGCTGGGATCAGCAGCAGGTCGACGGTTTTACGGGAAACTACAGTGTATATGTCCCGAGCAACTTTGAATACTGTTCTCCGGGTGTTATGCTGTTGACACCGGATGGTGTAACAGCAACGGAATGGCTGGACAGTGAACTTGGTCAGAAATGGGTTTCGGTTGCAGATACAAATGGGATCGCATTGGTTGTCGCCGAGCCGCAAGATGGCAAGTGGAATCTGAACGACCTGCAAAGCGCGCGTGACGACGAGGCGTATTTGTACGGTATTTATGGCAAAATAACCGATAAAACGGATGAAAATGAATCTACATTCGACTTAAACGAACGTGCCTTGTATCTGGTTGGTTACGACGAAGGCGCAACGGCTGCAAATGAAATGGCGATGAAGTGGCCAGCATTGTTTGCAGGCGTCACCGCTGTTGGCGGCGATGCGGTTCCTTCCGACGTGGCATCTGCACTTGGAAATGAAATCAGCTATCCATTCGCCGAAGCATCCACAGAAGGCCGCGAAGAAAATAACCTCCCGAACAAGGAAATCCCTGTCCGGATATGGCAAATTGAAACCGATAGCTCGCACAAGAGCGATATTGTATACTGGACTGCCGCAAATGACCTGTCCTCCTCCAGCGAGGAAAAGACAAACGATATCGCCACTGTCGTCAGCAATCTAGACGAAGACGGGAACGCTGAACCAGAACAGGTTTGGTATTCCTCCGCGGATTCTATCGATTCCGTTGATCCAAGTGTCATCTATGGACAGTTCCTGGCAGATGTCCAGCGATTCGTCGGCGATCCGGGCGGTTATCTGGAATGGACCATCCAGCACGAGAACGATGGAACGCACGGTTTCTTCTTAAACGAGGAAAAGGTAGACGGTTATACGCGCAGATGGTATACATATGTACCGCAGTCCTATGACGGTTCCACGGAATATCCGCTGGTTGTCGCAATGCATGGTTATTCCAGTGCCATCTCTGCATTCACTGGCGACTCCCGCTGGCAGAATGTCGCAGACAAGTACGGCATTATTATCGTGTTCCCACAGGCATATGTTAATCACGCAGGATATGGTTCCAACGGTATCCCGGTACCGGTATGGAACAACTATTCGACCGTACTCAACAACACCGAATCTTATGAAGATCCGGATGACGTCGGATTCATCAAATACCTGGTTGACGACGCCAAGGCAGATTATAACATTGATGCAACACGGGTTTATGCAACTGGACATTCCAATGGTTCTGCTATGACCTGGATGTTGGCGCAGGACGCTGCAGAATACTTTACCGCAGTTGCGCCGATCGGTTTTAACTGGGGCAGTTACCCTGGCTACGCGCTTGACGGCGGCACGGTAGATTACAGCGGCTGTGAAGATAATTCGTATGTATTGCCTGTTTGGTGCATGACGGGTTCCTATGACGTCGGTGAGGCAGACGACTATTCTGCAAATACCAAGAATGGCAAGACAGTCTCCTACTGGAAAGCACAGAACGGAACCTATGCCGTTCCTGATAAGACTTCGGAAATCCGTGACACGCGTGCAGAGCACATTTATACCACGACAACATACAGCGGTGAAAATGATGCGCCTCTGGTTCGTTTCACCCAGATTTCAAACAACTGCCACTCTTACATGGAAGACATTGCTTTCATGGTTTGGGAAGAATTCTTCACGGACTATACCCGCGAAGCAGACGGCACACTGTACTACAAGGGACAGAAAGTTGAAAAGCAGGACGGTATTTTGAGCGATGCGTTCACAGATATCAGCAATCATTGGGGCAAGGCAGCCATTGAGTCCGCAGTTGACACCTATGGCCTGTTTGCAGGAACAACAACCACCACGTTCTCCCCGAGCACTACCATGACCCGTGGCATGCTGGTCGCTGTACTGTATCGCATGGATCCAAATGCACAGGCTGTTTCCATGGATTCCTTGTTTGAGGATGTTGCCGATGATGCGTATTACGAAAAGGCTGTCAATTGGGCGAAGGAAAACAACATTGTAGCAGGCGTTTCTGAAACGCAGTTTGCGCCGTCTGACCCGGTTACCAGACAGCAGATCGCAGCTATCCTATATCGTTATGCAACCTATAAGGGCTATGACGTGAGTGCATCCACTTCACTCGACAAATTCACCGATGGAGATCAGACATCTGAATATGCACGGACGGCAATGCAGTGGGCAGCAGGCAGCAACTTGTTTATCGGTAAAAACGATAACGTCCTGGATCCAAAGGGCAATGCAACCCGCGCTGAAGTTGCAACGATTTTGGTAAAATTCTGTCAGGACATCGCAAAGTAATAGAATAAATCATTTCAAAATTTGTATTTCATTTTCACTTCATTTTCACGCAGAGGCGGCAGTCCTTCGGGACTGCCGCTCCTGTTTGTGTGTTCGTAAATGTTGGTTCTCCCCACACGCACTCGATCATCCACGACAACAACTTCTGGTAGTTCACTCCCTAGATATTTGCCTCGCGTATCCCATAATTTTTATGAAGAGAAGGCTTATGCTTTTCCATTTACCCCAAAATTGCGGGCCGCATGACGTATCATGCGGCCCAATACCATTCGCAAAGAATAGAAGGAGAATCTTCTATCCCTTCTGACATAAATTGTGTGCAAAAGCCTGCTGATTCCTTTGAATCAATCCAATGACAAGTACCAAGCAGAATAACGCCAATACCAAAGAATACCCCAATGAAATGACATAGCTTCCACTGACGTCATAGAATCCATGGAAAAGGATAGCCGATACCGTGCTGCATAGCGTAGCAACTGCTGTGCAATAACTAACAGCCACCGTATAAGAGCTTCTATCTGGATACAACACCCCAGCCGTAACAGTAAGTGGGATAGAGTATATCCCGCCCAAATAACCGCCTAATAAGCCGCCAACGGCACCAATCGGCGCCATTGCTGTCCGAAATACCAGAAAAAACAACACTGCCAACGGCATTACACCATACCATACCAATAGCATGGTTTTACAGCCAAATCGATCATTCACCCAACCCATACCCAATTTACCAAGACAATTGGCCAGTGAATTACAGGAAGCAGCAATTCCCGTTGCAAATGCGGTCGTAAAACCGATATCCGTCAAAATAGCAGATGTATGATTGAAGACACACATGCCACTAAAGTTAAACAGGATTGTGATAAGCAACAAAGCGCGAAGGTTTTTATCCGGCAAAGCATTTCCCCAAATATGTACCTGCCCTTGCCCTGAACCCTCATCTATTCTATCTTCAGTCGGACCATTTCCGCCATATGGTTCCAAGTCCACTTCTTGTGGAGATACTTTTAATAACTTTATAGTCGCAAACAAAATAAGAATGGTAATACCAGCTAAGATCTGAAACGTTGCCCGCCATCCCAAGTAGCCAACGCCGTAGCTGACTACAGGATTGAGTATGACACCTGCGATACCGCTAGCCGACATCACAACGGCCAATACCGTCCCCTGTGCTTTATAAAACCAGTTCCGCACAATAATTGACACCGGAACAACACCGTTAAACGCAGCGGAAGCTCCTCCAATGATGCCAGCAATATACAGGGAAACGATATTGTGGGACATGGTCAACATAAACATCATAACAACAGCAGATGCCAACCCTGCTAGTATCAGTTTCTTCATACCAAAGCGCTGGATGAGTTGCAGCATTTTAAGATTGAACAAAAACGCTGCCAGCCCACGCAGCATGGAAAACACAGAAAAAACCGATCGCTGGATGCCCAGATCATCTGCAATTGTCATCGTATAAACAAAAATCAACGTCCCACCGAACAGAAGGCTGACAACAATACACAGACCACACAGCAGTGCTATTTGTACATAATATCGGTTTTCTGTTTTCAAGCGTTTTCCCTCCTCGGCTTACCTTCCTTTACTATAGATGGAAAGTAGGAAATGGCATCCCAAGTCCTGCTTTCCATCTGTTCGCGTGGGTTTTGTTTAGATTCCAAGGACATCTAGCGTATCACGTTCAGCAATAGATAACAGATCCTTTTCTGGAATTTTCGGCAATTTTGTCCCCTCTGTTATATCATTATAATGCATCAGTGCGTCATAGGTTTCTGGATAAGTTCCAAACGGAAAATCTGTTCCAAGCAATACTTTATCCAACCAATGCCATTCATAATATTGCATGAGGTTTTTCCAAAAATCCCATGGCTGCTGCACCATAGCGGACATATCGACATACAGATTGGGATATCTACGCACAATATGTAAGAACATATATTCCCATGGAAGCCCCATATGTGCAATTACCATTTTGACATTGGGGAACTGCAGTGCTCGATGTTCAAATCCATAAGGCAAAGAATACTCTGTAAAACACATTGGTGGCCATGCTGGACTTGCGTGAAAGATCATGGGCAACCGTAGCCGATCTGCCATTTCAAAGACTTTATCGAATCGTTCATCCATGATATCACAATTATTGTAAAAGGTAGATGTCTTAATCCCCTTCATATTTAGGTCATAATAGCACCTCTCGATCGTCTGCTCCACTGGCTCGGTTTCACTGGTCGGGTCAATAGACATAAAACCGATCAATGTATCCGGATGCTGTGCCACATAAGCGGCAACATATTCATCCGATGTATACATACCGCAGGCACTAAACTTTCCACCAAAAACAATCGTTTTATCGGTATATTTCGCACTTTTTTCCCAGTGTTCTTCCGGTGTGGACAGAAAACCATCATCCGTCAGATCATATGCCGTAATTTGTTTCGCATATGCAGGATCTATATTCCCAGGCTGCGCAATATGGGAATGCATATCAACTTTCAAAAAAACCACCTCATGATTCAAAATTGGTTGCCGTCAGATGATGTGAGGAAAAGAGACAAAGTTTGACACCATCTGACAGCAACAAGCCAGAAAACAAAATTAAGTATAGATGAATCCGTTACTTCCCGCAAGGTCTGCTCGGAGAAATATTGTTAAATGACCACAAGTTTTTCAATACTGTCCCGTCTGCCTTGAGCGGTTCACCATTTGGTCCTTCATATAGTCTTCCCCAACCAGTCAAAATGGACAACTGAATGACGCAGAATAAAATAAAGCAATATGCACAGCCCGGAAGCAAATCAAATGTTGACAACGGTGCGACAAAGTCATAACCCTGCGTCATATTGGAAATCATAAACAGATAAATACAGGTAAACGGAATGCATGCAGGCAACATCGTAGACATGGCATCGATAATCTCCGCACGCCGATATGGATGAATCCCAGTGCGCTGGCCGATTTCATCGTAAACTGGCCCCAACATGACGAGTGCAGGATCCTGCCCGCATCCCATCAAAGCAGATACGCCCGTCATCAACCATGCAAGCGTAAACTCTGTCCTGCGAGTTGTTTTACACATTGCACCGCCCGTTACCTTGTTAATCATGGCCTCAAAAATACCAGAAGCATGCATGATAGCGGAAACACCAAACATAATAAGAATAACTAAGACAATGGAAACCATTCCATTGAAACCATCTACAATGAAGCCAGAAGCAGTGCCTTCCTGGAAACTGATAATATCGCTAACAGAAATCAGTCCGCTTACAAGTCCTACGGCTGTACTGACAACAATTCCGATACTGGCCGCAATATAAACGTCACGTTTGACAAAAGCAATATAGACAACCAATGCAACTGGGATCAACATAATAAGAGGAAGTGGGCCATAGTTATCCATAGCGACCGCACCTTCTTTTACTACGATATCCGGAGCTCCGCCGCCGCAAATAAAATAGTAGATCAG
>JAUNIY010000086.1 GCA_030523305.1 Eubacteriales bacterium
GTCGGTTCAAATCCGACCATTAGCTCCAAGATAAACCGTCTGAATCGAAAGATTTGGGCGGTTTTTTTAATGCAGGAGGATATAGAGGGGATTGTATTTCCACAGAGGTATGCCACGAAAAAAGATATTTATACTCAAACGACCGGATTAAGATAGATATTGAAAATAGCAAAGTGATTTTGCCACATCATATAATACGTATTCGGCTCATCGTTATCCGGAAAACAAAAGAGTAAAGAGGAGATATAGAAGCGGCTGATGAACGACGTATAGACCAAGCGAATGCCTTCCAAGCCATTCCATCACGGGCGCCCTACCGTTTATCAGATAACGCAGCACCCCTTTTCGGGAAAGAAATTGATGCAGAAAATATCCAGTTGTGAATAAAAAGCTCCATGGAAATAGGGGGAAATAATCCGGCGAATAAAAATCCGGTGGAGGAAAACCAAAATAAGCTGTGACAGCGTTATGATACCAGCAGGCAGGCAAAGCGAGCAGGTTCCATTCGCCAAAGCCGAGGGAGCCGTAATAGATGTTTCGCGTCGTAATAAACAACGTCGCGCTGGCGATTATGCCAACCAATGGATTGCATTGTTTCAGCAGCCGTTCGAGCGGGATCATCCATAGCATGCAGGAGCCGAGCAGTGTTAAAATGCCAAAGCGAACGCGGTTTTCTGGCATAGCGATCGCGGTAACGGCGGAAATAAGAAATCCTAAAAGTAAAATAATCAATCCACGTTTCAGCTTTTTCTTTCCCAGAGGCTGGCAAAATCCGGACAGAAGAATAAAGGTCCAGCAAATGAACTGCTGCCATATGTAAGCGGCATCCGCATCATACCAACGGAATGGAAAGCCAAACAGGTGAATGAGATCCCATATGGCGTGATAAAGAATCATATTGATAAGCGTAAAGCCCCGAATTCCATCTAAGACGGCATAGCGTTTGGAATGCATGTTGTTCTTACCTCTTTCCACAGTGCAATAAACTTATTATAACAGTATAACACAAAGCGAGAGGACATGGAAACCATGGCTGAAACACAACAGTGAAGACCGATTTGCTGCGATTGACATGAGGGATGTCCTGTGATATTCTAAGTATAAATGCTAAACCTGACTTGAGGTCAATCTGTTTTTAATGAAAGGCTGGAGATCCTGATATGTATACCATAGGGCAAGTATCCAAGATGTTCCACTTACCGGTTTCTACCTTGCGGTATTATGACAAAGAAGGTTTGTTTCCCGAAATACAGCGTGATTCTGGTATCCGGAGATTTGGCGAGGCGGAGCTGGAGGCGCTCCGTTTGATCGAATGCCTAAAGAAGGCTGGAATGGAAATCAAAGATATCCGACAGTTTATGGTATGGTGTTCACAGGGCAGCAGCACCTACGCACTGCGCAGAGATTTCTTTTTGCGACAAAAAGAGGCTGCGGAAAAAGAACTGGAAAAAATGCAGCGGGTATTGGACATGATCTGCTTCAAATGTTGGTATTATGAACAAGCGGTCCAGGATGGAAATGAAGAACGGTTGTATGAGATGATACCGGATCATTTACCGGAGGAAATACGGATGCTGTATGACCATGCCCATGAAGATACGTGAGGAGGTATTTGTCACTACATCCTATTCATGGTATACTATGGAAAGCATGCAATAGAAAGGATGGTGGCTGTGCAGCAGCTGTTGATTTTAGAGGATGACATTGCGTTGGGGAAGGGGATTCAGCTGGCCTTACAGCAGCAGTCGCTGCACATTACGCTGTGTCGCACATTGGCGGAGGCCAGAAAAGCCTGTGAAGAAACTGCGTTCGACCTGATGTTGTTGGACGTCAATTTGCCGGATGGCAATGGCTTGGCATTTTTGACCGAAATGCGCAAGATGAGCCGCCGCCCGATCATCCTGCTGACAGCAAACGATATGGAAATGGACATTGTAACTGGCCTGGAATTGGGTGCAGATGATTACATTACAAAGCCGTTTTCTCTTGCGGTTCTGCGGGCGCGAGTGAATACCCAGCTGCGGCGCATTGCCGATGACGCAAGCAGTGGCATACAGATTGATGCGTTCCATTTCGATTTTGAACGGATGGAATTTACCAAACAGGGTCGGCAAATTGAGTTGAGCAAGACAGAACAAAAGCTTTTGCGGGTTTTGGTCAACAACCGCGGCAACACCGTGACCCGTGCCGACCTGGTAGACCGTATTTGGACGGATGGCGCGGAATATGTCGATGAGAACGCGCTGTCGGTTACCATGAAACGACTCAGAAATAAATTGGAAGACAACCCGTCTAAGCCGGCCTATCTGAAAACCATTTATGGCCTTGGCTATGCATGGGAAGTGAAGTAACATGGCAGTATATAATGTCATTTTCGGCTGTATCGCATTGCTTTGCGCGATATATGCCCTGCATGGCCGGTTTACGGAAAAGCGCATGCTGCACAAACTGGATGCTATGCTGGATGAAGCGATCTCGGGATCGTTCTCGGAACAGGATTTTGACGAGAGCCTGCTGTCCAGCGTGGAAACCAAGCTGGCGCAGTATCTTGCGGCTTCCGCTGTATCGGAGAAAAATCTATGCGCGGAAAAGGACAAGATCAAGACGCTGATCGCCGATATTTCGCACCAGACCAAAACGCCGATTGCCAATATCCTGTTGTACACGCAGCTGCTCGAAGAGCAGCTGCTCCCGCCGGAAAGCATGGACTGCGTCACAGCGCTGGATGCGCAGGCGAACAAGCTGCAAGCGTTGATCGAAGCGTTGGTCAAGCTTTCGCGGCTGGAAACCGGCATCATTGCGCTGCATCCGAAAAAAGCGCCAGTCGGGCCTGTGGTGGAACATGCCGTTGCGGCATTGCAGCCGAAGGCTTCTGCCAAACGGATTGCACTGGATTTGGAAACTGTGGAAACCGCTGCGGTGCTTGATCCGAAATGGACGGAGGAAGCCGTTGCCAATCTAGTAGATAATGCGATCAAGTATACGCCGGAAGGTGGGCGCGTTTCGGTTTCGGTGATACCATATGAGCTGTTTTGCCGGGTTGACGTGACGGATACCGGCATTGGTATTGCCGAAAAGGAGCAGGCCAAGATTTTCGGGCGGTTTTATCGCGCGGAAGAGGTACAGGAAAAAGAGGGCGTCGGCATCGGGCTGTATCTCGTCCGACAGATCGCGTCCGGACAGGGCGGTTATGTCAAAGTCAAAAGCAGCCCGGGCAAGGGGACAACATTTTCGCTGTTCCTCGCCAGAAATTGAAATCTTTCAAAACCGTTAGATTCCGGAAAGAATGTGGAAAGATTTGTGTGGTAAAGTCTGTATTGTAGAAAACAGTACAGACTTTTTTCGTGGAGGCAATCGATATGGCTATTTTAGAAACCAAAGCATTGAAGAAATATTATGGCAGTGGGGAGACACAGGTACATGCGCTGGACGGCGTTGACCTGGAAGTCGAACGCGGCGAATTTGTCGCTGTTGTCGGTACATCTGGTTCCGGCAAATCCACACTGCTGCATATGCTCGGCGGGCTTGACCGTCCGACCAGCGGGACGGTCACAGTGGATGGAAAAGAGCTGTCCGCGCTCAAAGATGAAGAGCTGACGATTTTCCGGCGCAGGAAAATTGGCTTTGTGTTCCAGAACTATAACCTGGTGCCGGTGCTCAATGTATATGAAAACATTGTGCTTCCAATCCAGCTGGACGGGAACCGGGAGGATCAGGCGTACATCGACCAGATCATTGCGACGCTGGGGCTGGAAAGCAAGCTGCAGAACCTGCCCAATAACCTATCGGGCGGCCAGCAGCAGCGCGTTGCCATTGCCCGCGCGCTTGCAGCAAAGCCCGCCATTATTTTAGCGGATGAACCGACAGGCAACCTGGACAGCAGGACCAGCCAGGATGTGATGGGGCTGCTCAAGGTGACCAGCGAACGGTTCCGTCAGACCATTGTGATGATTACCCACAACGAGGAAATTGCACAGATGGCAGACCGGATCATCCGCATTGAGGATGGCAAGATTACAGTTCGGGGGTGAGCAGCATGATCCACGTTTCCAATCAGAAATGTATCCGCAGGCTTTCGCGCAAGAGCCTGCGCGCATCCAAAACAAGAAACTATATTGCAGTTTTGGCGATTGCATTGACCGCGCTGCTGTTTACGGCGCTGTTCACCATTGCGATGTCGGTCAACGACGCCTATCAGCAGTCGAATTTCCGTCAGGTCGGCGGCTATTCGCACGGCGGATTCAAATATCTGACCGAAGAGCAATACAATGAGCTGAAGGATGACCCGCTGATCCAAGCATATGGCATGCGGCGGTTTGTCGGTATGCCGACAGAGCCGCCGTTTGATAAATCCCATGTAGAGATCAGCTATTGCAGTCCCAACGAAGCAAAATGGATGTATTGCGATCCCATTGAGGGCAGGCTGCCGCAGGAAGGCACGGACGAAGCGGCGACCGATTTACAGGTGTTGTCTTTGCTTGGTGTCAAACCGGAAATTGGCGCGAAATTTACCATGACATTCTTGGTGGACGGCAAAGAAACCACACAGACCTTTACGCTGTGCGGTTGGTGGGAAAAGGATGAAATTGTGGTTGCCAATCACGTACTGATCCCGGAGAGCCGCGTCAATGCGATTCTGAACGAAGTACAGGTCACTGCGCCGGGAAACGACGGCATGACCGGATCGTGGAATATGGACGTTATGTTCCGCAATAGCCGGCATATTGAGGAGAACATCAACCAGATCCTGGCCAATCACGGCTATCAGAGCGAAAGCCGCAGTGCAGGGGATAATTACATTGCGACCGGTGTCAACTGGGGTTATACCGGTGCGAAGCTGTCCGACAGCATGGATTGGATGACGGTGCTCATTCTCGTGGTCATCCTTTTGGTTATTGTCTTTACTGGCTATCTAATTATCTACAATATTTTTCAAATTTCCGTTGTGGGCGATATCCGGTTTTATGGGCTGCTCAAAACCATCGGCACCACCGGGCGGCAGATCAAACGCATCATCCGCCATCAGGCATTGATCCTAAGTCTCATCGGTATCCCGATCGGCTTGGTTGTCGGCTGGCTGCTCGGTTCGGTGCTGACGCCGTTTGTCTTGTCCCAGTTGGACGGCGTTGTGATGGGCGTGGTGTCGGTCAATCCGGCAATCTTCGTGGTATCCGCTGTCTTCGCACTGCTGACCGTATTCCTGTCGTGCAGCCGGCCTGGCCGCATGGCGGCGAAGATTTCCCCGGTAGAAGCGGTACGCTATACCGAGGGGAGCGGAAGCCGCAAGACGGTCAAACAGGGGAAGAAAGGAATTTCCCTGCTGGGCATGGCAAAGGCGAACTTGGGACGCAACCGCGGAAAGACGATTGTCACGCTGATCTCGCTTGCGTTGGCAGTGGTGCTGCTCAATACGGTTATGCTGTTTACCACCGGGTTTGACATGGACAAATATCTTTCCGATCGTTCGGTATGCGATTTCATCGTTGCGGACGCCAGCTATTTCCAGACGGGTAGCGTAGGATTTTCTGGGGACAGCAGCGTTGGACAGGAAGTCATCGACGATATCGACGCGCAGGGCGGCGTAGAGGAAGCTGGAAAGATATATGGCGATACGGGAAGCAACCTGGAGTTTGTTACGGAAGATTATTTCCGTAACCTCAACGGCCAGTGGTACGATACAGAGACGCTGGAACAGATGGTCGAGGAAGCGGAACGCGACGAGCAAGGCAATCTTGCCGAAGAAGTGCAGCTGTACGGCATGGATGCCGTGGCGTTGAGCAAGATGACGGTGCTCAAGGGCGATTTGAGCGAGGTTAGCAAGCCGGGAAGCCGGAAAATTGCAGCGGTCTATGCGACAGATGACTATGGGAATGCAATCATGGATTCCAACTGGGCGGATATAGGCGATACGGTGACGGTGCGTCACATACAGGAGTATGAATATTATAACCCGGAAACCGGGGAGGTTTATGACGATCCGGATACCATCCGCGATAACCAGCCGTACAGGACACGTGTACTGCGTTATCAGGATGTCGATTATGAGGTTGCCGCATTGGTTGCGGTTCCCATAACGCTGAGCTACCGGTATTATGGTTCGGATGAATTTATCCTGAACGACCAAACCTTTCTGCAGGATACGGGCACATCGGATATCATGCTGTATTTCTTTGACACCACGGAGGAATCCAATGCGCAGATGGAGCAGTATCTGAAGGAATATACAGAAACCGTCAATCCTGCGTATGATTATGAAAGCAAAGCGTCCTATCAGGCGGAATTTGAAGGTTTTCGCAATATGTTCTTGTTGATGGGCGGTGTGCTGAGCCTGGTGATCGGCGTTGTCGGCGTACTCAACTTCATCAATGCGATCTTGACAGGGATCATTACCAGAAGACGCGAGTTTGCCATGCTGCAATCCATCGGTATGACCGGCAGGCAGCTGAAAACTATGTTGGTTGAGGAAGGCCTGCTGTATGCGATCGGTTCGCTCGCACTTGCGCTCATCCTATCTTTGCTCTTGCAGCCGCTTGCAGGAGCAGTACTCAGCAACATGTTCTGGTTCTTCAGCTATCATATGACGATTGTACCAGTGATTGCTGCCGTCCCGGTATTCATCCTGTTCGGCTGCCTGGTACCCATCGTGGTATATCGCTCGGTAGCAAAACAGACCATTGTGGAACGACTGCGGGAAAACGAAAATTAAACGCAAAAGGCGTCCTCGCGTGAGGGCGCCTTTTGCGTGATGATTCGATTATTGTGCGTAGCACAGGCGGTGCATAACCTCCTGTACCGTGGAGATGCAGTCAATTTCTCCCACGCGTGCCCCGCAGAATACCAGACCGCCGCAGTCTGCGCCGTTGGCCGCGTCCATCAGCGCCTGGGATAGGCAGTAAGGTGAACGCGCCGGGGAGCAGATATTCGGCATACAGCGGAAACAGTGCGCAATCGGGATGCCGCCGCGGTCATACGCCTGCTGACAGAAAGCGGTATTGATTGCGCGGGCTGCAAAGCCGGTGGGACTTTTGATAATGCGGACATCGTCCGGCGTGGCGTCGCAATACGCCTGCTTGAAAGCGGGGGAAGCGTCGCATTCTTCTGTTGCGACGAACAGGGAACCAACTTGCACGCCGGATGCGCCCAGCTGCATCATGCGGCATACGTCGTTATGGCAGTTGATGCCGCCTGCTGCGATCACGGGGATGGAGGCGGCGTGCTCCTGCGCAAAGGCTTTGACATATGCGCATACTTCCGTAACAATCTCTTCCAGCCGTTGGTACGTACCCGCATACAGGTCTTCCAGCTTAAAGCCGAGATGGCCGCCGGCCATAGGGCCTTCGACAACAACGGCATCCGGGAGGCGACGGTGTTTTTTCCACCACGAGGTCAGGATCAGGCGGCAGGCGCGGATGGAGGATACGATGGGTGCAATGCGTGTGTTGCTTCTTTCCACCAAGCGGGGGAGTGAGAGCGGAAGCCCGGCGCCGGAAATAATCAGGTCGATGCCGTTTGCCACCGCTTGCGCAACATATTCGTCATAGTGCTCGTCGATCGACATGAAATTCATGCCGATGATACCATGCGGGGACAATTCCCGTGCTTTTTTGATTTCCGAAGCGATGGCGCGCAGATTGGCTTTGACTGGGTCTTCGCGGAAATCCGGTTCGCGGAAACCGATTTGGACACCAGAAATGATCCCGATGCCGCCGGCATTGGCAACTGCAGAGGCCAAACCGGAAAGCGAGATGCCGATACCCATACCGCCCTGTATGATCGGAAGCGAGGCATGGAGCGCGCCGATATCCAGTGCAGGAAGCTTCATGCGTCGCCCCCTGCGGCGATGCATACCTGATCCATGGTTTCCACAGCCTGGCAGGACAGCTGCTTGGAGATGCGGCGGGCAAAGCCGGTCAGCGTTTTCCCTGGCCCAAGCTCCAGTGCGGACGTATGGCCGTCGGACAGCATGGTTTGTACGAGCGTCTTCCAACGGACCGGGGATACCATGTGCTGCTCCAGATGAGCAGGCAGGTTGTCAGATGACAGCGGCTGGCCGGTTGTGTTGGTATATACCGGTATAGAAGGTGTATGAACCGGAAGGACTTCGGCGAAGCGGCGAAGCTCTGCGGCAGCATCCGCCATCAATGGCGTATGGAATGCGCCGGAAACGGCGAGCGGTACGGCGCGGCGCGCGCCAGCCTGCTTGCAGCCGTCCACAGCAGCCTGTACCGCCTGCTTGGTACCGGCAATGACCAGCTGGCCGTCGCAGTTGTAGTTTACAGGAAGGACAATGCCGTCGGTTTGAGAGCAGATTTCTTCCACCGTTTCATCCGGCAGGCCGAGCACAGCCGCCATGCAGCTGTCGGTCTGGTCGGCAGCCTGCTGCATTAGCTCGCCGCGCTTTTGGACCAGACGGATGGCATCCTCCATGCTGAGGATACCGGAAGCGGCCAGCGCAGTATATTCGCCGAGCGAAAATCCAGCGCAGGAATCAAACGGAATACCCTGTTCCTGACATGCCGCCAGCACCGCCAAAGAGCACGTAAAAATAGCAATTTGGCTGTTTACGGTGCGGGAAAGCTCCTCTTTGCTGCTCTCAAAGCACAGCTTGGACACCGACTGCCCGGTAATCTCAGACGCGCAGTCAAAAACCTTGCGCGCTGCTGCGCTTGCTTCAAAAACCGATTGTCCCATACCGGGATATTGTGCCCCTTGGCCGGGGAAAAAAATGGACATAGACATAGGAAAATAACGCTCACTTTCTTGCCGATAAGGATAATATTGTACATAATTTCAAAAAATGTTTGACAAATACAGGCAAGGCTATTATAATAAACCGAAGAAAGTTTGTCAATCAGATATTTCACAAAGTAAGGAAGTGATGGCAATCGGCACCATACTCGTGTCAACCGGCAGCTATGTGCCGGAGCATCGGTTAACCAACCAGATGCTGACGGAAATGGTCGATACATCGGATGAATGGATTATCCAACGAACCGGCATCCGGGAGCGGCGCATTGCGGTCCATCAGACCACAGCGGAGCTTGCCCTTGGGGCGGCGCAGCGCGCGCTGGAGGATGCCGATATTGCACCACAACAGCTGGATCTGATCGTTGCATGCACGGCAACGCCGGACAGCTATACGCCTTCGATTGCGTGCCGGGTACAGGCTGGCTTGCAGGCAGAACGAGCTTTTGCGTTTGATCTGTCAGCTGCGTGTTCCGGCTTTGTTTATGCCACCGATGTGGTAGACAGTTATTTCCGTGCGGGAAAGGCAAAAACGGCGCTGGTTGTGTGTGCGGAAACGCTGAGCCGTATCATAGATTACACAGATCGCACCACCTGCTGCCTGTTTGGCGACGGCGCTGGCGCGGCGGTCTATCGGTGGAGCGACACGGAAGACGGCATTTTACATACGGTGATGGGAGCGGACGGAAAGCGCGCGGATGCGCTGTTTGCCGAAGCGCTCCCAAGTGAAAACCCGTTGGAACGGGGTGCGGACGCAGTATCCTCAGAACGCTTTTTGAAGATGGACGGAAAAGAGGTTTTCCGTTTTTCCACACGCACGGTCCCGGAGGCCATCGACCAGGTATTGGATGGCTCCGGTATGACGATTGATGAAATCGACTGGGTTGTTCCGCATCAGGCAAATCTGCGCATCATTGACGTCATTTGCCGCCGGTACGGCTTGCGGAAGGAACAGGTCTATGTGAATTTGGATCGGTATGGCAATACCTCCAGCGCATCTATCCCGATTTGCCTGGATGAGATGCGGAGGAATGGTCTGCTGCAGGCCGGTCAAACGATTATCCTTGTCGGCTTCGGCGGCGGATTGACGTACGGAGCCGTTTTGATGCGTATGTAGCATACGGAAAATAGAGGAAATAAAGAACATGAAAACAAAAATCACACAAATGCTTGGGATACAATATCCGGTGTTCCAGGGCGCGATGGCATGGATTGCAGATGCAGAGCTGGCGGCAGCGGTATCCAATGCCGGCGGGCTGGGCATCCTTGCGGGCGGCGCGGCGCCGGTTGACGTTGTGCAGCAGGAGATCCGCAGGGTAAAGGAGCTGACCGACCGGCCGTTTGCCGTAAACATCATGCTGCTGAACCCCACGGCGGATGATTTGGCGCAGCTGGTGATCGACGAGGGTGTCCGCGTTGTCACAACCGGCGCAGGCTCACCGGCAAAGTACATGCAGCAGTGGAAACAGGCGGGGATCAAGGTGATCCCGGTTGTGGCATCGACAGCGTATGCCAGACGCATGGAACGGATGGGCGCAGACGCTGTGATTGCAGAGGGCATGGAGTCCGGCGGGCACATCGGCGAGACGACCACCATGGCGCTTCTGCCGCAGGTTATCGATGCAGTTGATATCCCAGTTGTCGCGGCAGGCGGTATTGCAGACGGACGCGGCCTGGCAGCGGCGCGGCTATTCGGCGCGGAGGGCGTGCAGTGCGGCACGATCTTCCTGAGCGCAAAGGAATGCAATATTTCCGAGCAGTACAAGCGCATGGTGTACAAGGCGAACGATATTTCTACGGTTGTGACCGGGCGCGCTTCGGGGCATCCGGTCCGTTCGCTCAAATCGCCGCTTTCCCGTAAGCTTGTACAGATGGAAGGGCATATTGAAACGCGCACGCTGGAGGAAATCGAAGCGATGACCGCAGGCTCGCTGCGCAAAGCCGTACAGGACG
>JAUNIY010000087.1 GCA_030523305.1 Eubacteriales bacterium
AAAAGCTGTCACCGAAGACATCATGGTTGAGCCGGGCAAGGGCAGCATTGATTTTACAGAAATGCATAAGGCGCTGGAAGAGTGTGGCTATGATGGCTGGTGCGTTGTAGAACAGGATCTGTTCCCAGTCAAGTCCTTTGATGTTCCGCTGGAGAAGGCTTCCATCGGTCGTGAAAACTTGCGTAAAGCTGGTTTTGAATAAAAGCTGACAACACCTTCACATAGAATCTCCATTCTCAATGTTCGGGGATTGCTCTTCCCGGAAAAGGGCAATCCCCGAAAAACACCTAGATATGTTCTAATCTATAACATTTCGGGGGTTGGGGAGATGCAGATAGGGGTAAACGCATACGGCTGGACTTGTTGTAACAGGTCTGCTCAGATGTTATAGAATAGAAAAGGAGAGAAGAAATCATGCTTTGGACATTGGCTTCCTTTGTTGCTGTCACGGCGATAGTCGCTTTCATCAGTTGGCTGCGGACAAGGGGAACGGACGAAACGAGCCAGGAGGGATATTTTCTTGGTGGACGAAGCCTTACAGGCATCGTTATTTTTGGCTCACTGATGATGACAAACCTGTCGGCCGAACAACTAGTAGGTCGAAATGGGCAAGGATATGCCGCAGGCATGACAGCGATGAGCTGGGAATCCATGTGCCCGGTTGCACTGACGCTTATGGCGCTTTTTTTTGTGCCCAAATACTTTAAGCGAGGCATTACCACGATTCCAGAATTTCTGGAGGATCGCTTTGACCGATCTACCCGCGTTTTGGTTTCGTTTATCTTTCTAGTGGCTTATATTGTCACAATGCTTCCACTGGTTCTATATGCAGGTTCTGTGGCAATGGAACGCATTTTTGATGTGACTGGATTGGTTGGAGGCAACCGCTTTATGGCCATTGCGATTATGAGCGTTGCGCTTGGCGTTATCGGCGGTGTTTATGCAATTTTTGGTGGATTGAAAGCCGTGGCAGTTTCGGATACATTGAATGGTGTCATCTTTATTATTGGCGCGGTGCTCCTCATTCCGATTTTGGCCTTTGTTGCGTTGGGAGACGGCAGCATTGCCGAGGGCATCCGCACCTTCGCCACCGCTTCGCCGGATCACTTGAATACCATACAGCCTTGGGATGCGCAGGCGCCTTATATTCCATGGCCTGTCATTATATTGGGCTGCGGCATCAATCATGTATCGTATTATTGTACCAACCAGTCCATTATGCAGCGCGTGTTGGGCGCCAAGAACCTCAAAGAAGCACAGAAGGGCGCATTGCTTTCTGGTTTGGTGTTGGTATTCTGCCCGATCTTTTTGGTTGCGCCTGGTATTATTCAGTATATCCGCGATGGCGGCGTGCTGACAGACTTTGACATGGCGTATCCAACGCTGGTAAAAGATATTTTGCCGACGCCGTTGCTAGGTTTCTTTGCCGCTGTTATGTTTGGCGCAATCCTGTCGTCCTTTAACTCTGTCCTGAACAGTTCGATGACGCTATTCACACTGGATGTCCTTCCTGCAATCTCGAAAAAGGAACGTTCTGCGGAGCAGAACATCAAGATTGCCAAGCGGTTCGGCTTGGTTCTGTGCTTGATTTCTATTGTCATTGCACCATTCCTGATGTATCTCCCGGCTGGTATTTCGACGTTCCTCAACCAAATGTGGGGATATTATGGCGTGCCGGTGCTGGCTATCGCTGTCATGGGTATGCTCAACAAAAATGTTCCGAATTTTGCGCCAAAACTGACACTTGTGGTGCATATCGCTTGCTATGGCCTGATGATGCATTTTATTCCGCTGCATTTCCTGTATTTTGAAGTAGCAGCATTCGTCATTGACCTAATCCTGCTGTATATCTGCTCAAAGGTGGCACCGCGTCCGGAGCCGTATGTCCTCCAGGATATTTCACCGGTCGATATGACCCCGTGGAAATGGCGTTGGCCGGTTATCACCATCACGGCCATTGTATTGGTCGCTATGTATGTCATGTTCTCGCCACTTGGACTTGGCGCATAAGACGTGGCTTTGTTTGAAACTGGATATTAAGCTGTATTTCATTCCCTCGCCAATGTTTTGGCGGGGGATATTTTTTTGGTTGCTTTGATGTGATGGGCTTTCCGAGCGGGTCTATGATCCAGATAAAATGGGAATGCGTCCATTGTAATTTTCACAATAACTATCTACAAATATAAACAAATAACAGCAAACAGCTTGTTTTTGAATAGAAAAATAGATATAATATCATTGTTATCTTGTATCTACTACAGCATTAAGAGGTGGAAGCATGGAAGAAAAGATGAATGATAAATGGATTGGTATTGGAGAAGCTGCCGATTACTTGGGTGTCAAACCGGTTACGCTCCGCGGATGGATTCGCAATGCAAAAGGAATCCCAGCACATAAGATCGGGAAACAATGGAAGTTCAAATGTTCCGAACTCGATGCATGGGTTGAAAGCGGAAAGAGCGCTATGAAGTAGTGGATAAGACAGCAAGAAGGAGATTCAGGCTATGGCAGTAAAGAAAACGGAATTATATCGTTCGCTTTGGGCGAGCTGCGATGCATTGCGTGGAGGCATGGATGCATCGCAATATAAGGATTACATTCTCACATTATTATTCATGAAGTATGTAACGGATAAATATAAAGGGCAAAAGTACGGAGATTTGACCGTTTTTGATAAGGAGCATGATCCGGAGCCTGACCCGGAAAAAAGAACGGGATGCTCTTTTGATGATTTTATCGCGTTAAAAAATAAGAAGAATATTGGAGAAGGCATTGATAAAGTAATTGCTCGCTTGGCCGAGGTCAACGAAAGCTTGAAGGGCGTTATTGATATTGCGCATTTTAATGATGAAGCAAAAATTGGGAAAGGGCAGGAGATGGTGGATAAGCTTACCAAGCTGATCGCGATATTCCAGCGTCCGGAACTTGATTTTTCAAAAAATAAAGCAGAAGGCGACGACATTATTGGCGATGCGTATGAATATTTGATGAGAAATTTTGCCACAGAAAGCGGCAAGAGCAAGGGACAGTTTTATACGCCTGCTGAAGTGTCGCGCATTTTAGCAAAGGTTATTGGAATAGATCAATGTACGGATCATGACGCAACAGTATGTGATCCTGCATGCGGCAGCGGATCATTGCTCATTCGAGCAGTGGCAGAGGCCCCATTTGACATTGCCGGGTATGGGCAAGAAAAAGAAGGCTCGACCGCCGGCTTAGCAAAAATGAACGCTGTGCTCCACAATAAGGCTACCATCAAAATTGTGGCGGGCAATACATTTTCAGATCCCCAGTTTACAAAAGCGAACGATCCATCCGAATTGGAACGATTTGATTATATTGTAGCAAATCCGCCGTTTTCACTGAAGAATTGGTCTGATGGATTAAAAGAATTCGGTAGATTCTCAGGCTACGAGGGAAGGCCGCCGGAAAAGAACGGAGACTATGCTTGGCTCATGCATATCTTAAAAACATTAAAATCAAACGGCAAGGCAGCGGTTATTTTGCCGCATGGCGTTTTGTTCCGTGGGAATGCGGAGGGGATCATTCGACAAAAGATTGTTGATAAAGGTTGGATTAAGGGCATCATCAGCCTTCCGCCGAACCTTTTCTATGGAACTGGTATTCCGGCATGCATTTTAATCATTGATAAAGAAGGTGCGGAAAATCGTGCTGGTATCTTCATGATTGATGCAGGGAAGGGGTATGTAAAGGATGGCAGCAAAAACAGGCTTCGGGAGCAGGATATTTATCGTATTGTCACTACATTTAACGAACAAATCACCACGGACCCGAAGTATGCCCGGTTTGTACCAAATATAGAAATCAAAGAGAAAAATGGTTATAACTTAAATATTTCCCGTTATATTGATTCTTCTGATCCAGACGATATGCAGAATATTGATGCACATATTCATGGCGGCATTCCCGCAGAAGATATCGATGCTTTGGACCATTTTTGGACTGCATTCCCAACACTGAAGGATGAATTGTTGCGTGTATTCCGAAATGGTTACTATAAATTGAATGTGGAAGAAGATGCCATCCGCCAGACGATATATTCTAACGCTGAATTTGTCGCTTATGGCGAGAAGATAGAAGATGCTTTTGCAAACTGGAAAGAATATGCGGATACAAAACTCAAGACATTATGTTGTACGGTATCGGCAAAAGATTTGATTGCAGAGCTTGCGGAGGTTATGTTAAAAGCGTTTGAAGGGCTTGCACTTACCGATAAATATGACATATATCAAGTAATTCTTGCCTATTGGAATGAGGTGCTCGGGGATGATGTATCTTTGATTATCTCAGAAGGCACTGGTTATGGTGTGGCAAGAGAGACGGAAAACATCATGAAGGAAACAAAGAAAACAGATGCAGATGGCAATCCAGAACGAAAGGTCGCAGGCTGGGAAGGGAAGCTGATACCAAAAGCAACCCTTATTTCTGCATTGTTTTCCGAAGAGAAACAAGAGATAGACGACTTGCGTGCGGTTGCAGCAGAGATAGATGCACGCCTGATGTCTTTGGTAGAAGAATCTGAAGAGGATTCCATCCTGTCAGAAATAGCGGAGAGTGGAAAGGTTAAAAGCAAAGATATTCAGGAGAAGATAGACGAGATTATGCGCCATATTCACACGCCGCTCATCGATGGACTTCTTGCATTGCAGCAATTGCTGCCAATGAAAAAGAAGGAGTATGTGGCATATATTAACAAAAATCCCATCTTGGAGGTTGCATATACAGAAAAAGGCACGGTCACGAAAACATCGGTTGCATGCGCGATTGCGGCGGCTCGCACAGAAGCGCCTGTGCCGGAAGTGTATGCTGATGATTACGCAGAACTAAAAGAAGCCAGTGTGCTTGCCAAGCAGTCCGAAGAATCTGCAAAGCGAATCAAGGATATGGAGAAGGCGTTGGATGCAAAAGCCCGTGACAGATACGCTGCGTTGACCGATGAAGAAATCATGGATTTGCTTGTAAACAAGAAGTGGTATTGTGCCATCGGCGATCGTATTCGTGCGCTTTATGCAGGGATTTCCCACCGGCTGGCAGATCGAATTATGGAGCTTTCCAAGCGATATGAAGATACGCTTCCAGACCTTATGAAGCAGACAGCGGAATATGAGGAAAAAGTGAAATCACATCTGGAAAGGATGGGATTTATATGGTAAGAGACGGATGGATTGACTGCCCGATTACAGATGTATTGATACCAAATGGTATAAAAATAGGGCCTTTTGGAAGCCAGTTGAAAAAAGAAACATTGATGCCGTATGGACAGTATAAAGTCTATGGGCAAGAAAATATTTACGCGAAAGATTTTTCTTTAGGCGAACGATATTTGCAAAAGGAACATTTTGATAGATTATCCTCATGTGAAATCATACCCGGAGATTTTGTAATGAGTACGATGGGTACCATTGGGAAATGTGCCATTGTTCCCGAAGGAATTCAAAAAGGAATTATGGATTCTCATCTTGTGAGGTTAAGGTTCGACAAAAAGAAAATAAATCAAGCATACCTTTTACAGCTGTTTTCTGATGAATTTGGTTTCCTGAAAAAACAAACTGCCAGGTTGTCTGTAGGCGGTATCATGGATGGTCTCAGTGCTGGTATTGTTGGCAGTTTAAGAATTTCATTTCCGGAATCGCAAGAGGAGCAGCAAGCGATCGTTTCTGTTTTGACAGAAATGGATGGCCTCATTCAGAATTTGAAAAAAGAAATTGAAAAGAAGAAGAACATAAAATACGGGGCCATGAATCTGTATTTGACGGGGACAGAACGGTTAGACGGGTTTTCTTCTGAATGGGAAAATATTGCGTTGGGAGAAATCGCTGATGTGAAAGATGGCACACATCAAACACCAAAGTATGTAGATAGCGGATTTCCTTTTTATAGTGTTGAAACTGTCACGACAGGAGACTTTAGGCATGTAAAAAAGATAAGTGAAGAAGAACATCATAGGCTGACGGCTTCATATAAAATTGAAACAGGCGACGTACTGATGACGAGAATCGGCTCACTGGGAAAGTGTAAGTTTATTGACTGGGATGTCAACGCAAGTTTCTATGTTAGCTTGGCATTGTTGAAATTTCACGGAAATACGGATTTGGCACGATTTGTTACATTTGTGTCCGAACTGCGTTCATTTGCCAAGGAGGTAGAGTTACATGCACTACAGTTTGCAATTCCCATGAAGATAAATTTGGGAGAGATAGAAAAGATACGTGTAACGATACCCTCTGATCCAAATGAGATGGTTGCGCTCAATCGCATTTTTATCGAAATGGAAAAGAATATTGCGAGTTTAGAAGATGAACTCGAAAAACTGATGCAAGTGAAACAAGGCATGATGAGCAATCTGCTCACAGGAAAGATACGATTGATATGAGGAGGAAGGTATGCATGCATATTGGAGATTCTGAAAGAGCTACTCAAAACCGTGTGGTTGGTTTTTTCCGGGATAGAAATACCCTTGATTATGAATACTTGGGCAATCTGAAAGATGTTGCCAACAAAAATATCCGTGAAGACCGTCTGCGTGCATACTTACGCCTGAGCGGTTATAGCCAGAAATTGATTGATGGTGCGGTTGCCGAACTGATAAAAGCAGCTGGCGATATGACACACGGTTTATATGACGCAAATCAAAAGGTTTATTCGCTTTTGAAATACGGGGCAAAGGTAAAAGAAACACCGAAGGCCTCACCCAAGACTGTGTATTTTATGGACATCAAGACGCCGACCAATAACGATTTTGCCATTGCGGAAGAAGTTACAGTTGTCGACCGACAGGAAAAAAGGCCCGACCTTGTCATCTATGTAAATGGTATTGCAATGGCAGTCATCGAATTAAAGAAAAGTAGTGTATCCATATCCAATGGCATTCGTCAAAATTTGACGAATCAAAAGGATTCGTTCATTGCGCCATTCTTCACTACGGTGCAGTTTTGTATGGCGGGAAATGAAACGGAAGGGCTTCGTTATGGAACCATTCTTACCAGTGAAAAATATTATATGGAATGGAAACCAGATGGCTTTCATGCAAATGAAGATGAGCGTGACCCGGAAGATGTGCGGATTATGGCTTACTGCGAAAAGTGGGATAATCCTCTGTTGCAGCAAATCTATCAGATGTTTGATAAAAAGCGTTTTATTGATCTGGTTGAGAATTTTGTCATATTTGATAAAGGTTGGAAGAAGGTGTGCCGCTATAATCAGTATTATGGCATCAAGCGCACGCAGAATAGATTGGCCAAACAGCGTGGCGGTATTATTTGGCATACACAGGGAAGTGGTAAAACGCTGACAATGGTATGGCTGTCAAAATGGATTTTGGCCAATGGTGAGGATGACAATGCCCGCGTTCTTATCGTTACGGATCGTGATGAATTGGATGAGCAAATTGAAAAGACGTATATCGGTGTCAATGAAAAAATTACCAGAACCAAGAGCTGTGATGACTTGCTGCAAAAGCTGAATTCTTATGACAGTTCACTGTTATGTTCGTTGGTTCATAAATTCGGCAGACGCGGCGGCGAAGCGACGGAACTTGATTATGATAAGTATATCGATGAACTCAAAAAAGCGCTTCCTGCACACTTCAAGGCGAAGGGGAAAATCTACGTATTTGTTGACGAATGCCATAGAACACAGTCCGGCAAACTGCATGCTGCCATGCAAGCCATCATGCCGGAAGCAATCTTTATCGGTTTCACGGGGACACCGCTCCTTAAGAAAGACAAGAAGACAAGCATTGAGGTATTTGGCACGTACATTCATGCCTATCAATATAATGAAGCTGTACGCGATGATGTCGTATTGGATTTGCGATACGAATACCGTGACATCCCGCAGCATATTTCCTCGAATGACAGAATTGACCTGTGGTTTGATGTGAAAACGCGTGGCCTTTCCAGCAAGGCAAAAGCTAAGCTAAAAGAAAAGTGGGCCAACATGCAGAAGATATATCGTTCCCGTTCTAGGCTAGAACGCGTGGCATGGGATATTATACAGGATTTTGATCTAAAACCTCGCTTGATGGATGGCAATGGAAATGCCATTCTTGTTGCCGATTCTATTTATACAGCTTGCAAGTATTATGAAATTTTTCAGCAGCATGGATTTAAAAAATGTGCGATCATTTCATCGTACACACCACAGGCAAGTGACCTTAGAACAGATACCGTCAGCGCAGAAGATGAAACAGAAACTTTTATGAAATATGAAATCTATCTTCATATGTTGGGGCTTGATCCCGCAAACCTTCCAGAGAAAATTTCTATTCAGAAAAAGGTGGAAGCGTTTGAGAAGGAGGCAAAGGAGAAGTTTATCCATCAGCCAGCCAATATGAAATTGTTGATCGTTGTGGATAAGCTATTGACCGGCTTTGACGCACCTCCTTGTACCTATCTCTATATCGATAAGAGTATGCAAGATCATGGATTATTCCAAGCGATCTGTCGTGTAAACCGTTTGGATGGTGACACGAAGGAGTTTGGTTATATCGTGGATTATAAACAGCTTTTCGGTGAATTGAAAAACGCCATGGATCAGTATACTTCTGGAGCTTTTCAAAATTATGATCCTGAAGATGTTGTTGGCGTCATCAAAGATAGAAGCAAAGAAGCTGTCAAACACTTTGAGCATATTTTCGAAGAACTGGAGGAATTATGCGAAGGCGTGGAGGCGCCAAGAGAAGATTTGCAATATATGCATTATTTTTGTGGTGTATCCGGAACGAACGAAAATGCAGACGAGATCCGTGCACGCCTACGAGAAAAGCTATATAAGCTTGTGAACCGTTTGGTTCGCGCTTTTGCAGAAGCCAAGCAGTACATGGTAGATGTTTGCAGTTCAGCGCAATGGAAAAAATATGAAGATGGGGTTCATTTTTATATTGCGTTAAAGCAGGCTGTTGGCAATAAGAGCGGCGATTTCTTGGATTTCAAAGCGTATGAACCGGACATGCGCAAGCTTATTGATCATTATATTGAAGCTTCCGACAGTGTCAAAATCGGTGCATTTGATGATTTCACTTTGCTTGATTTTGTGACAGATCAAGGGGAAACGATGCCGGCAGAAGATGCTACGCCAAGTCAGAAGGAAGGAGCCGCGGAAGCGATTGAGAATAATATCCGTCGCAAGATGGTTGAAAAGATAACTGTAAACCCAAAATACTATGAAAAGATGTCAACCATTTTGGAAAAACTTATTCAAGACAGGAAGCGAGGCGTTTTGTCTTACAAAGAGCTGCTGGAACAGTATATTGCTTTGGCGAGAAATGTTGAACATCCGGAACAGAACGCGGATTATCCGGAAAGCATTCGAAACAGCAAGGCTATGCAAGCGATTTATGATACCATCGGCGAAGATGAAGCTTTGGCCATCCAGCTTCACGAGGCTGTTTTGAGCAGCAAAATGAGTGGGTTCCGCGGCGATTCTATCAAGGAAAATAGAATAAAACGCGCGTTGTTTGCAATCCTCAATGATGATACAGAAGTGGAGCGTCTATTTCGGATCATTACAATGCAGGAGGAATACTGATCCATGAGAATTGTGATCTCTGGTATACCGGTTGATATTCAAAAAAAGCATATTAAGAACATGTACCTTCACGTCAAGCCGCCGGATGGGCATGTTGTTATTTCAGCGCCGTTATCCATGGATTATACGGCGATTGAGGCATATGCCCGAACCAATCTCAACTGGATTCAAAAGCAAATGGAACAATTTCAGCGGCAACCGCGACACGCGAAACGTCAATATGTTAGCGGTGAAACCATGTACATTTGGGGAAAACAATATTATATAACCTTTGTACCAAATTCACAGAAAAACAGGTTTGAAATGCGAGGAAATCAAGTCATCCTTTCCATGAGAAAGAATAGCACAGTCAAACAAAGAGAGAAGTATGTTCGAGAACAATATCGTTTGATGCTGAAAGCTGAGATTGCGCGTCTTCTTCCTAAATGGGAGCGGATAACAGGCTTATATTGTGATTCTTGGCAGACGAAATATATGGTTACCCGGTGGGGGACTTGTAACGTCGAAAAAAAAAGACTGTGGTTTAACCTACAGTTGGCACAGAAACCGATTGTATGTTTGGAATATGTCATCCTTCATGAATTGGTCCATTTAAAAGAAAGAACGCACAACACAACCTTCGTTGCATACATGGATATGTACATGCGGGATTGGAGAATTGTGCGCAAAGAACTCAATGATTCCAAGCTGGATTATTATGATATGTGAAAACTACAACAGTTTTCAACATTTCGATACCCTTAAAAGTGAAACGGCCGGGCATTTGTGTGTCCGGCCGTTTTGTCATCATTGCATTATGGAGAGTGTGGGAGCAGGTTTTGTACCTGCTCCCATACGTGAAAAAGGATAAAAATAGGTGTGTTCCATTATGAAGAGTGATAGATAATAAGGAGTATAGTTGTAGAAATTAACGTTGTACTCTGCCAGAGCCATCGCCGCCGGAGAGCTTTTCCACTTCATCAACGGTAACGAGGTTGTAGTCGCCCTCGATGGAGTGCTTGAGTGCGGATGCAGCCACTGCAAATTCGACGGCCTCCTGCGTGGACTTACCGTTCAGCAGCGCATAAATCAGGCCGCCGCCGAAGCTGTCGCCGCCGCCAACGCGGTCAACGATGCGCAGAT
>JAUNIY010000248.1 GCA_030523305.1 Eubacteriales bacterium
TGCAGCGTGTGTATCCTCTTCTTTCAAATGCCTTCCTTCCGCCAGTTCCAGATTGTCATAAACGAAATCCTGTACCAATTCACTGTTATGATGTGCTGTAATGCGCATCACATGCTGGAGATATTCGTTATAATTGGAATTACCCGCGAAATATCCGGGTACAAGTTGGAATTCCTCCGAATAGAGGGTCATCACATTTTCGCCGTCGTAGGCTTTACAGCCGCCGAGTGCCAAAACCTTCTCAATGAATGCATCGTCCACCACGAGATTGTCATCTTTGGTGCTGTCTACGCGGAACGAGACATCAATGGTCTTACGGACTTCTTCCAGCGAACGATCCGTGCTACCATATATAGAGCTGCAAACAGTCAGAAAAACGGCGAAAACCAGCACAATAGCTCCAAGATGCAGGCTTTTTCTTCGTTCACGCAGGATATACAGCATGGCACGATCGATCAGCTTAGACGGCTTTGCCCAGACAAGTGCAGCATGGGAAGCGGTAATCCGTTTCCTGGTGGGCAGGGTTGCTGCGATATCATCGCGCAGCTGCCACAACACGAACATTACGATAGCCAGCAACAGTAACAGCAATACCAAAGCCATGACTGCGGGCGAGAGCGAAACCACAATTTCCTGCGGGGAAGCGTCCATTTTTATAGCGGTCAGATCAGAAATCGTGCCGTTCTCCACCATTTCCCATATCTCATCATCCGTCAGGTCTTCCACTGTCTGCTGTGGACCCTGACTGAGCGACAGCGCGGCATTGCCAAGAGAATTTGCACAAGTCGCCGTAATCACAGAAGCAGGTAGAAACGCAAGCACAGCCAGCAGCATACATTCCAACACAAACTGGCCAAAAACCGCACGCTTCTTGATACCAAGCGCGTGGTAAATTTTTCGTTCTTGCGTTCTCCCCTGGATAGACATCTGAAGAATGAGATACAGCAGTACCACCATGACACAAACCAGCACCGCAATGCTTCCCGCGACGATCTTCTGCAGCTTTTGCAGCGGTTCAATCGCTGATTCATAGGTGGTTTGGTCATATGTCATGTCAAAAAATTGCCAATCAATAGCATCGCATTCCTTGACGCGTTCCATTACCGTGTCCAATTCAGCGGGATCTTCCACAAAAAATGTCGCATTGTCAATAGCGATCATACATGATTCTGCATATGCATAGAATTCCTCTTCTGTGTTGATGTCGAGGAAAATCTGATTCTCTGCAAGTTCGTCTTCAAATGTATATTCCGTCACGATTTGCATTGCATTGATATGGAAAATTCCAATGACGGTCAACTCGCATGCAAACCCATCGTATTGAGGTATAATTCCGATCACATCATTTTCATGATATATGTGATAGGTACTGCCGATCTCCAGCCCGTTTTTTTCCGCAAGATCCTCCGAAATGAGCACGGCGTGGGAATCCTCCGGTGTGAGATGCCTTCCTTCCACCAGCTCAAAGGCGTTGGTGCGGAATTCTGGCGCAAATTCTGAATAGCAGTGTGCCCAATAGGCAGGGACATATTGTCCGGCTATTGAAGACTTTGCGTATTCTTCTCCAACTTTGGCAAGAGAAGCAAGCCAACTCGGGTCTGAAGCAATGGCAGTATTATGGCCAGGAAATATTTCGAGATCATCTGAGCGAA
>JAUNIY010000088.1 GCA_030523305.1 Eubacteriales bacterium
TGTGCTTTTATTCTACACTGCAATGAAGGTTTACACAATCCATGGGATACTCCCGCGCAAAGAAATCCCTACTGGATTTGGCGAGGCAATATGTGCTTCTGGTAAAATTTGTTGTCCCTGCATTCCTGTTCACCCAGATGCTGGCGGAATTTTTAATGTGTTTGGCGACCATAGTGTTTTTGCCCTGTTTTGGATCTTACTCAGTATGGCTGTTCCGAATGTATATACCAACATTTTTATGACGCCGACACAAAAAATTCTGGATATTGCGCTGTCGATTGAGGTGTCTGTTGGTTGTGGCGTAGTGATATATGCGATACAGGTTTTTGTTATGATCCCACCTTTGCATTTTTATACGCTATGCCCCATTGTTCCATCGCGCTGATAATGGGACGCATAGATTCGCCCAATTCGCTTAACGCATACTCCACTCTCGGCGGAACTTCTGGATAGACCGTGCGCGTAATAATCCCATCGGCTTCCATCGAACGCAGGCTGTCTGTCAGCACCTTCTGGCTGATTCCTTCCAAATCTTTTTTCAATTCATTGAATCGCCACGGACGTACAAGCAAATTGCGCAGGATCAACAGCTTCCATTTGCTGTCGATTAGCTGTACGGTTGTTGCTACGGGGCAATCAGGCAGTTCTTCTTTTGTTACCATCTGTACTTCCTCCTTTGGTATTTTACATCAGAATCGAATGTTACACTTCGATTATAATGCAGGATAACAGGACTTTCAACCGCTGCGTTTCTCATTTGTAGGAAATATTTTTGAGAACCAACGTGATGCAACGGTCACAAAAAGGTGACTGGGTTATAAAAAAGTGCGTACTTGTGGAACACAAAAAAATCCGTATAATAAAACATACAGAGAGTGGAATAGCATTCTGAATACACAATGGAGGTTCTTGTTATGGCACTTTTGAATCTGTTTGGATGGAACAAAAAGCAGGAAACAGCACCTGCCGCTGCTTGTGGCACTGCCTGCGGCACCGGAGATAAACCGGAAGAGAAGCCGACCGCTTGCGGTTCCGCCTGTGGCGCTGGCGATAAGTAATTTCATCCCACGAAGATTGTTCTCGACAGGATACCATTCTGTCGAGAGCCCCTCATAATATGCAGCCGATTGGAGAAATCCAGTTGGCTGCTTTCATATACCAAGGGAAAAGGCTGGCATCCTACAGCAGACCGGATTACTTTCAAAAAATTAAGGAATCGAAAAAATTTATATCCAGGTCAACGATCATATTTCGGAACAAAGAACGATGGAATGAGAAAGTTCGCCGTTGCTGTAAATCCGAGATGTTTACCGAAAAAAATCATAGCCCGGACACGGCACTCAAAGTACCGTTACGAAGGTGACGAAATTTATGATATCGTTGATTGGTTATTGCAGCAATAAAGAGGTATTATTGATGTTATAAAAAATAAACTCTTGGTGAAAAATTCACGAAAGGTGATGCATGAATGATTTGTTTGGACTTTCAAAAGAAGAAGCAAAACCTGTTTCGGAAAGGGCTTCCAGATGTTGTCCGTGTTTTGATGAATGAATTTCCCGAAGGAGTGTCTTATCATACGCATGTTCATGAGTATCCAGAGATACTGTTTCTTCTGGAGGGACAGAGTGAGTACGAAATCAACCATCGAAAATATACGGTAAAAAAGGGACAAATTGTAGCGTTAAATAAATGTACGTTGCATGCAGAATATTCAACAGCAGATCATCCAGTAAAAGTAGTGACATGTGTCTTAGATCATGTTTCGCTGAGGGGATTGGAAGACAATTGTTTGATCCCTGCGGATGCCTGTCCGGTTATAGATTGTGATGAATATTGGGATGACATAAAAAATATTTTTTACGAGCTGTGCAGAGACAACCTGGAGAAGCAACCGTTTATGTATGAAATTGCGCAGCTGAACATATCAAAAATGATTTTTTATATCCATCATCTTTTGAACAGAATATCGGAGGAGAATATTGAAAGTGTATCTGAATTGACTATGATGGTCAAACGGTATATTGATGAAAATTACAGTAAGGATATCACACTGGAAAGGCTTTCAGAAAAATTTTTTGTTTCTCCATATCATATTGCCCATATGATGAAGAAAGAGCTTGGCATGTCGCCAATTAACTATCTTATCAATCGACGGATCGGTGAAGCGCAGCGATATCTGATTTTGACAAAATATTCGATCAATCAAATTGCTGAACTGGTTGGATATGAAAATGTGAATTACTTTAACCGTTTGTTTTTGAAGAAGACGGGATACACGCCAGCCAAATTCAGAGAAAATGGAGAAAAACAGAAGCTCCAGGGAAATGATTTGAAATAAAGCAAAGAAAAAACAAAGTAAGAGTAAGGACCCTGTTTTGGCATCATGCCGGAACGGGTCTTTTTATGTGCTACGCCTTGCGGGATTCCACGTTTGACTGGCGTTTTCATTGGTATTACATTCGTTTTGGGCGCTGGGAACGGGCTGTATAATCCTCACAGAATAAACAAGATAATTTTTTTTGTAACACAAGAATGTGAATCGAAATGGAAATACATGGGAAAACATCCGATGATCGCAGGGATTTTGACCGCAAGATTGTTTTTTAAGCGAACAAGAAACAATATATACAACGCAAAAAAGGACAGGTATAATGCAAACATAACAAAAAAGAAATGCGACAGCAAAACTTTTTGGACAATGTAGACAACAGTAAGGAGGAAGACTATGAACAAAGAAATCAAAATGGCGTTCATGTATGGACCGCATGATCTTCGGATCGAGTCGGTAAAGCTGCCGCCGCTGAAGCCCAACCAGATTCTGGTGAAAACCAAAGCGTGCGGTATCTGTGGTTCCGATGTGCACTGTTTTGAAGGAGAATCGGCAGAAGGCAGATATGATATTGCGCCATATACACCCGGGCATGAAGTCGGCGGTCAAGTCGTCGAGGTTGGCTCTGAGGTGACAACCTTCCATAAGGGAGACAAAGTAACCGCAGAGTGCGTGCTTGCATGCGGTCATTGTGAAAACTGCAAGGAAGGGTTGATGCCTTCTGCCTGCTTAAACTTCCGCGAATTGGGATTCCGTCCAGATTCCCCCGGCGGTATGGGCGAGTACTTTATTATCGAAGAGCAGTATGCTTACAAAATCCCTGATGACTGGTCGTATGACTGGGGTGCATGGGTAGAGACGTTCTCGATTGGTTATTTTGGTATCTGGGGCAACGGCGGCTATATTGACGCTTCTGACTATGCGTTGATTATGGGCGCAGGTCCGGTCGGTCTGTCAGCTTCCATGGTTGCCAAGACGTCGGGCGCTAAGGTAATCGTTGCGGATGTGAACGCAGCCCGGCGCGAGATGGCACTGAAATATGGCGCAGATGTCGTGCTCAACCCAATGGATGAAGATTATTACGACCAGATTAAGGCTGCAACCGATGGACATGGACCTTCCGTCATTGCGGAGGCTTCGGGCAGCAACGCAGCCCTTGCTGCAATTTTTGATGTAGCAGGTCACAGCTGCCGTGTCAATTTAATTGGTCATTCCATTGGTCGCAAGGTGCCGGTAGAAATCGGAAAAACCATCTGGTCTACTTTGAAGATCAAAGGCTCCGGCGGCACGAAAAACTGGATGCAGCGTACCATCCGTTTTATGAATGCAATCAAGGATCGGTATGATTTTGACGGTCTCAATTCGCATCATATCCCGTTTGCAGATCTGGACAAGGCGATGGATCTTGCTGTTCACCATCCAGATGAAGCCTTTAAAGTTATTCTGACGTTTGATGAATAAGAGAAGGACGGTATCATGGCAAGCGTAACAAAGGTTGTTCACACCGGATTTACGGTGATGGATATGGAAAAGACTTTGGATTTCTGGATCAATATCCTGGGAGCAACGCAGACAGGAAGTGCGGTGATCGAGGGAGACGATCTGGGACGTGGGATTTTGGGAACACATACCACGCCATATGTCAAACTGAAAATGGCTACGGTGCGTTTGGGCGGTTTTGAAATTGAGTTTTTTCAATACCTGACCCCTGCAACAACACCATATCATGGAGATGCATCTGTTGCAGGTTCTGCACATATTGCTTACGAGGTTGACAATATAGAACAAATATATTGTGATCTTTGCAATAAGGGCGTCACGTTCCATTCATCGGTGAATAACAATACGGAAAACGGGAAAGTGGTCTCGAAATGGGTATATTTACGAGATCCAAACAACATTTGCATTGAATTTGTCCAAAACGTGGAATGATTCAAGGAAAGGGAACGATAGTATGAAAAAAATTGGATTTATTGGCTTGGGAGACATGGGTATTTTCATGTCGCGTAACCTGATTCGTGCGGGCTATAGCGTAAAAGGCTTTGATGTAAGCGAAGAACGTATGAAGCAGTTCCAGCAGAATGGCGGCATTGTTTGTAAGACAAACGCGCAGGTAGGCACAGATATAGATGTTGCGATCATTATGGTTGTAACCGCACAGCAGGTTGAAACCGTTCTGTTTGGCGAAAACGGTTTGATGGAAAAAATGCGTCCCGGCAGCAGGGTCATTATCGCCGCGACCATTGGCGACAAGCCGATGATGGAGCTGGCTGAACGAGCGGCAGCTAAGGATGTACAGATTATTGATTGCGCAGTGACAGGAGGTCAGATCGGTGCAGAAGCAGGTTCGCTTGCCATGATGATCGCCGCACCCAAAGCTGATTTTGAAGCATGCCGGGATATTTTTGACGTATTGGGTAAAACCATTGTATACGTCGGTGAGCGCCCCGGTATGGGACAGACTGTGAAAAACTGTAACGGTGTCATGTCCGCACTGTCCACGGTTGCCGTTTGCGAAGCAATGGCATTGGGCGCAAAGGCGGGTGTTGATCCGAAGATCGTAGCGGAGGTATTGGGCAACGGCAGCTGTGGCTCACCGCTGTTCCGCAATTACGCAGAGAAGATCATCAGCCGCAAATTCAGCGGTGGTGGCGTACAGTTGAAGCTGCTTTATAAGGATACAAATCTGGTCATGGAAATGGCAACACGTCTCGGTATTCCGCTGTACGGCACATCTGTATGCAACGAAGTCATTCATGCGGCAATGGCACGCTTCCCAGGAGAAGACTGCTGGTCTCCGGTCAAGTTGTATGAAGAAATTACCGGCGTACCGGTAGAAAGTGAGGAATGATCTATGGGATATCGTGTTTTAGGTGATACCATCGTCATGCGTTTGGAAATTGGCGAAGAGATTATGTCTGCTATCGCAAATGTCTGTGATAAGGAGCATGTTACAGCGGCTACCATTATGGGCATTGGTGCTACCGGTCACGTAAAGTTTGGTGCCGGCAATGAAATCGAAGGAAATTATGAAGTCACAGAGATTAACGAAAAGATGGAAATCTTAAATCTTACCGGTGACGTTTCCCTGAAGGACGGCAAATGCATGCCGCATGTGCATATCATTGTCGCTGGACAAGGCGGCAAGACGATTTTCGGAGGTCATTTGGAAGAAGGCACAATTTTCAGCACAGCTGACATCTTCATCCGAAAATTGGATGGTGTGTTAAACAAAAAATTATACCCAGAGTGCTATCCAGGGCATAGCTGGTGGCTGTTGGATGTATAAATGAAAAATTATATCTATGCACAGGAAGGGAGGATGTTATGACGGTAGGATTTTTGGGGCTGATCTTGAGTGTAGCGCTGTTAATATTTTTAGCCTATAAAGGGGTATCTGCATTCCCGCTGTCCATTATTGCCGCGGTACTGATTATGATAACCAACGGGCTGGGTATATGGGAGACGCTTACGACGTCTTACCTCGAAGGCTACACGAGTTTTCTAGCCAGCTATCTATTCGTCTTTGCCTCTTCTGCGCTGTACGCAAAGCTGATGGATGAAAGCGGAGCAGCAATTGCAATCGGCTATAAGTTTATCGACTGGTTTGGCAAAAAACGGGCGGTTTTGTCGCTGCTTGTGATTTCAGCTATTTTGAATTATGGCGGTATCAGCCTGTTTGTTATTATCTTTGCCATTGCGCCAATCGGATATCTTTTGCTGAAGGAAGCGGATATTTCACGAAATATTATGATAGGCATTGTGGGAGCAGGTACTTGTACATTTACAATGACTTGTTTGCCGGGTTCAACTGCAATTCAAAATTTGGTTCCGACGCAATACCTGGGAACCAAATTGACGGCGGCGCCTGTCATGGGTATTTTGGCTGCGATCTTTATGTTTGTCCTGCAATATCTGTATTTGCAGTGGGAAGCAAAAAGGCTGAAAAAAGCTGGAGAACACTTTACATTCCCGAAGAATTATGACTCTTCGGCTTATGAGGTTGAACGCAGTGAGCTGCCCTCCGCCGCATCTTCTTTTGCACCGATGGTCGTTCTTGTAGTGGCAATCATTACATTATCGCGTACCTCGTTGAATCCGAATATGATCGTTGTCATATGTATGCTGGTAGCTTCCCTGTTGTGCCTGATCCTTCACTGGAATCGTCTGAAAGGCAAGGGAATTAAGGGCATGGTCAACGATGGATTGACCAACGGCATTTCTTCGATTGTCGCTCCCTGCGCTATCATGGCGTTTGGCGAAGTAGTCAAGGTAACGCCGGCATATGAAGCTCTGGTAGATCGCGTCCTTTCCATGGATATGAATCCGTATATTGTAGCAGTAATTTCCATCATGATTATAGCGGCTGTTACAGGCTCTGCATCTGGAGGACTGACGATTGCATTGAACACCATGGCGCCTACATTTATTGCAAGCGGCGTTAATTTGAATATCCTGCATCGCTTGATTGCAATTGCGTCGTGCTCGTTAGATTCACTGCCACATTCTCCGGGGCTGTTTATGATGCTTGTTTATGTCGGGCTGACGCACAAAGAGGGATACCGTTCTATTTTTGCAACAACAGTTGTTGTACCATGCATCACGACGGCAGTGTTTACGGCAGGAGTCGTTTTGTTAGGACTATAAATTAAATTTTAATTAAAAAAAAGGAGATAGAAATTATGTCAAGAAAAACGTACAAAAAAGAAGTGATGGGTGAAACCTGGTATACGACAGATTACCCGAACATCACGTTTGAAGGTTCACCGGCAGGGCTTCTGAAGAAGGAAGTATGGGAAGCCTCTGAGGAGGAGATCGACAAGATTCTGGAGGAGTATGGTCTTCCGGCAGAATCAGAGCTGGGTAAGGCTGGCTGCTATATCCAGAATACCCCGCGCCATATCGCAATGGAAAAGCGCCGCAAGAACGACGTTGTCCTGATTCCGATCGGTACGACAGAGAACCATGGTATTCACAATCCGTCCGGTCTGGATACCTATATGGTAACGCAGATTTGCGAAGGCGTTCGCCGCTATACGGCAAAGAAGGGCTATGAAGTTTCTCTGGCGCTGCCGCCGATCAATTACGGAGGACATCCGTACCATCATGTCGCTATGCCGGGCACCTATATGGTGACGGAAGAAGTTGTCCGTGAGACCTTGATCTACACCATGCTTGGTCTGTGGGATGACGGCTATCGCAAGTTCATCCTGGTCAACAATCATGGTCACAAGTGGATGCTGGAGTCTGCGGTTCAGGAATTTTTCAAGCGTTACCAGCTGCCGGCGATTGTATCCGAGCTGGAGTGGCATCGTGCAATCCGCGAATTTTGGGTACCGATTGACGAGCCGGATTCCCTGACCACCCATTTTGTCCACGCAGATGAGGCAGAGACCGCAGTGGCAAACCTGCTGTTTGGCGATATGGTCGATATGAGCGTTTGTGTCGATGCACAGCCGAAGGGACTTGCACTCAAGGGGCATTATGATACGTCAGTAGATTCCTATGGTCGTCCGCACACCTGGTCGGAAGGCGAAGGTCACAATGTCATTGAGCGTTACGGCACACCAGAGGGTGTAGTTGGTTATCCGAGCCGCGGCGATGCGTTTAAGGCAAAGCGTCCGATTGCAGCAATCTGCAAGTACATCACCTTGATGATTGAGGATATGCTGGAACATTATCCGGCAGGCACTGCGCCGGTTGAGGGCTTCACAACCCGTCCGGCAGAAGAAGTCGCAGGTTGCTTCAAGGAACCGCTGAGCGAAGGCTGGGTTTCTGTCCACGAGCTGCCGAAGCGTGGCATCTTCACGCGATAAATTCGTTATCTTATCGTTACAAAGCATTCCAAAAAAACGTTCTTCCTATATTTTGGGGATTATTCCTACTTTTTCACTTTCGCCATAGCAGCCGGGAGGATATCAGGTCTTCCTGAGAAACCTCCCGGCGGGCGATACCATTACCCATTGACAATTCAACCGCTGACAACTTGAAAAAATATATTTTACATATCTCTCTTCAATATTCTTTTCCTGATTCATATACACCGATCTTATATAATGCGGCGGTTGACTATTGTGATCCATCCTCTTTTTGTAGGATGGATCACAAATATGCAGATACTGGATGCATGAGTCTCGTGTCAGCTTACTGTAATATTGGGCATTATGATTTTTAAAATTTCGAGGTGTTATACATGTTATGTAAAGATAGAGCGTTGGAACTGCAGCGCTTTTCCAAACAAATTCAAATGGAAACGGTGAAAACAATTGCAAGCCTGGGTACGGGACATGTTGGAGGCGCGCTCTCTATTTCTGACGTCCTTGCTGTACTGTATGGCAATCAGATGCAGTACAAACCGCAGGATCCTCGCTGGGATGACAGGGATTGGCTGGTCGTTTCCAAGGGACATGCTGGACCGGCTGTGTATGCGACGTTGGCATTGAAGGGATTTTTCCCGATAGAGCAGCTGCAAACACTGAATCAACCCGGAACCAACCTTCCGAGCCACTGTGACAGCAACCGCACGCCAGGCATTGATATCACAACCGGTTCGCTGGGACAGGGCGCTTCCAGCGCAGCTGGTGTGGCGCTTGCGTTGAAAATGAAGAAAAAAGCAAGTAATGTTTATCTGATCCTGGGCGATGGCGAAATCGAAGAAGGTCAGGTTTGGGAAATGGCGTTATTTGCGGCGCATCGCAAGTTGGACAATCTGATTGCTTTTGTCGATAACAATCACTTACAGATCGACGGTACTGTGGAAGAAGTATCGTCTATGACGGATATCGCAGAAAAATTTGCATCTTTTGGCTGGTACGCCCAGAATGTTTGCGGGCATTCTGTTGAAGAGATTGATGCCGCGATTGATAAAGCAAAGGCGCAGAACGGCAAACCTTCTGTGATTGTACTTGATACGATTAAGGGCAATGGCTGGAGTAAAATTGCAGGTAAAGTTGGAAGCCATAGCTGTGCAGTAACCGCAGAAGATATGAAATCTGCTCTTGCAGAAATGCAAGCAGCATATAACGACATCGGAGGTGCAGCGGAATGAGCATCGTAGTATGTAAGGAATTTGTCAATGAATCAAAAGATATGAGGCAGGGATATTGCGAAGGCATGATGCGACTTGCGGAAAATGATCCGCACATTATTGCGCTGGATGCAGATTTAATGACTGCAATGGGAATGAAACCGTTTGCAGAAAAATTCCCGGAACAGACTGTGGATTGCGGCATTCAGGAAGCGAACATGGTCGGTGTAGCGTGCGGCATGTCGGCAGCTGGTATGATCCCGTTTGCGCATACATTTGCACCGTTTATCACACGCCGCGCCTGTGATCAGGTGTTTATGTCGGGCGCATACGCAAAGCAGAATGTCAAGCTGGTGGGTTCCGATCCCGGTATTACAGCGCAGCTTAATGGCGGCACACACATGCCGTTTGAAGATATGGGCATCATGCGCGGCATTCCAACGATGACAGTACTTGAGCCGACGGATATCACGATGCTGAACAATCTGCTGCCACAGGTTGCACAGCAATATGGCATGTTCTATATGCGGCTTGTACGCAAAGCGGTCAAGAAAGTGTACGAAGAAGGATCCACCTTTGAGAGCGGCAAAGCGGTGCAGCTGCGAGACGGCAAGGATGTTACGATTATCGCAAGCGGTTTTTGCGTTTCGGAAGCGCTTGAGGCAGCAAAGCAGCTGGAACAAGACGGCATCACAGCACGCGTGCTGGATATGTTTACATGGAAGCCATTGGACGAGCAGGCGATTTTGGACGCAGTCAAGGATACCGGCGCGATTGTAACAGCAGAAAACCACAATGTCATCAATGGGCTTGGTTCAGCGGTTTCCGATTTTGTTGTAAAACATACGCCGGTGCCGATGGAAATGGTTGGCGTGCAGGATGAATTTGGCGAGGTTGGCAAGCTGGATTATCTGGCAGGACGCTTCCACTTGAAAGCGGAAGACATTGCCGCAGCAGTACATAAAGTTGTGGCCCGCAAGCAATAACAGGATACCAATGAAACCAAAGCATGATGGAACGAGGGGTGCATGCAGATGGAGATTCAGGTAGATATACAAACCCTTCTATTGGGTTCTTATGCAATCGTTATCATAGGAGCAGCAATTGTGTTTTTTCTGTTGAAAATATTGAAGTAAACAACAGAGACAACATCGGACGGAATAGGAAAGATAGGAGCCAACCATGAAAGCATTTCAACTGATTCCCGCAGTAGCGGAATATGCGGAATTTTCCA
>JAUNIY010000089.1 GCA_030523305.1 Eubacteriales bacterium
TCCGGAAATCCGAGCTGTCGCGCTGATCATAGTCAATGATAGACAGGCCGTGTTGTGCCAGATGCTCTGGGTCCATTGCATATGCTTCGCCGTTGTTTTCTGCAATCTGCTTGCATACCGGATCCCAAGCGTCAATCAGTTCTACTTCTTGGCCCGAACGGTCAATGATTTCGTATAGAAGCGCTTTGGCAAACGGATACGTATCTTCGCAATTCTCTACGTTGAATACGCATAACATTTCCATCCATACATCGGTCAGACCGTCGCGCATGAATGCATAATCTGCATCATTCATCACGTAATGCCCACATAGATCGTCATAGGTTAAGCTCTGCACATCGGAGATGTCTAAAACCGTTCCTGTTAGCATATTGGTTACCTGCGTTGGCGGCTCGTTGAATTGATACTTATCTTCTCCGGTTGTGGTATAGATTGCACCCAATGTGCCAGAGGCAATGTGTACCTTCTGCCCAGTCAATGCTGTATATGAGGAGGCAGAGAGAAACAAATTGGATTGTATCGGGTTGTAATATACCGTTTCGTATGTTGTGCCCAGCGATGTCTCGGTTTCAACGCTGTCTGTTCCGTCTACACCGAGGCGCAGCATAGGAGCTTGCATCCAATTGGTGATGATCACATTGTATTCCTCCGCCATTTGACGGATCTCCTGCTCCTGCGGGATGTTTTGATCCATACGGAAATGATACTGGTAATCGATGGCGCGCAGGTCATAGGAGCGCATGGCCCCCACGCCTAGCATCGGCGTGTAAAAGCTCGCAAAATAGGCGCCGGCAATCAACAGGCTCATGACAAGTAAATTTTGTACGGTTTGGCGGCCCTGAAATTTCATTTGGCTTGTGGCGATTAGGTCGCGGTACGCATGACGTTTTTTGCGCCAGCCGTTGACGACGGTATGCAGCAGGATCATATACATGCCAACCAAAGCAGGAAGATAAAAAATAGCGGACAACCCATCCGGCATATACCAATGCAGGACAAGGACACAAAAGGAAGGTGTCAGATAACCCAGGAGTGCGCCGACAACCATGAGAACAATACCAGCGATACCATACCAATGGGGAACGGCATGAATGGGTTCCGACTTGTGGCTCTCGTGGATGATATCGATGATATTGACGCGGGAAAACGAGCGATAGGCAAGCGCAAACAACATGAAAACCATCACAATGGAAAACGCTGTGGGAATGAAAAGGGCTTGCGGATCCAACGACAGCTGCATTTCTGCTGTATCCACGATAAGTATGCGGAACAGCTGCCAAATGCCATAGGTAACTGGAATGCTCAGTGCGATGCCAGCAATACAGCATATGCAGGAAAGAAACACCAGCTCACGCATCAACTGATGCTTGATGAGGCGGCGTTGCGCACCAAGGGCGAGAAAGATGCCAGTGTCACGCGATTTCTGGCGGAAAAACAGTGTTGCGGCATATAGGGAAAATACACCGCAGCCGATCACGGCAAGCACAAAAATCATCATCACTTGCTTTCGGCTGTCACCGCCTTCGGGAAGGATCGACAGAACGGTTTCGGAGCGCATGATCCATACATAGCAAGAGATCAGCAGCACAGAAAAAAACAGGCAGCCGCACAACAGGGCATATTGGCCCAAGGATTTTTTGCGCAGGGTGCGATAAACGTCTGAAAAGGTTTGCATTTGGTATCACCGTCCCATTTCGCGAATTGCGTCCAGCAGCTCATCTTGAAAAGCAAGCCGCTCGTTGTTTCCTTTGACCAAGGTTTTCCATACGACGCCGTCTTGTAGAATAATAACTTTGTCGCAGAAACTAGCGGCAAAGGAATCGTGCGTGACCATGAAGATGGTTGCGGACAATGCAGAACGCGCCTGCTCAAAAGAAGCGATGACGGCGCGGCTGGACTTGGAATCCAAATTGCCAGTGGGCTCGTCCGCCAGGATCAGCAGCGGGTGGTTAATCAGGGCGCGGGCTACAGCGGTGCGCTGTTTTTCACCGCCGGAAATTTCCGCGGGATATTTTTGCTTGATGCTTTCGATACCAAAGATGGCGCACAAATGATCGGCCTGTTCCTCTACGTTGGCATTGATGGTGCCACCGATGATGGCCGGAAGAAGAATATTTTCACGTACCGTCAGGCCGTCCAACAGAAGAAAATCCTGAAAGACAAAGCCGAGTCTGCGGTTGCGGATTTCTGCCAAGCTATCTTCATCAAGCGATGCAAGGTCGGTATGGTTGAGCAGGATCTGTCCGCTGTCTACAGGAATATAACGTGAGATACAGTTGAGCAGCGTGGTTTTGCCAGAGCCAGAGGGTCCCATAACAGCGACAAATTCTCCCTCGTTTACCGTAAACGATATCCCCTTGAGTACCGGGTAACAGAGTGTGCCCACCTGATATTGTTTTTTCAATTGAGAGACCTGAAGCATTGCAGTCACTCCTTCCTTTGTTTTTGTGCTGTTAGCATAACAAATGATACGGCAGGCTGCAAACCGTCGTGTCATATATGGCGTTTTCTATGGAAACTTTAGCAGAGCAACGGAGAATTTGGACAAGAATGACGGCTTTGCTGTCAAGTTTGGTTTTTCTTGCGCTGTGTTCTATGATAAAATAGGAATAAAAATGAAGCAAAGAGCGTTGGAGAGAGGGCATATGCTTAGAATTGGAATTTGTGACGACGTATATGATGCGCGCTTGCAGCTGCGCTGGAGTTTGGAGCGGTTGCTGGAGCAGCGCGGGATGGAAGCCGCGTTTGTTGAGTTTTCATCAGGGGAGGCCCTGCTGCGATGGATGGGAGCGCACAGCGGAGAAATAGACCTGGTTTTTTTGGACATGAAGATGGGAAAAGTGGACGGCATGGAAACAGCGCGGCGCCTGCGGCAAGCGGATGCCTTTGTCCAGCTGGTCTTTGTCACGAGCTATACAGATCGTGTATTTGACGGATATTCCGTTGGGGCGTTGGGCTATTTGATCAAGCCGGCAAAACAATCGGATTTGGATGACATTTTAAACCGGACGCTGAGCTTTTTATATCAGGCAGAAGAAAAAACATATGTTTGCCGTTATGGCGATGTCACATATCGCATTCCCTATCAGAAGATCCGTTATTTTGCATCCGAGCGGCGCAAGATTACGTGCGTGACAAGCGATCGAAGTTTTACATTTTATGATAAGTTGGATAATGTTGCGGCACAGGTGGGAAACCGGTTTGTCCGCATCCATCAGCGATATCTTGTTTATGCACCAGCAGTGGAATGTGTGAGCGCAACAGAGGTGCGCATCGGAGGAGAAACGCTGCCGATGAGCCGTTCTATGCGGCAATCGGCAATGCTTGCGTTGACGCGCGCCTCGTTGGAGGATTGAAGACCATGTATGATTGGATTCCATGGATCATTTTACTCCTTGGCGGCATTTTACTGGCGGATCCATTGATTGGACGATGGGTGGAAGAAAAAATTGCAATTCTTGCGCCGCTAACCGTTCTTGTTTTTTTATTTGGCTCCCAAACCGGTTGGATTATCTTTTTTCAGGGCGGCGCGTTGGGGATGTGCCTGATGTCGGGGTATATGCTTGATCTGCTGTTTCTGCGCCTGGTTCCGGGAGGATTGAGCCGGATACGCAAAGTCATTTTGTTATATACTTTTGTTGGCAGCAGCAGTATGCCGATTTGGGCAGGAGATAACAATTTGGCGTTTGTTTTTCCGGTTTTTATTGTAGCGTGTATGCTGGGAACGCGCGGGCATTGGGCGAACCGGCTGACTGCGTCCGTCCTCTTTTTTTGTTTGGAAATGTCTGTGTGCGCCATGCTCGATAGTTATTTGTATTCTGTCGTCTTCTATGACGGTTTGACTAGGATGCTGCGTGTTGTGGCTTTTTTGTTAATTTATGTTGTTCTCTGCCGTGTGCTGCCGCAGGATGGCATTCGATTGTCTGAACGCCTGTGGAAGCTAGCGCTTGGCTTGTCTGCAATGCCGCTGTGTGCGCTGTTATCCAGTGTATTGATGACATATTATCCGACTGTGGAGAGCGAATTGCTCGAGCAGGTTTCCTGGAAGCTCAGTATTGCGGTTTTACCGTTTGTGTTCATTACATCGATGGTCATCTTAATTACGCTTTTGGTGCTTTCGGATCATGAGCAGCTGGAACAGGCAAAGCAGCTGGCTGAGATGCGCGAATCCTATTATGAAAATATCAAACGACAGGAAAAACAAATACGTCATCTTCGCCATGATATGCGCAATCATCTTGCTGCGGTTTACGGGATGGTTGAGCAGGATAGGCCGGAGCAAGCGGCGGCCTATTTGCAGGAGCTGCTGGAAACACAGGCGCTGCAAAGTGGCAAACGGATGTGTCACAATGAGATGGCCAATGTTGTCTTGTTGGCGAAGGAAGAAGCCATGCGGCAATACGGAATACAAGCAGATTTCCGAATAGATTTGCCGGAACAGCTGGCGATTGCAGACATGGATTTGTGTGCTTTGCTCGGAAATGCATTGGACAATGCGATAGAAGCAGCAAGGAAGGCAGAGGATGGGCGCGTTTCGGTGCAGTGCCAGTGCAATAGGGGGATGCTTATGCTGCGGGTGATCAACACGTTTTCCGGGGAGCGGTTCGCAGACCTGCGCACAACAAAGCCGGATAAGCAGAGGCATGGTTTTGGACTCAACGGCATGCGAGAGATCGCAAACCGTTACGACGGAACGCTGGAAACGGAAATTTCCAGCAGAACTTTCACGCTGACAGTTTGTTTGGTCGAGCCGATGCAGGGGTAATGCAATGACATGAGGAAACGTTACAATGACCATAAAAATCATTGCTGGAAGCGTGGCGCCGGTGTATAATAGACAAAGAAAATCCTATTCGAGGATTCAGTACATATCTGTCGAGGAGGAACGCGTATGCATGGATATCGGACACGGCTCCACATCCTATTAGAAGCGGCTGCATGGCTGCTGCTGTTGGCTTCCTTTCTCATTGCAGTTTACGGTATCAAAACGTTGCCAGAAACCATTGCCACGCACTACAACATGGCAGGGGAAGCGGACGGATACGGATCGCCCGCTACACTGCTCATTTTACCGATTTCCATGACAATACCGTTGGGTATTGTCAGCTTGGTCGCGCATTTTGTGCGGCCGGAATATTGGAACACGCCATTTCAGGTGACAGAACGTAACGCTGCGGCCGTGTACAGAAATCTAGCGACCATGATGTTCCTGATTGAACTGGAATTGTCTGTGTTTACGCTGTATATGCAGGTCAAGAGCTTTTTACAGGACGGGACAGGCATGCTTGCCGCATCGGGGCTGCTCATGCTGGCGATGTTTGTAACGATTATCGTGCTATCGGTGCGTGCATGGAAGCACAACAAACGGGTGTGAAGATTTTATATGCGGGAGGCAGAGTGCCTTTGCGCGCACGAGACAAAAATGACAGATGAAAATCAATTTGAAAAGAGAAAAAAGGAGGCGGCTGGTATGCTTCCCATGGATTTGTTGGTCAATCGGGAATTGAGCTGGCTGGAATTTAACAAAAGATGTCTTTCGGAAGCGCTGCGGGAGGATGTACCATTATTTGAACGACTGAAATTCGCAGCCATTTATTTTTCCAACCTGGATGAATTTTTTATGGTTCGCGTGGGCTCGCTAACCGATCAGAGCATCATGGATCCGGATAAACTGGATGACAAGACTGGATGGAATGCGGCGCAGCAGGTACAGCATATGCTGGAAATGATACACTCTTTCGAGCCAATGACCGAAGAGATGTATCAATCGCTGTTAACAGAATTCAAGCAAAATGGAATTGATTTCATTCATTTTAAAAAGATCAGTAAAATGGATGAAATGATTGCGCAAAAGTATTTCAACGAAGAAATCAAACCATTGCTGTCTCCGCAAATTGTAGACCGGCATCATCCGTTCCCATTCCTGCGCAATAAGGAAAAATATGTGGTTTCGTGCCACATCACAAAAAATGGCGGTGAACGCTTTGGTATCATCCCCATTGGGCATTTGCCGGATTATTTTGTCATCCATTTTGATGGAAGAGCCAAGGTATTGTTTACCTGTGATATCATTGAGCACTACTTGGAGCAGCTGTTTACCAAACAAAAAATAATCGAGCGGGTGACGATACGCGTGACGCGTAATGCCGATATTGCAGTGGATGAAGCATTGCTCGATTATGACATGGATTTCCGCGGCGTGATGCAGGAACTGCTGAAGAAACGACGTAGATTGTCCGCCGTGCGTTTGCAGATGTCGGGAAAGTCGGAAAAAATCCAAAAATATCTGTGTGAACATTTGGAAGTTGGGAAGCTTGCCGTCTTCATTCAAAAAATACCGTTGGATTTTGCGTTTGGTTTTTCGCTGCCCGGTAAGGTGCAGAAGAACGATATGGCATTGTTTTATCCCGAACGCAGGCCGCAGTTGCCAGTGGCATATCAGAACAACACCCCAATTCGTCAGCTTGCAGAAGAAGAAATCTTGTTGGCGTATCCATTCCACAGCTACAGCCCGTTTTTGAATATGCTGTACGAGGCGGCGGAGGATCCGGAAGTCGTATCGATCCGGATTTCATTGTACCGGCTGGCAGGGCACAGTAAAGTCGTATCCGCGCTATGTTATGCGGCGGACCGCGGTAAGGACGTCCTGTGTATGCTGGAGCTTCGCGCTCGTTTTGATGAGCAAAGCAATATTGATTATTCCGCAATTTTGGAACAGGCAGGGTGCCGGGTCATTTATGGCTTGAGCGATTATAAGGTACATGCCAAGCTGTGTGTCATTACGCGCAAAGACGCCGACGGTAATGTCAGTTATACGACGCAGATTGGCACAGGAAATTACAATGAAAAAACATCGGAGCAGTATACGGATCTGTGCTTTATTACCAACGAAGACGCTGTGGGGCGCGATGCCACGAAAATATTCAATAACCTTGCCATTGGCGAGACCACAGAGCAGACAGAATCGTTATGGGTAGCGCCGCATTGTTACCGTACTCATGTGCTGGAACTTTTGGATCGCGAAATTGCGATACAGAAAAACGGTGGGCACGGCTATGTGGCGATTAAGGTCAATTCGTTCAATGACGTCGGCATCATGGAAAAAATGGTGGAAGCGTCACAGGCAGGCGTAGAGATTCACCTGTATATCCGAGGGATCTGTTGCCTGCGTCCAGGTGTAAAGGGCTATACCGATCACATCACGATACGGGCACTGCTCGGGCGGTATCTGGAGCACTCGCGCATTTTTGTTTTTGGAGAGGGCGAACGCCAGCGGATTTTTATCGGTTCGGGTGACCTACTGAATCGGAACACACAGCGAAGGGTTGAAATTTTTGCCGAACCAAAATCCGAAGCGATCCGGAAACAGCTGTTGTATATTTTGGAAACATTGGAAATGGACAATTGCCAGTCATGGCTGATGCAGCCCGATGGTTCCTATACGCGCATTGCATGCCGAGAAGGAGAACGGCCACTCAACAGCCAGATGAAGCTGTTCGATGCTTTTACCCGCGATGCCGCAGAGCGGCCAAACCCGCGGGGATCGGCAACGGCGAGATCGGAAAAGGTGGAAATTCAGCAAACCATGGAGCTTTTGCGCACAAAAGAGCAGGTGGGAGAACCTGTGCCGGCAAAACAAGGATTGTTCAAGCGGCTGTTCCGTAGGCTATTTGGCAAATAAGATGGGTTGTATATCAGCAAAGCACGGTGAAAATTGCCGGAAAATTTGAAAATTGACCGCATTTTTTGTGAACAAGAGAAATGTTTACACTTGATGCCTTGACAGGTACATATTCCCTGTTTAGAATAGAATGACAGTAGGGAAGATAAAAGATCTACCGAATGTATATAAAAATGAGAAAAAGCAGGAGGTTCCTTATGGTAAAACGTGCGGCAGGTATGCTGGCGATATCTGCGGTTTTGTGTGGGATTGTTGCCGCACAAGCTCCGGAGCCTGTTTTGCAGGATACAGGGTCGGCGCAGGAAAACAGTGTTTCGCAGCAATTGATTCCAACAGATGAACCGGTTGCGTTTACAATGCCGGAACAAGCCGTTGGCATTGTATATGGCGCTGGCCTACAGAGTGTGTTCGTACCGGCATCCGATTATGGCCAAGTTTTTCCGTATGCTGCGAAAATTGTCGGCTGGAAAGACGATGGCACAGCTGTGTATCGTTATGCATTGGCGGATGCGGCGGGTGAGCTGGTCACTGATGCGGTTTACAATGACGCGCAGCGTTTGGACTGCGGGGACAGCTTTGCTTGGCTTCTGACGGATACCGAAGGGCGGCTTTTCTGCGTGGCACAGGATGGAAGCTGGGCAATTGGCCCGGTTGCCGGAGAAATTACGGCGCAAGATGATACAATTTTTGTCCATCGTGCGGATGGTGTCCTGACAGATGTGTATAACCTCGAGGGAAAAAACATGGGAGCGGTCCATGGTTCTGTGACCTCCTGCACCGATGGGGTGATTGTCAGCAAAGAGGAAACGGAGGAAGGGACGATCTGGTATGTCAGCGATGGGACAAATGTGGCCTTGCTGGCGCAGCAACAGGCTGTGAGGATTGGACCATTTTCAGATGGATATGCTGCAATTCAGATTTCGGATACGCAATGGGGATTTATTGACACGAGCGGGGAGATTACCCAAGTAGAAGCCGCTTGGCTGGATGATGTTTGCGAAGGTTATGCGCTCGCGCAGGATCAGACTGGCGCCTATGGCATTGTACATGTCAGTGGAGAAGTCGTGGAAGATTTTGTTTATACGGATGGCACACTGTGCGGCGAGGAACATCCGTTGTATCAGCTGTGGCAGGAGGACGAAAGCGTTGTCATCAGCGCGACCAATGGGCAGAAGCTGGATCTTCCTGAAAATTTGGGCTGCCAATCGTTGAACGGTTTGCCGGACGATTACTTTTCTTATGTTGATTCGGAAGAAGAATGTACCGTTATCTTTGATGATCTCAAAAGTGTTGCGTTGGAAAGCTATGCGATCTTTTACCAGCAAGATGACTACTTGATTGCGATGCAAAAGGACAGCTACCAGATTTTTGATTTGAAGGATGGAAAAGCGGGTCGATCGATTGCATACCGATATATTGCTCCGCAAACGTCTGCAGGTTTGGATGAGACTGTATTTACCATTGCAGATACAAAAACTGGGCTGCAGGGCATTGGCAATACGCAGGGAAGGATGGTCTTGCATCCAGTATATGACAGTATTTCCAGCGTCGGAGGGTCATATTATATGGCGATACAGGATGGATGGTCCGGTATTGTCGATTCCCGTGGCAGATGGATTGTCCGGACGCAGCTATCCGGTGTGGCAGAGGAGGGAGCAGAATGAAAAAACAACTCCTCGCAGCGGCGCTTTGCAGCGTTATGCTGCTGACCGGTTGCGGCGCAGCGCCTGCGGTACAACCCGACAACGGGTCTGCACCGGAAGACGGTACGGAACCGGTATCCGTGGTACAGCGCATGGATTTGGATACGATGGCATTTGGCGGTTGCGCATCATTGACGTTAGCTGGAAATTTGGCAGCAGCCAAGGCCGCAGATACAGATTATGAGACAGCGGCTGACCAAACATATTTTTCGGGAACCAGCGAACAGGCGTGGCAACGTCTGCTAAGTGGTACGCTGGATGTCGTGCTTGCGTATGAACCGGATTCGGAAACAAAGAAGCAGCTGGAAGCGGAGGGCATCGAATGGATTGAGGTCGGGCGCGACGCGTTGGTCTTTTTGTCCGGAGCGAACAGACAAATGGATATGACAAAGGAAGATATCCTGGCGGCATATCAAAATGGCGGTTCTGAAACCTGCACCGGCTATGCGTCTGCACCGGGAAGCGAGGAACGGGATATGTTTACCGCAGTATTCGGTACGGATGATGCGGGTGTTACTGTGCAATCCGGCGAAGACACGCTGACGGCCGCGTGTCCGCACACAGAAGGGACCATATGCTACACCACATATCTGTCTTTGCTGCAAAATGGAAAGCCTCAAAATACGCAGGTTGTTGCGGTCGATGGAATTTTACCGAATGTCCGAGAAGAAGAGGAACAGGTGTATCCGTTACAGGTTCCATACTATATTGCGGTGCGAAGCGGAACAGATGAAAATGATCCCGCTATGCTGTTGATGCAATGGCTCTCTTCGGAAAACGGGAAGGCGTGGCTCGCGCAGAATGTAGAATTGGCGCTTCCGGAAGAGGAAGTGGTTATGCCAGAAGCTTCCTGATTTGCGGCATAATTTGCTCGGTTATATAGTATCATGCGTGACTTTTGAGCGAGAGCTTGACAGGTTATGTCCAGCATGATAATATTATTCTTGTAAGACAAAGGCGTTTTACGGTTCATTCCGTAAGGCGCCTTTTTTGTTTGTTGGAGGCGAAGTAAGTGCATATTCAAGAAGCCAATGATTGGGTTATTTTTAATAATATTATATATCGAATCCATCAAAACAGTGATCTGAATGAAATGGGCGGCAATTTTATGGGGCAATTGCATCTGTTGATGGATTTTGACGGCGCGGTTTTTTATTATTCTTCTGAGACAGAATTGCCCCAGCTCAAATATGCCGTGTGTGC
>JAUNIY010000090.1 GCA_030523305.1 Eubacteriales bacterium
AAGATTTTAATTCCACCGGTAGAACCGGTGGTTTTTTACGCTAAAGCGGACAACAGAAATACCGCCACATCACCATGATGCGACGGTATCTCTGTTCCGTAGGGCAAGGAGGGTGGGTATTCGTATCGCTGATACGGTTTTTGACCGGTTACCGGTTGTGATCACGCCGCATTTTGTTGCATATCCGGCGTTTTACTGATCCATGCGCAAAACCGCCTTGATGCATTTGCCTGAACCGGATGCCGCAAATGCTTCGTTGATCTGCTCGAACGGATAGAACTGTACCAGCTTATCAAACGGGAACATGCCTTTCTTGTAGTAATCCAGCAGCTCCGGGATAAACAGCTTCGGGATCGCGTCGCCTTCTACGATGCCGATCAGGCTCTTTGCGTCGCCCATCAGCTCCGCTTGAATGTTGAATGTCACGTCGCCGGTTGCTCCTAGGACAACGCCCGTGCCCATGAACCGGCAGGAAGCCAGCGCCTTCTTGACAAAATCTGCGACGCCGGAGGTGTCGATCGCATAGTGTACGCCGCCCGGCACAATATCATTTTTGATCTTGCCGACGATGTCCGGCTCTTCCTTGCGGTTGATGGTGTGCGTCGCGCCCAGTTCCTTCGCCAGCTCCAAGCTGCCTGGGTTGCCGCCAACCGCGATAATGGTTTTGCAGCCTGCAATCTTGGCCGCCATAATCGCGCTCATGCCGACCGTACCGCAGCCAAACACCGCGATAGACGAGCCAAACTCCGGACGAAGACGATTGAGGACAGCGCCTGCACCCGTCTGGATGCCGCAGCCCATCGGGCCGATGAGCGCAAGATCAATGTCGTCGTGCTCAATTTTGACCGCGCTTGCCTCGTTGACCACGGCATGCGTGGCAAAGGACGACTGGCCAAAGAAGGTTGCCAGTGGGTTTCCATCCGCATCCGACAGCCGTGTTGTCCCATCCGCCTGTACGCCGCCGAAATTGATCGCGTTAAAGTTCTCACACGCGTGCTGGTGCGCGGTCATACAGTTGTGGCAGGTGCCGCAATAGCCAAAAGACATCCCGACCTTATCGCCCGGGACAAATTCGGTGACCTCCGGGCCTACTGCTTCGACGATGCCGCAGCCTTCGTGGCCGAGGACTGCCGGCAGCGGTACCGGGATGACCTGATTGCGCGCCGCATCGTCGGTATGGCAAACGCCGCACGCCGTGATTTTGACGAGGATTTCATGGCCCTTCGGCGCGGCCAGCTCGACTTCTTCTATCACAAATGGCGCGCCCGGTGCGCGCGTAACAGCAGCTTTGATTTTCATATATGCCTCCTTTGAGAATCCGTTCAGAGAGTGGAAACGGCAGCTTATGCGGCGGGTACCGCCAAGCTGCTGCTTCCGAACAGTTGGTGAATGATAAAATAGAGGGTTATTGTGGGTGTTGTGTAAAAAGGGAGGGTTACAGCACGGTGAAGAAACCGCCGTCAACATTGATATCTACGCCGTTCAGGTAATCCGACGCACGGGACGCAAGGAATACCATCGTCCCCATCAGGTCGTCCAGCTCACCCCAGCGTCCTGCCGCGATGCGGCTGGTGATTTTGTCATAAAACGCCGGGTCTTTGCGCAGCTCGGCATTGACTTCAGTTGCCAGGAAGCCCGGGCAAATCGCATTGGTTTGGATGTTATACCGGCCCAGTTCGTTGGAGAAATTGCGCGTGATGCCGATGACGCCGTGTTTTGCCGCAGTATACGGCGGGCACTTGCCATCCGAGGTATAGCTGAGCGCAGAACCGATGTTGATGATCTTACCGCCGCCCTGCTCCTTCATCACGCGTGCAACCTCCTTGGACAGGAAATATACCGCGTTGAAATCCAGATCAATGCACATATTCCAGTAGCGGTCCGGATAATCGTCAAAGTCGGCAAAGGCGCTCGCGCCTGCGTTGTTTACCAGGATATCGATGCGGCCATATTGCTTCATGCATTCCTCCACGCAGGCCTTCTGGTAATCACGCTGGGTCAGGTCTCCGCGCAGGAAATGCACCTGACGTCCTTCGTTTTCGATCATCTGCTTGATTTCCGAAACATCTTCGGTAAAATGCGGGATAAACAGGTCTGCGCCGGCCTTTGCAAACGCGACCGCGTATGCCATGCCCAGCCCCTGGTTTGCGCCGGTGACCATGGCTACCTTGCCGTCCAGCCGGAACCAATCCATGCTAAAGCGTTCGATTGGATTTGCCATCTTGGGATACCTTCTTTCTCTTTCTTATGCGCGGCGCGCACGGATGCACGCCGCGCATTTTTATTTCGTCAATCGGTTGGTTATTTGCCGAGGTTCAGCATCTTGACCAGCGTGCTTTCAATGCCGTCGCGGTCCATGCCGTAGTAATGGTAAATATCGTCGGTGGAGCCGAGGACGGCAAATTCATCCGGCATACCGACGCGCTTGAAGTTGCCCTTGTAGCTCGCTTCACACAGAACTTCTGCAACTGCGCCGCCGAGACCGCCGTTGATGGAGTGGTCTTCTACCGTCACGATGTTGCCGGTTTTCTGCGCTACGCGCAGTACCGCGTCGTTGTCCATCGGTTTGACGGTGTGCATATCCAAAATACCGATGCTCGCGCCATACTTCTGCTTCATGGCCTTGGCAGCCATCAGGCACTCGTACAGATTGGAGCCGCAGGAGATGATGTAGGCATCCGTTCCCTCCAGGGTCTCGATCGCTTTGCCGATCTCCAGCTCATAATCGTTGTCTGCATAAACATTCGGGGAACCCGCGCGGTCGATGCGGATAATCATCGGGCCGTCAAAATCCATGGATGCGCGGATAAACTTGCAGCACTGGCCGGCATCTGCCGGAACGACAACCGTCAAATTCGGGATTGCACGGTACAGCGCCAGGTCGGCGATGTCGTTGTGGGTCGGGCCGCCGCCTGCGGTAACGCCGGAATGGGTACCGATCAAGCGAACCTTGACGTCATTGTACGCAATATCTGTGTGGATCTGGTCTGCTGCGCGCAGCGGCAGGAATGGGCCGAATACCTGTGCGAATACGGTGCAGCCTGAGAGCGCCAAGCCAGCGGATGCGCCAACCTGATCCGGCTCTGCGATACCAAAATTGAAGCAGCGGTCAGGGAATTCTTTGATCAGCTGGCCTGCCTTGGTAGAGGGCGCGACGTTGTCGCTGTAGGTAAACACAAAATCCTTGCCTTCACACGCCATTTTATACAGTTCTTCGCCATACGCTTCGCGCGCATTGGAGAGCATCATATCAAAATCATATGTCGTATTTGCCATAACCGGTCACGCCTTTCTCATTTTTTCTACATCGGCCAATGCGATCTTGAGGTCTTCGTCCCCGATACCGCCGCCGTGCCATTTGTGGTTGCCTTCCATGAAGCTTACGCCCTTGCCCTTTACCGTATTGCTGATGATAAAGGTCGGTGCCGCTTCCTTGGTATAATCCCGCTCCGGAAGCTGATCGAGCGCTGCGCATACCTGCGCCATATCGTTGCCATCTTCAATCTCGATGACATTCCAGCCAAATGCGCGTACCTTATCTGCAACCGGATCGATGTTCATGATCTGCTTGGTGTTTCCGGTCATCTGCAGCTGATTTTTGTCCAGGATGCAGACCAGGTTGTTCAGCTTATAATGCGCACCTGCCATCAATGCTTCCCAGTTGGTGCCTTCGTCGAACTCGCCGTCGCCGATCATGACCAGCACGCGGTAGTTTTCCTTGCGGTAGCGCGCTCCCAGCGCATAACCGACTGCAATCGGCAGGCCATGGCCCAGGGATCCAGCGGAAACCTCAATCTGCGGGCACTTTTTGCGGTTGGAATGCATGCCGAATTTGTACTGATCCAGATTCTCAAAGTGCTCTACCATGTAGTCCTGGGTATATGCGCCGAGATTGGAAAAGATCGTGTACAGTGTTTCGGAACAATGGCCCTTGGAAAGGATGAAGCGGTCACGCCCCTCCTTGTGCGGATCCATGACGTCAAAATTTAAGTACTTATAATACAGGGCTACCGTCATCTCTACGATGGACAGCTCGCCGCCCAGATGCCCCATCCCGATGCGGTGGATAAAGGTGAGCAGCTCGGAACGGATATCGACGCACTTGTCTTCCAGCTGTGCGATTGTCTGTAATTTTTCACTCATGTCAGTTCGTCCTTTCTGTATTTCATTCGCCGTCAAACCGGTTGCAGCGGATCAGGATCTTGGGGTATTTGCTGGTCAGATGCATCTCAAACGCTTTTTCTACATCATCGATGTCATAGACCTGCTCATCCGAGGTAAATGCGGACAGATCCACATATTTCAGGTATTCCGCTGTGCGCTCAAAATTGAAGTGGGCGCAGTACATGCCGGTGATATTGACCTGGCGCATATAGCAATATTCAAACAGGTTGAGCGGCATTTCGTAATCGGTCGGGAACTGCGCGACGTAAATCAGGTTGCAATACTTCGCCGTGCACTTGAGCATGGTAACCGCTGCGCTCGGGACGGCAGAGCACTCAAAGATGACATCATAGCCGATTCCTCCCGTGATTTCCATGGCCCTCTCATATACGTCGTCGGTGATCGGGTTGATGATGTGCTCGACACCAATTTTTTTCGCCAGCTCGCAGCGGCTTTCCACCGGTTCGGACAGTGTCAGCTCTGCCGCACCGTATTTTGCTGCCAGCTGCGCGATCAGCTGGCCAATCGGCCCGCCGCCGGATACCAGCACACGCTTGCCAACCAGCATACCAGCCTTGTCCATAGCGCGTACGGCGATGGACAGCGGCTCCATCAAGCTGCCTTCACGCAGGCTTACGCCGTCCGGAAGCTTGCACACCTGCGATTCATTCCATACGACATATTCTGCCATGCACGGCTGGTTGCCGACATCGGTACAATACTCCGGATGTCCAATCGAACACTGGTAGCACTTGCCGCAGTATCCCAGGAAATTGCCGCCGACACGGTCGCCGACCTTCAGGCCCTTCGCCGTGGCATTTTTGCCAAGCTTCTCAATCACGCCGGACATTTCATGGCCGATGCCAAACGGCGCGTCCTCCGGCTTGTTGAAGCAGCCGTCAACGACATGCGGGTCACTGCCACAGATGCCGCAGTATGCGACTTTGATTAACACTTCATCATCCTTCAGCTCTTTGATCGGCATATCCACGATGCCGACGGTCCCGCGGGTTTCCGGGTTCGGGTCCTTCATATTGCCGACCCGTGTTGCGCATACAACTTTCATAACTTGTGACTCCTTTGCTCTATACTTCCTGTGCTGCATGGTATTTGCAGCTGTTCGGGGATTACTCTGCGCTTGCCCGCTTCGCATTGCGCTCTGCAATATCCGCCTGAATCTGCTTGATTTTCTCTTCATCGAGGCGATAGAATACGCCGTATACAACCATAGCGACGACGACGGCTGCAAGCGGAAGCAGCGTTGTCAGCATGCGGATGGCGGTCAGCGTTGTTTCGTTCTGCACCTGGTTGGCAACATAGCCGGTTGCTTCCAGAACTGCGGTCGGAAGCGAGCCGCCGATAATCATGGAGAACTTGATGCCCAGGCCGACGAGTGTCATAACAATCGCGGTATAGCGCTTGCCGGTCTTCCAGTCTGCATATTCCACCGGGTCAGTGATGACAGACCAAACGATGCCCATCAGGACGCCATAGCCAAAGCCGGTGATGGCGCGTGCGGCCATCATGCCTACAATTGCCGTTGGCGGCATAAAGTACAGGATCAGGCAGCCCAGCCCGGCAACGCCGAGTCCAAACATAACCGTGCCTTTCTTATGCAGATATCTCGTGAGTGTCGGCACGCATGGTACGCCAACGACGGAGAACAGCATCATAATCATGGAGAACCAAGACAGCATATCCGGACGGTTTGCATAATAGTTGATATAGTATGCGCCCATCGTCGACTGTACCTGGCTCATGGTGTAGACGCCAAGGAACAGGATAAACGTAACGAATACCGGTCCTACGCGGAACAACAGATAGAAAACGTCCTTGATGCCTGCCTTTTCGCCCGTTTGGGATACCTTCGGGGCCGGGATACGCTCGACGATCTGGCTCGAGCCCCAAAGCAGGATGACAACCATGATAATGGCCATGATGATGGTGGTTACCATGTAGCCCTGTGCCAGGCTCATATAGTTGCTCAGGAAGCCGGAAAGCTCCGGAAGCATAATCGCACAGACAACGCCGCCTGCCTGCGCCAGTGTCATACGGAAGGACTGCAGCCGGGTACGCTCGTTCTGATCGTTGGTCATCAGGGTCGCTACCGAGATATACGGCTGGATAATAAAGGTGTACAGCATGTTCAGCAGGTTATAGCCGACAACTGCCCAAACAACCTTCAGGCCGTAGCTGAACTGCGGCGTGGTATATGTCATAACTGCGGCAAGGCCAAACGGGATGGCGCCCCAGCGGATGTATACCCAATACTTGCCTTTTTTCGGCTGTAAGCGTTCGCAGATCGTGCCCATCATCGGGTCGTTGATCGCATCCCACAGACGGGAAGCCGCGAAGATAATCGCAACGTGTCCCGGCTTCAGGCCGAAAATGTCGGTATAAAAATAGCTGATATACAATGCAATGCACTGGAACACCAGGTTCATCGCAAAGTCAATCGAGCCATATCCCAGAACTTCTTTTTTCGGGATTTTGTAGTAGCCATACTGAGATGATGTCTTTTCCCAATTGGCCGGGTTCTTCGGATTACTTGACATGTTCATTCCTCCTCTTCCTTGCTCCTCTGCCATTTTTCCGTTCGGCATTCTGTTTCGCCGCGGATCTTCTTTGTGTCTGTATTGTAACAACCCGCTGCTCTCGCAACAATTTCAAAAAAGGACATAAACATGAAAAACCAGTCTATCTCCGCCTCGAATTTGTCTATTTTGCACATAACATAAATCGATTTCTGACAATTTCACACAAAGAAACCGCTGCTTTTCAGCCCAAATCCCGCTGTGCTTGGCAAAATGGGACATGTTTCGACAAAACGTGTCTCTTTTTATACATCTTGTTCTTTCGCACCATAGGAAATTCGTGTTACAATATGTAGAGCATACATAACTGTCTTTGTATGCTTGGAACAATTGTTGGAAAGGAGCTTCCATGTACTACCATCAGAAGCAGTATTCTCTGTACAATCCAGCCCTTACCCGCCTGTCCATCGGCTCGAGCAACCTAGTGGTCAACTATGTCGATTCCTTTGACGAAAGCTGTGTAGAATTCAATCATGTACATACAGATTGCTATGAGATTTACCATTGTTTGGAGGGCACCCATCACCTTGTCATCGGGGACGAAACCTACACGCTGACCCAAGGCTGCTTTGCCCTTCTCCGGCCGAACGTCTATCATAATACGGTATACGAACCGCAGAAACACAAGCGATACACTGCCTTTGTTTTCACCAAGCCGTCGAGCAACGCAGCCAAGGACAAGCAACGCGGTGCACAGCCCGAGGACACCTTTCTTTCGGATGCGCTACAGTATTTCGACACGCATACCCATTACATTGGACGGGACGCGCACGGATGCAGCGGCATCCTTGACCGGCTGCATGAGGAAATCATCGGCAGCCTCCCTGGCAAAAAACTGATGATCGACACGCTGTATCAGCAATATATCCTCTCGATTCTGCGCTGCATGACCGAGATGGATTCTATGTCCGAATCCCAAACCGCGCCGCCGCTCTCCAATCTGAACATGGCGATCATGATGACAAAATATATGCACAAAAATTACTATAAAAATATCACGATTCAGGATATTTCAAATGAGTTTTTCATTTCAGCGCGCCATGTCAACCGCGTGTTTGAAAACTACTTCGGCCAAAGCTTCAAAAAAACACTCAACATCTATCGTTTGAACTACGCCAAAAATTATTTATACGATACCGATTATTCCATTGAAAAAATCTCGCAGCTGGTCGGCCTTGCGTCACCAAAGGCCCTATATCAATTGTTTAAAGAAGTCGAGGGTATGACGGTTGCAGAATTTTGCCAGACATGTCCCAACCGGAAGCGTACTTCACCCCCACCGGCGGAGCCTTCCACCGACGAGCAATAGTCGCATACATACTCGCAAAAAACCGTCTGTTCCCCATAGAACCGGCGGTTTTCCCATGCCACGCAAAACAAACCAGACAGGACGCGCCAATACTTGTCCTGGAATGGAATTGGATTGCATGCCTCTTTTTGTTATACTGAAAGTAACATAATCAACAAAACCAGAACACTATACCAGGAGGTTTGTTATGAAAAATCCATATTATCCGCATTTGGCAAGCCCCATCACCATCAACGGGACGACGTTTAAAAACCGCATTTTCGGCGCGCCGATGTCCAACCCGGAGCTGGATCCCGCCTGTCATATGCGCAAAGAGGATATTGCTTTCCATGAAAACCGGGCACGCGGCGGCCTGGCCAGCGTCGCCATCGGCTTAGGTATTGTCGATCCGGTCGGCCGGACCCATACCAAAGAGGTCACGCTGTACGATGTGATGTCCCTGCCCTCTCTGAAGGAAGTGTCCAATGCCATGCACCGCCACAACTGTATGGCAGTCATGGAGCTGGCGCACGGTGGGAAATATGCCGGGGCGCGCAGCCATGGAGAAAAGGGCGAGCCACTTGTCCTTGGCCCGAACGATGAAATCAACCCCGAAGGGTTGAAAGTCACCAGCATGACGGAAGAAGACATTGTGCGCGTGGCAGATTGCTTTGCGCAGGGAGCAAAGCTGGTCAAGGATGCCGGTTTTGATATGGTCCTGGTGCATGGCGGCCACGGCTGGCTTCTGGGACAGTTCATGTCGCCGAGCATGAACCATCGCACCGACCATTGGGGCGGCAGCCTGGAAAACCGGATGCGTTTCCCGCTGCTGGTCATTCAAAAGATCCGCGAGGCAGTCGGGCCACATTTCCCGATCGAATACCGCATGAGCGGCGCGGAACTGGTTGACGGCGGCTACACCATCGAGGATGGCATTGCAATGGCAAAAATTTTGGACGGTAAGGTCGATATCATCCACGTATCCGCCGGCGTCCATGAGGATCCAGATGTCTTTGTCGTCACCCATCCTTCCATGTTCATCGAGCACGGCTGCAATGTCTATCTGGCAGCGGAAATCAAAAAGCATGTCAAAACACCAGTTGCCACGGTGGGCGGCCTGAACGATCCGGACATGATGGAAGAAATCATCGCCTCCGGCAAGGCAGACATCATTGAAATCGCACGCCAGTCGATTTGTGACCCCTATTTTGCGGAAAAAGCGTTTTCCGGAAACAAGGACGACATCACGCGCTGTTGCCGTTGTTTTACCTGCTTCTACAATTACCTGACCAACCGGACATTCTGCTGTGCGCTCAATCCGGTGATCGGGAACGAATTGGAAAACAAGTCCGGTTTCCCGGCTTCCACGCCGAAAAAGGTCATCGTTGTCGGCGGTGGTCCCGGCGGCATGCAGGCCGCGATCACAGCAGCCCAGCGCGGGCACACTGTCGCGCTGTACGAAAAAAATGACCGCCTTGGCGGCCAGCTCCTATCCGAGCAGTATATCCCGTTCAAGCAGGATATGTACAACTTTGTCCATGTGCTGGAAGGCCGTTTGAAAAAAGCCAATGTAGAAATCCATTGCAATACCGCATTGACTGCGCAGCAGGCCGCGGATATGCACGCCGATGTAATTATCACTGCCATCGGCGCAAAGCCCATCGTCCCGCCTATCCCGGGCATCGACAGCGCAAACGTCGTCGGCTTGGATGCCCTGCATCAGCCAGAGCCTGCTGTCGGACAGAAGATTGTCGTCCTGGGCGGCGGCCTGGTTGGCAGCGAATGTGCCATGTATCTGGATGGGCTGGGCAAGGATGTCACCATCGTGGAAATGAAAGACGATTGGGCTTCGGACGCCTATTTCATGCACAAAAATGCGATGAACATCTACATCCGCAACAGTAAGATCCACATCCTCACCAAGACAACCGCAAAAGCGGTGACTGCTGAAGGCCTGCTGTGCGAAACTGCGGATGGCGAAGAGCAACACATTGCAGCCGACACCATCCTGCTCGCTGCTGGCATGAAACCAGACCGCACAGAAGCGGACAGCTTTTATAATGCGGCGCCGCGCGTATTCCAGATCGGTGACTGTGTCAAGACCGGCCGCGTCCTAGAGGCGGTCACGCTCGGATATTACCGGGCATTGGATATTTAAGCCCCCGGTATGATATTCCATCCGAGGCGTATTCAATTGCGCGGCACCGATGCAGTGCAATAAAAACATATCACAAAAAAAGACATTTCCCCTGCTCATCGCTTCGGAAATGTCTTTTTATTATCCTATTGCTGTAACAACTATTGCGCAGAAAAGCAATATCTCGCGACCATCAACGCTGTACTCTGCCCGCCCCGTCACCGCCAGAAAGCTTTTCTACCTCGTCGACAGAGACGCGGTTGTAATCGCCCTCGATGGAGTGCTTGAGCGCCGAAGCAGCAACTGCAAATTCGACAGCCTCTTGCGTGGACTTACCGTTCAGCAGCGCATAGATCAGGCCGCCGCCGAAGCTGTCGC
>JAUNIY010000091.1 GCA_030523305.1 Eubacteriales bacterium
ATTGGTATGAGCTTTGGCGATGAGCCAGTCGGCAAAAAAGACAAGAAGGAAGACAAAAAGGACAAGAAAGATAAGAAAAAGGACAAGGATAAAGACAAGAAAGACAAAGATAAGGACAAGAAGGATTGAGACAAAATCATTCAATTGTTTGAAAAAACTGGGGCTGCCCGGCTATGCCGGACAGCCCTTGCAAGTTATAGGAGGGACGCACATGAATATAGCTTTGCTACAGCTGTGTGTCAACAGCGGGGAAACACCAACGCAGCGTTGGGAACGGGTAGAACAGCTGTTGGCGCAACTGGAAGACAGCGAAACAGAGCTTGTCATATTACCGGAATTGTGGGCTGTCGGCTTTTCTCATTTCGAACGATATGCAGCTGAAGCCGAATGCTTGCAGGGTACGACGGTGACGCGGCTGGCTGCATGGGCGCGCAGACTGCGTTGCCATATTCTAACGGGCAGCTTCGTGGAACGTACACCGGATGGCATGTATAATACCATGGCGCTGCTGGACGCGGAGGGATGCCTGTTGGGCACGTACCGGAAAATGCATTTGTTTGGCTTTGCTTCACGCGAACGAGAACTCTTGCAGCCAGGGCAGCAAGCGCGTGTCGTGGCAACAACACATGGGGACTTGGGGCTGGCTACCTGCTACGATTTGCGCTTTCCGGAACAATTCCGTTGGATGGTAGATCACGGTGCGGAAGCATTCCTTGTTTGTGCAGCATGGCCGAAAGCGCGGCTGGATGATTGGCGGCTGTTCTGCCGGACGCGTGCGTTGGAAAACCAGAGCTTTTTGTTTGCATGCAACCATACCGGGGAAATGGATGGATGCGTTGGCGCAGGGCACAGTATGGCTGTTGCGCCGGATGGGACAATTTTGGCGGAAGCTGGGGAGGAAGAAGCTGTTATCTGGCTGCATGTGGATGAGCAGGAAGCCAAGGCTTTCCGGGAGCGCTTCCCGGCGCTGCGCGACCGTGTACCGATGAAATAGGCAACATACGAGAAAGCTGTATACTGCTTGGTGTAATTTGGTTATTTGTTCAACCCGTATTTACAATGCTTGATAAACAAGGTAGAATAAAAAAAGATACTGTTTTTCGATAAAAGGAGCGCAAACATGGAGAAAACCAATCAATTGTTTTGCAGAGGTGGAGGGTGTACGGCGAAGCTGGGACCGGCTGTGCTGGAACGCGTACTCTCCAAGCTCCCAAAGCCGGAGGATACCAATCTGCTGATCGGTTGTGAATCCTCAGACGATGCGGCGGTGTATCAGGTGACGGATGATCTTGCCGTGGTGCAGACGTTGGATTTTTTTCCGCCCATGGTGGAGGATCCGTATGTGTTTGGGCAAATTGCGGCAGCCAATGCGCTGAGCGATGTTTGGGCCATGGGCGGCACAGCAAAAACGGCGTTGAATATTGTCTGCTTTCCCGAACAGATGGATTTGAACGTCTTGGGCGCAATCATGGCTGGGGGAAGCGACAAGGTCCGGGAAGCAGGTGCCAGCCTTGTGGGCGGACATTCGATTGCGGATACGGATGTCAAGTACGGCCTGTCCGTTATGGGCACGGTACATCCAAACAAAATCCGTGCAAACAATACTTGCCGGATTGGGGATCATTTGATTCTAACAAAACCGCTTGGTGTTGGGTTGATCCTATCGGCCAGCCGCGTTGGGCAGGCAAAGCCCGAATGGGTGGAGGCTGCTATCCAGTCGATGACGACGCTGAACCGTTGGGCGTGCGAAGCCGCGGACGCATTTGACGTACATGCCTGCACCGATGTGACGGGATTTGGACTGCTGGGACATTTACACGAAATGATACAGCCTGCTTATTCAGCGGTTGTCCGGGCCTCCAGTGTACCAATTTTGGAAGGTGCGCGGGATTGCGCGGAAGCGTTTATGATGACAGCGGCGGCGCAGCGCACGCGGAATTTTTTGAAAGGACAGGTACGGTTTGCTTTGCAGGATTTTGGTTTAGAAGAAATCTTGTTTGATCCACAGACGTCGGGGGGATTGCTCATGAGCGTCCCGGAAGGGCAGAGCGAGGCAATGCTGGAGGAGATCCGGCAATTGGGCCTCACGTGTGGGATGATTGGAAGCATTGTACCGCGGATGGATTGTGATATCATTGTAACGGGATAAGGAGAAAAAGATGATGACAGTAAATGCATTGGGCAAAGCGTGCCCATTACCGGTTGTGGAAGCAAAACATGCGTTGGCAGAGGCTGCAAACGGCGATACAGTCCATGTGTTGGTGGACGATGAGATTGCGGTACAGAACCTGACCAAAATGGCAAAACAGAAGCGCTATCCGGTTTGCGACGGCAAGACCGAAGACGGCATGTATTATGTTGACATTGTCAAAGATGCACAGGCTGCGGAAGCGGCAGATGAGCCGGTTTCCTGTGTGCCGATAAACAGCGGCAAGACGGTTGTCGTGCTGTCGGCGGATGTTATGGGTTGCGGAAATGATGAACTGGGGCATGCCCTGATGAAAGGGTTTGTGTTTGCGCTCACCCAGCTGGACGATGCACCGGATACGGTACTGTTATATAATGGGGGCGCAAAGCTTTCCAGTGAAGTGCCGGAAACCATTGCTGATCTGAAAAAGCTGGAGGAAGCCGGAACTGAAATTCTGACCTGCGGTACCTGTTTGAATTTTTATGGCCTGACCGAAAAATTGGCGGTCGGCAGTGTGACCAATATGTATGTGATCTGTGAGACCATGGAAAGCGCTGGAAAGGTGATCCGTCCGTGAGCAGATTGGTTGTTGTCCGCGGTGCAGGTGACCTTGCCAGCGGAACGATTGCGCATTTGTATCGATGTGGTTTTGCCGTGCTGGCGCTCGAATGTGAGCAACCTGCGGCAATTCGCCGGTTGGCAGCTTTTTGTGAAGCCGTTTATGACGGCGCGCATACCGTAGAAGGGATCACGTGCCGCAGGATCGGGCAGGCATCGGAAGCTTGGGATGTCATCCAGCGGAAAGAAATCCCGCTGCTGGTGGATGAGACAGCAGCCTGTTTACAGGAGTTGCGACCGGCAGCGGTGGTGGATGCAATCATTGCCAAGAAAAACATGGGGACGCATAGCGCAATGGCGCCGGTTGTGGTGGCATTGGGACCGGGCTTTTGTGCGCCGCAGGATTGCCATGCGGTGGTGGAAACCATGCGTGGGCACAATCTTGGGCGTGTGATATATGCGGGCAGTGCGCTGCCCAATACGGGCGTGCCGGGTATGATCCAGGGATATGGAAAAGAACGCGTTATCCATGCGCCAGCAACGGGCAGGATGCGCGGTGTGCGTCAGATCGGTGATGTAGTGGAACAAGGCGAGATCATCGGATATGTCGGAGAAACGCCGGTTTATGCCAGCCTGACTGGTGTGCTGCGCGGCATCCTGCGGGAAGGGTTTGTTGTGCCGCAGGGCATGAAGCTCGCAGATATCGATCCGCGGGCGGAACAGAGACAAAATTGTACGACGATTTCGGACAAAGCGCGCTGCATTGCGGGCGGCGTGATGGAAGCATTGATGGTTTTGGGGCAACAGAGGGGAGTGCATTACGTTTGAAGCTGGTAAAGACGGAGGATGCAGTCGGCATGGTATTGTGCCATGATATGACGGAGATCATTCCAGGTGTAAAAAAGGGGGCGGCCTTCCGAAAAGGGCATATTGTAACCGAAGAAGATATTCCGCATTTGCTGGACATTGGCAAGCGTCACCTCTATGTTTGGGATTTGCAGGACGGGTATGTCCATGAAGACGATGCTGCACGGCGCATGGCAAAGGCAGTATGCGGCGCACACATCAGCGGAGGCGTGCCGAGCGAGGGGAAAATCAACTTGAAAGCAGATTGCGACGGGATACTGAAAATCAATCGGGAAGCTGTGTATGCGCTGTGCCAGGATGAGGAAATCTGCCTGGCAACCATCCGTCCGGACCGGCTGATCCGCAAGGGAAAGCTGATTGCGGGAACGCGCGTCATTCCATTGGCCGTGAAGGAAACGGTTGTCCAGCGGTTTGAAGCAATCTGTTCCCGGTATGCGCCGGTGATGGAGATTGTCCCACTCAAGCCGGCAAAGATTGGCATTGTGATAACCGGCTCGGAAATTCAATCGGGGCGGATCAAGGATGGCTTCGGCGATGTTTTGCGTGCCAAGGCAAAGGAGACCGGTGCGCAGGTCATCGGACAAGTCCTAGCTGGTGACGATGCGGAGGACATTGCACAGGCGATCCGGGATTTTATTGCACAGGGCGCCACGCTGGTGGAGGTCACCGGCGGGATGTCAGTTGATCCAGATGACCGCACGCCGGCGGCGATCCGTCTGGTAGCGGAACCGGTCAGCTATGGCGCGCCGGTATTACCAGGGGCAATGTTTATGGTGGCGTATGCCGGAGATGTGCCGGTTGTGGGCTTGCCGGGATGCGTCATGTTTGCAAAGCGTACGATTTTTGATTTGATTGTTCCGCGCCTGCTGGCAGGCGAGCGGATTACGCGGCAGGACATCATCGCACAGGCTGTCGGTGGCTTGTGTGAGAGCTGCGAGATCTGTACGTATCCGGCATGCGGTTTTGGCGGTTGATCAGGAAGGCGGGTATATGGCGAAAACAGCATATATTACCGCGGTTTGCCGCAGTGCGGCGCGTGGTACAGTGAAACACGATATCCAAAGCTGTCTGTTGATCAAGAATTTCGGACTGGATGGAGATGCGCATGGCGGAAACTGGCACAGGCAAGTCAGTTTGCTCAGCCAGGACAGCATTGATGTGTTCAATGCCCGTGGCGCGGAGGTCAAACCGGGCGCGTTTGGAGAAAATCTGGCCGTGCGCAATCTGGATTTGAAAACGCTGCCAATCGGGTGCCGTCTGCGTATCGGGGATGAAGTTTTGCTTGAGGTGACACAGATCGGCAAGACTTGCCACAACGCCTGCGAAATTGCGCAGCGCATGGGCACATGTATCATGCCGGAAGAAGGTATTTTTGCGCGGGTATTGCAGGGTGGTATGGTGTCTGTCGGCGATGCTGTGCGTGTTGTCTGGCGTGCCGCTGTGCTGACCATCAGCGACAAAGGAGCTGCCGGACTGCGTGAAGACACGAGCGGGCCTGCCGTGTGCCGGATGGCGAAGGAGCATGGGTATCATGTGACGCATACGGCGATTCTTCCCGACGATTTTGATTTGCTTGTGCAGCAGCTCACAACATTGTGCGACGAAGATCGGGTAGATTTGATCCTGACAACCGGAGGAACAGGATTTGCGCCCAGGGACATCACGCCGGAGGCGACGGAGGCCGTTATTACCCGCAAAGCGCCAGGCATCGCGGAAGCGATGCGTGCCGGTTCTATGGCAATCACGCCGCGCGCGATGCTCAGCCGCGCCACGGCAGGAATACGGGCAAAAGCATTGATTGTCAACCTGCCGGGAAGCCCAAAGGGAGCGGTGGAAAACCTGGGATTTGTCATTGATACGATAGGGCATGGTATCGCATTGCTCAAAGCAGCGGAAAGGGAGTGCGCACGTTGATTTATCTGGACAGCGCGGCGACCAGCTTATATAAACCGCCGGGAGTTGCGCAGGCGATGGCAGAGGCTGTATGTAAGCTAGGAAATGCTGGACGCGGCGCACATGACGCGGCTCTGTCTGCTTCCCGCGTCGTTTACGGCGCGCGGGAAAAACTGGCGGAGCTGTTTCACGTCGGGGATCCGATGCGGGTGTGCATGATGCTGAACGCAACCGATGCGCTCAATACGGCAATTTATGGACTGATTCGTCCGGGTGGCCATGTTGTGACAACGGCGCAGGAGCACAATTCTGTATTGCGGCCATTGTATCAATTGGAGCAGCAGGAAATGGCGTTGACCATTGTGCCAATGGACAATACGGATGGACGGGTCAGTGAGGACGACATCTTAGACGCTGTTCGGCCAGATACCTGTGCAGTTGTATGCGCCCATGCGTCCAATGTGACGGGAAATGTGCTGGATATTGAGAGAATTGGACGTTACTGCGCAAGCCATGGTGTGTTGTTTGTGGTAGACGCCGCACAGACGGCGGGCGTGCTTCCAATTGATATGCAGCGAATGGGAATCTCAGCATTGTGCGTACCTGGGCACAAGGGCCTGATGGGGCCACAGGGGACGGGCGCGCTGTGTGTGGCAGAGCATATCGCTGTTGCGCCGTTGCGCGTCGGTGGAAGCGGTGTACACAGCTTTTCCCATACCCATCCCACAGCGTACCCCACAGCGCTGGAGGCTGGAACGCTGAATACACCGGGCATTGCAGGATTATCTGTGGCGCTGGATTTTATTCTGGAAACGGGAATAGACGCGATCCACCAAAAGGAATTACGGTTGGCGCAGCAGTTTTATCAAGCCGTCAGCAGCATACCGAAGATCACGGTCTATGGCGATTGGAAAACCGATCATCGAGCCGCCATTGTTACATTGAACATAGATGGCTGGGATGCTGCAGAGGTCAGCGATGTGCTGATGCAGGAATTTGATATTTGTACCCGGGCGGGCGCACACTGCGCACCGCTGATCCATCAGTCTTTTGGGACGGAAAACGGCGGCACAGTCCGGTTCAGCTTCAGCTGTTATAACACAGAGGAACATGTCCAGACAGCGGTTCAGGCGATACAGGAATTGGTACAGGAGTGAAGAAATATGCGGCGAAGTCAGCCGAGATGCATCATTACCTTTGTTACAACAGCTATGGCATTGAAAATGGAGAAAGCCTGCCATGCGAACCACGCGCCGGGTAGGCTTATCCCTGTCCCACGGGAAATTACGGCGGGCTGTGGGCTGGCATGGATGGCGGCACCGGAGGATGCGGAACAGCTGCGGGCTGTCATGCAAAAGGAGCAGGTGACACCGCAGGAAATTTACGTGCTGGAGGGAAAGGCGAATGGAAACAGCTGATTTTCAGATAATTTTGCAAGCTGTCAAAGCTGGGCAGCCTGCTGCATGGAACGTTTGTGTGGATGGTGTGACCTATACGCGGAATTTTCTCCCGCGGGAACGCCTGATCCTGCTGGGCGGCGGGCATATTGCACAGCCACTGTGCCAGTTTGCCGCGGCATTGGGTTTTGCGGTGACCGTTGTGGATGACCGTATTGCGTTTGCCAATCGCGCGCGTTTTCCGGAAGCAGAGCAGGTAATCTGCAATGCGTTTCCAGCGGCGATCGCTTGTTTACAGGTACAGCCAGGGGATTATATTGCTGTTATCACCAGAGGGCACAAGCACGATGCGCTTTGCTTGCGGACGCTCTTACAGGGGACGATGCCGCGGTATCTCGGCATGATTGGCTCCAGACGGCGGACGACTGGATTGCTGCATCTGCTGGAGCAGGAGAGCTTTGACCGTGCGCGGTTAGATGCGATTGAAACACCGATCGGCCTGGATATCGGTGCGCTGACAAAGGAGGAAATTGCCATTTCCATTGCGGCGCAACTGGTACAATACCGTAGAAAGGATACTGACCGCCGGTCCAAGCATTCGATTTTACTCAATGAAGATATTGATTTTTCTGTGCTGGAGCTGCTGGCGGATGACAGTGCGAAAAAAGCCGTGCTGTTGGTTTGCGAGACAGACGGTTCAACGCCGGTCAAATCCGGCGCGATGATGGCGATCGATGAGAACTTCCGCCCGTTCGGAAGCATTGGCGGCGGCTGCGGTGAAAGTGCAGCGATGCTGGAAGCGTTTGACTTGATGGGCAGTGGAAGAAGCAAATGCATCACGGTGGATATGAACAACGACGTGGCGGAAGAGGAAGGTATGGTCTGCGGCGGACGGATGAAGGTTTTTCTTGCGGATTTATGATGGAACATATGGTGCACACAGCGGCGGTTATCCTTGCGGCGGGGATGAGCCGCCGGATGGGAGATACAGATAAGTTAACTTTGTGCATCGGCGGCATGCCGATGTATCAGCATGGGATTGCGCTGTCCTGTGGATGCGGGCTGTTTTCTGCGGTCGTTGTCGTCACCAATCAGCCGGAAATTGCAGCGTTTGCGCAGCAGCGTGGCGCGCGGGTGGTGAACAATCCAAGGGCGAAACAGGGGCAGGGGACTTCCGTAGCAGCAGGGACATGTGCCCTGCCAAAGGATACGGATTTTTGCGTTTTTTTGGCAGCTGATCAGCCGTTTTTGACAAAAGAAATTCTGAAGCTGTTGACAGAGACGGCGGAGCGCACCGGAAATATTGTTGTTCCGCGCGTATGTGGGATGCCGAAATCACCGTGTATTTTCCCAAAACGGTTTTTGGAACAATGCAAAGCCCTCTCCGGCGAAACGGGCGGAAAGGGCATCTATCGGCAGCATTTGGATGAAGTGACATGGGTGGATTTTCCCGATAGCGCTGCATGGCGGGATATTGATACGGCGCGCGATTACAACGCTGCAATTTCCGGTGTCTCAGCGGAAAAACAGGACGCTGTGCAGGCGATACCGTGAATGGATAATCCTGCGGCAATGCACTGTGCTTGCCAGCGCAAAGCGGTATTGTCACACTGGTTGAGACATACCACAAAGATATGTGGATAACCGGCCTTTTGCCGGCATTCCAGCGCAAGCCGGATGAAGTCGTCGGCATCCAACCGTTTTTGCGGTTGAAGGGAAAACAGAGGGTCTAATTGCCAACGATGGCATGTGCTATGTGCAGACTGCCCGAGTGCGGACAGGCCGAGCACACAGATCACGGCTTCGGTACCGAACCAGATGACCGGTTCGGTATCCTTGTGGCATTTGACCGGCAGGCGTTTGGAGCCGTCCGCCTCGTATAAGACAACATCGGCAGCCTTTGTGGCATCGTCCAGTGTCATCGGGTTTAGCCCGGTGATTTTTTTATCGCCGCATGGCGTACCAATGACAGAAATTTGGCCGGGGATGCAGATGGATTCGACAGTATCCAACTGCTGTTCCTCATAGAAATGCAAACGCTCTGTGTTTTCCGGTTGCAAGATATGTGTGCTGGTGGTAACGAGGACACGCTGATTTTGCCGACGTGCCTCTTCCGCGAGCGCATATAACACCGTGGTTTTCCCGCCAGCACCGCATACAGCGACCGAACGCATACCCGCGATGCCAAGTGTCTCAAACAGTTTCATGTTTCTGTCTCCATTTCTGACGTATGGGCACAGGTGGCGGTATTTGCCTGTGCGGTAAGTTTGTAGTGCCGCACGATGAGTGGATCGCCGCTTGGGTGTACGGGCGCGGATTCCGCATGGCATGTGAAACCGAAGTGCATGAGGATCGCTTCGCTGGCTTTGTTTTGTGGGATGACATCGGCATAGAGAATGGGATTCCCGTATGTCTGTTTCATACGATTGAGCAGCCATTGAACTGCAGTGGTTGCGCAGCCCTGTCCCCAGACGGCTGGGATAAACTGATAAAACAGACCAAATTCCAAGGTTTGTTTGTTGATACAGGGACAGCCGACAATACCGATGAAACGATCCTGCTCGAACACGGCAAACACATCGGGTTGCCGGAGCTGGTTGAGCTTATGCTTGGCCTGCTCTGCTGTACATGGCTCCGGCGCGCCGGTATACTGGATGACGGCGGGGTCGGTCCACAGACGCTGTACGTCGTGCAGATGCTGCATATCCAAAGGCTGATACTGTAATATAGGCAAATCCGGCACCTCCCCAAACGCTGCTATGACATGTGAAATATATTGTACTAGTATACCATTTTTATATTTCCGTGGCAAGGAAATGACTTTTGATTGTTAAAATTGCCGATTCTTTCCGCGTTTTTTGCGGATTTTGCGACGTTTTTTATATTGACTTTCCCGGGCTTGTCCGATAACATTATATACGGATATTTTATACACTCGATTATAGGAAAGAGGTTAAACGTAAGATGACAGCAATTGATTTAAGCAAGTATGGCATCACCGGCACTACCGAGATCGTTTACAATCCTTCTTACGAAATGTTGTTCGAAGAGGAAACCAAGGCAGGTCTGGAAGGCTACGAAGTAGGCCAGAACACCGAGCTGGATGCAGTTAACGTTATGACTGGTATTTACACCGGCCGTTCCCCGAAGGACAAGTACATCGTTATGGACGAAAATTCCAAGGACACCGTTTGGTGGACCTCTGACGAGTACAAGAACGACAACCATCCGATGAGCGAAGACACTTGGAAGATTGTAAAGGACATCGCTGTAAAGGAACTTTGCAACAAGAGACTGTTTGTTGTCGATGCATTCTGCGGCGCAAACAAGGACACCCGCATGGCGATCCGTTTCATCGTAGAGGTTGCTTGGCAGGCACATTTTGTTAAGAATATGTTTATTCGTCCGACCGAAGAAGAACTGAAGGACTTCGAACCGGACTTTGTTGTCTACAACGCTTCCAAGGCAAAGGTTGAGAACTACAAGGAACTGGGCATGAACTCGGAGACTTGTGCTGCATTCAACATCACCAGCCGTGAGCAGGTTATCATCAATACATGGTACGGCGGAGAGATGAAGAAGGGTATGTTCTCCATGATGAACTACTATCTGCCGCTGAAGGGCATCGCTTCCATGC
>JAUNIY010000092.1:0-8199 GCA_030523305.1 Eubacteriales bacterium
AAAGTCTAAGCCTTAGAAAGACGAAAACGGATAAAGTTGATTCCCGTACCATTGCCACTATGATGATGTCTGATATGAACTTAAAGTCCTACTCAAATACATCATACCACAACGAGGAATTAAAGTCACTCACCCGTTATCGTTTCGATAAGATAAAAGAACGGGCGAAACTAAAAACTTCTGTTTCCAGACTTGTTTGTATCCTATTTCCTGAATTGGAAAAGCTCGTTCCCTCACTTCATATGGCTTCCGTATATGCTCTGCTATCTGAATTTCCAAGTGCAGACGCAGTTGCTAATGCTCATCTTACAAGACTTTCCAATCTACTCGCTGAAAGTTCTAGGGGAAGATATGGAAAAGAGGTTGCTATCATGTTTCGCAATGCTGCAAAGACTTCTATCGGTTCCTATATGCCTGCGAAGTCTTTGGAACTAAAACATACCATCAAACTCATCCATGAATTGGATACGGAGATTGAAGAAATCGAAAATGAAATCAAATCTATCATGGATGAAATTCATTCTCTAATTCTTACCATCCCGGGAATCAGTTACCGCATGGGTGCAATGATTATTGCTGAAATTGGTGATTTCAGCCGCTTTGATTCGGCTGACAAGATACTTGCCTATGCTGGAATGTCACCCTCCACTTATCAATCAGGGCAACTGGACAACTGTTATTCCCACATGGAAAAACGGGGTTCAAGGTATCTGCGGTATGCCCTTTACAATGCAACCAAGTATGTCTGTCATTGGGACAAATCCTTTGCGGCATATCTGGCTAAAAAACGAGCCGAGGGTAAGCATTATAATGTTGCTATATCCCATGCCACTAAAAAACTTGTAAGAACAATTTACGCAATGGAAAAATCCGGACAGCCGTATCAAAGTGGTTCGTGATTCTTTTCTGTGAATATTTCCTTTTTTGAGTGCCAGCAATGACACTCTGTTTGTCATGCAGTTTTCAAGGTTCTAAGAATCATTTTTGATTCTCTTATATCTGAAATGCATTTCTGCAATTCATTCAAAAATTTCTCATTTTAGACTTGACTTTTAATAGTTAGTCTTTCGTATTATTTATAGATTCACCCATATGCCGCCCTGTTCATCGCTTTTTACGCACGCTCTAACGAAGCGCAGTCCATGCAAACCGTCTTCTATGGTGGGATGACGCAACATATTGCACGGCCTTCCATCCCGTTTGGCCAACAAGTGCGTGCAATAACTTTTATAAATATTACCGAATGCCTCATAGAAACCTTCCGGATGGCCTGCCGGAAGCCGACACAATTCCAGGCATTGCGGCGCATTGTATTCCCGGTTTGCCGTGATTACTCTCACGGGACGGTTTAACGGGGCATATGTCAGCTCCATCGGGTGTAAATGGCTCCATTCCAGAGATCCTTTGGTACCATAGACCCGGATACGAACGCCGCAATCAGAGCCTGTGGCAAGCTGGGATGCCCACATCATACCTGGTACGCCGCCCTCATAGTTCAGCAGTACCTGAATATCATGATCCATCGGCGAGCCTTGATAATGGACAAAACGAGCCAGTACGCTCTCCAGCTTTAAGCCGGTCATACGGGCAATGAGCGCTTCCAGGTGGGTACCAATGTCCGAACAGCAAGCGGTGCCTCCCGCACGTTTGGGATCCAAACGCCACGGCGTTTGGTCGCTGCTCTCCGCTACCGTGGATACGATTACCCAGTCCTGCGGATATTCTGCTATGATATTGATGATTTCCCCGATCTCTCCATTATCAATCATCGCGCGTGCCTGCTGTACAGCCGCATAAGACGCATATGTATACGTCACGCCAAATTCCAGATCCTTTTCCTTTGCAATTTGTTTTAATTCTTCCCCTTCCTCCAGTGTGACACATATCGGTTTATCGCAAACGACGTTGATACCATGCTCTAGAAAGCACTTCGCGATTTCATAATGCGTATCTGTCGGTGTGACAATCGTAACAAAATCAATACAATCTTCACGCTGAGATTCTTTTTCTGCCATTTCCCGGAAATTGGAATAGACGCGTGAAGTATCCTCCACATCCCAATCCTCAGCCGTCTGTAGATTTTTCTCCATATTGCGGGTAAAACAACCGGCTGCCAACCGAGCTAGATTGTCTTCTGTCGCCCCCCGACGATGCACATTGCCGATAAACGCTCCGTTTCCGCCGCCCACCATACCAAATTTTAATTTCATAACCGCATCTCCTCTCTATACAGATTTGTTCGATTTGTTCGTACTATGTTTCGTGTTATTCTTTAAACATATTAAACCACAATACATATATATTGTCAATATATTCATTATTTTTCGGTTACTTGTATATAAATTTGTCCATTTTATTGTATAATATCAATGACTTTTTTAATAGATCATTCGAACAAATCGAACATTACATACATATTTTTCCATATCCTTCACCGTTTCCCAGCCAATCCAGTTATGGTTGCAAGAACCAAGATAATATTATATAATAAAAGCAACGATATTGGCATAAAAGGAGCGAATAGGCTTGAACGTTCGACAAATTGCAAAACAGGCTGGAGTTTCCACTTCTACGGTTTCTCTTGTATTAAATAATAAGCCGGGCGTCAGGCAAGAAACCCGCGACCGCATTGCAGCTTTGCTGATCGAAAACGGCTATACAATCCGCGCAGAGGCAAAAGAATCGGACGGCCCAGAGAAATTGCGGACGATTTTATTCCTTCGCTATTGTGGTTTCAATTGCGTTATGGAACCGAAGGATGAATTTCTGATCCGTATGATGGTGGGCGCGGAACAACAAGCCCATAAATTGGGTTATCAACTTCAACTTTCCAATGCAGATCACACCAATTTAGACGACGTGCTGTCCTCGGCATCCAACCATGCAGTCGGCATCGTTTTCTTTGCCTCCGAATTGGAGGAATCCTCCCTTGATAAGCTAAAAACATGCCATATCCCACTGGTCATTATGGATGCCGTCCTTTCCTGTTCCCGCTTGAATGCTGTTACAATCGACAATATGGAGGCTATGGAGCAGGCAGTCCAGTACTTACATTCGCTTGGCCACACAAAAATCGGTTATCTGCACTATGGCGTCCGGACTGGCTCCATACCAGAGCGCGAACGCGGCTATTATGCAGCCATGCGCGAATATGGACTTCCCGTATCACAATCCAATATTATTCTGCTTCCACCTGGTACAGACGCCATCTATGACCAAATGTGCCGCGTTTTATCAACGCGCAGGCCTTTGCCGACTGCATTTGTATCAGACAGCGATGTGTTGGCAATGAGCTCTATGCGGGCGCTGCAAGACCATGGCTATCGCATTCCACAGGATATTTCTTTGATCGGTTTTGATGACATAAGTTTTTGTACGTTGTGTAATCCGCCTATGACCACCATGCATTATCCCAAAGAAGAAGTCGGCATAAGAGCAGTTAAGCGAATCCATGAAATCATTGAAACCGGTGATACAACCGCGTATCAACTGCGGTTATATGCCGATTTGGTAGTGCGAAATTCTTCCCAAAAGCGAGAATAACAGCGTAAAGAATTCCAAAAAAATTTACCGGAAGAAGTAAATGGTGTTCATCCTACAGATAAAAAAAGACATTTCTCAAGCAATAAGCAAGAGAAATGTCTTTTCATATGCAGGAAAAACAGATAGGAACGTGCGTGCCTCCTTGATCCGATACTGCGTGATCGTAATTTATACAAAATCCCTCGGCATAGTCTGATGCAAAAAGTCAATGGATTTTTTGATGGCAGTCAGCGCCGGCATGGTTTTGTCTTCAATCTCCAGCGAGACCGGGCCGTCATACCCCATCATACACAGCGTAGCAAAAAATTCTTTCCACCACTCTAAGCTTTCACCAAATCCAAGCGCAACATAATTCCAATAGCGATGACGATAATCATCAAATAATTTGGTTTCCAATCCGCCATTCGCTGCAAACCGTTCACGTTCCTTGCGCAAATCTTTGGCATGAACATGGTAAATGGCATCACTGCCCAATGCTTTCGCCATCTCAATGCCATCACCGCCCATCCACATGTGATGTGACGGATCTAGATTCATACCAACCATCGGTCCGACTGCTTTTCTTAATTTTAATAAGGTCTCTGCATTATACACACACTGCGCGCCATGGTTCTCCAGTGCAATGGAGGTAATACCGTGGTTCTCAGCTTGCTTCACTGTCTTTTCCCAATATGGAATCAGTACATCTTCCCACTGATATCGCAACATCTCCTGACAAGAAAGCGGCCAACAGGTAGTGACCCAATTTGCTGTCGTATCTGTTGCATTGCCGCCCGGAAGCCCCGACATCATGACAATATGATTTACTCCCAATTGCTCTGCCAACAAGAATGTCTTTTCAACAACTGTTTGATGTGCTTTCCCTGTTTCATTCGGCTCAAGTTGATTACCAGAACAATTGAGTGCCTCCAGGATCAAGCCATTTCTCCGAATGGTATCCATAAACTTTATTCTTGCCGCTTCGTTTGAAATCATTTCGTCTAAATTGATATGCGGCGCGTTTGACCAGTTGCCGCACGCAATTTCCAGCGATTCAATTCCGATCTGTTTCGCGGTCTTTACCATCTCTTCAAACGGCAGATGTGACAAGCCATCTGTATTTAAACAAAGTCTCATATTTACCTCCATATTTACCATGTTTTCAAACATTTATCTTACTTTCTTCGCCGAGTTCTTGGTGACAACATCGATAATAACTGCGGCTACAATGATAACGCCTTTCACAATCTTTTGTATATTAGAATCTACGCCCATTAAAGTTTGTACGTTGTTGATGATACCAACAATAATCGCGCCAACAATCGTGCCAAACAAGGTGCCGGAACCTCCGGCCATCGATGTGCCGCCTACGACTACCGCCGTGATCGCATCCATTTCATATGTTTGCCCTGCGCCCGGAACGCCCGAGTTCAAACGGCCCATCAAAAGCAGGGATGCGATACCGAGCAGAACACCGTCGAGTAAATATGCCTTAAATACAACTTTATTCGGGTCAATGCCGGACGCTTCAGCAGCCTTTTTATTCCCGCCAACTGCGTAAATATACCGTCCATATGGTGTCTTATTGAGTATAACCCAAGTGGCAATAAAAGCCAGAATGAGGATAATCACCGCCATTGGAATCGGGCCGACATAGCCCTGGCCCAGAAAACGAAATCCTTCGCTGATGCCAGAGATTGTATTGCCTTCGGTGATAATAACCGCGCCGCCGCGCGCCGCTTCCGTCAGTGCCAACGTCATAATAAACGCCGGAATGGAAAACTTCGTAATGATGAAGCCACACAGCGCACCAAGAAGCAATCCAAGCGCCAACGCTACTACAATTGCTGCAAGAAAGCTTCCGGTTGCTACGTCAACGATGCAGGCCGCACAGCCGATAAAGGCCAGCTCAGAACCATATGCAATATTGATATGTCCGAGAATAATGATAAATGTTGCGCCGAGGGCCAGGACGGTTGTACACACAATCGCCAACAGGACGTTGGTCAGGTTATATATACTCAAAAATCCTGGTACGCACACAGCAGATACAACAAATACGACTGCCAAAATAATGAATATTCCGTACTGCCCATAAAATTGGCCAAAGTTCATTTTTTTCTTTTCTGCACTCATCGTTTTCCTACTCCCCTCGTCGCCAGTTTCATAATACTTTCCTGTGTTGCTTCTTCGCGATCTAAAATACCTTGAATGATTCCCTCCTGCATCACAACAACACGGTCAGACATGCCGAGGATTTCTGGAAGTTCAGAAGAAATCATGATAATTCCCATGCCTTCACGGGCAAATTTCGTCATCAGTTTGTGGATTTCGCTCTTTGCGCCAACATCGATACCTCGCGTCGGCTCATCTAGGATCATAACCTGTACATCGCCTACCAGCCACTTCGCCAGCACAACTTTTTGCTGGTTACCGCCAGACAACGTACCTGCTAGCACGTCCTCGTTTGCAATTCTGATGTCAAGAATCCTGCGCATCTCTTCAACATCGTTGCTGATTGCCTTGTCATCAATTAACCCGTTGGTGTATTTGTTAAGATTGACAAGAGATATATTGTGGTGAACACTTCTGCCAAGCACCAATCCATATTGGCGCCGGTCTTCATTTACCATTGCAATCCCGTTCCGGATCGCCTGACGGGTGTTTTTATTGTGAATTTCTTTTCCGTTAAGGAATATTTGTCCAGAAGAAATCGGATCAAGCCCAAAGATTGCGCGCATCACCTCGCTCCGGCCAGCCCCTACCAGCCCTGCGAACCCCAAAATTTCGCCCTCATGAAGTTGGAAATTGATATCGCGGAATCGGCCGCCATGTTCCTTGTTCTGCGTCAGATTTTTCACCTCAAAAATAACGTTTCCAATCGGCACGCTTGTGTCCTTTGGGAACACGTTTGTGATTTCACGGCCTACCATACGCGCGATGAGTTTATCCGGATCGTAATCGCTTGCCGGACCAGATTCAATCCATTTCCCATCTCGAATGATCGTAATTTCGTCCGCGATGCGAAAAATCTCATCCATTTTATGGGTGATATAAAGCATCGCTACCCCTTGCTCTCTCAATGAAAAAATCTGTTTGAATAAAATCCCAATCTCTTCATCCCCAATCGCCGAAGACGGTTCATCAAATATAATGACGGATGCATTACAGGAAATCGCCTTCGTAATTTCTACCAATTGATGGCCGGCAATGGAAAGCTCGTACATCTTCTGATGTGCATCATACGGAATCTCCAGCTTATCAAGCAGTTCCTGCGTGTCTTGATACATCTTTTTGAAATCGACAAATGCACCGACCCTCGGTTCGCGTCCCAGCCAGACATTCTCTGCAATGGTCATTTCCGCAACCGGGTTCAATTCCTGATAAATCATGGCGATCCCCATCTCCAAGGTATCCTGCACGGAATGCGGTCCAACCTTTTGGCCTTTATAGTACATTTCGCCTTCGTCTGCAACATACGTACCGTTAATGATTTTCATTAGCGTGGATTTTCCGGCGCCGTTTTCTCCGCAAATGACATGAACCTTTCCCGGTCTGACCTTCAGATTTACACCGTCTAATGCGCGAACACCTGGAAACATTTTGACAATACCTTTCATTTCCAAAACATATTCATTGTCTGCCATGCGATCTCCTTTCTATGTCCTTTGTGTTCTTTCAAAGCCGTCAGCAGCCTCATTTCCCACAAACCGAACGTAACTTTTATCAGAAGCGATTCTTTTGTATGATGCGGAGCACCATGAAAAATTCCAGGTACTCCGCATAGAAAGAGAAGAGAAATTTGAATTATTTCTTATAAAACGCGGGCATTTCATCATAGATAACCGGTTGAATGGTCTGCGTATCGCGCGCTTTTGACGCAGCCGCAGCTGCTACCTGGCACGCATAACCATCCCAGGCGCTCGGGCCATCTACATAACCTTTCTTTGTCGCATAAATCCACGTCTGAATTTCAGTATCATATGCATCGCCGAATCGCTCCACATAATCTGCATATTCTTTCCGGATTGCCTGCGTCCCCGTGCTGATGGAAATATAACTCGGCTGCGGCATATTTAGGATTGCATCCTCACAAACGATCTCGCATTTAATCTCATATGAATTATGCGTTGTCACAAAAGACTCCACATCAATACGAACACCAGATTTTGTCGTAAGAATCATGACCTGGGGATCCTGTACCCCATCCGGACTATTCTTCGTGCACTTACCATACCGAACTTCAACTGTTGCGTAATCTTCACCCAACAGCCAGCGTAACACATCGATTTCATGCACCATAGAATTTTCAACAGCAGAACTATTGTCCCATCCAGCAACAACATCTGGATTACGATGTGCGCAATGCAGCAGCAACGGTTCACCATATGCTCCGCTGTCCACTGCTTTCTTTAACTGTAAGTACCCGGAATCATACCGGCGCATGAAACCAACCTGAACAAGCTGCTTTCCAAAGGCCATCTCCGCCTCGACAATTCTCTTACAAGCATCCGCCTTTGGAGCCAACGGTTTTTCACAAAATACATACTTTCCCGCTCTGATCGATGCTAAGACATATTCTTCATGATACGGGTCAGCCGTTGTGCACATGATCGCGTCAATTTCCGGATCACAAATCAGATCCAAAGGATTTTGAAATCCTTTGATGCCGAATTT
>JAUNIY010000092.1:8209-10510 GCA_030523305.1 Eubacteriales bacterium
AGCAGATTCAATACTTTTTGTGGGTAATCACGACCTTTGATGCCGAATTTTTCTGCAACAGTCAAACCAAACGCACCTGCCGGATCCGCACAAGCGGTAACCCTCGCACCTTTTAATTTCTGATTGATGCGGCTGATATGCGTGCGCCCAATGCCACCCGTTCCAATCAGGCCAATCCTCAGATCGTTTTCCTTCATATAAAACACCTCCCCTATGTGTTAATCAGCAACTTTTACCCACTTGCTGCCATTTGCGGCAGATTCCAGGACAGCGTCAATAATTTTCTGAACCTTATCGCCGAACGCGAAATCAAGCTCTGGCTGTTTATTTTCTGCAACACAAGTCAAGAAATGATATGCATCGCAGATTTTCCCATCCGAATAACCAATTTCAATCCCTGCGCCTCCATAAAAACGACTGTAATCGCCATGGCCCGGAGCGACATAAACCGTCTTAAATCCACGTTCTTCCGGATTTTCATCATGCCGGTAAATCTGAACCTCATTCATACGCTCCAACGTAAAACGAATCGCACCCTTGGTCAATTGGATCTCATAATCTACACCCATTTTGCGTCCCGCAGCGACACGGCTCGAAGACATATAACCAATGCCTCCGTTGGCATACTTAAAGGTGTACTGGCATATATCATCATTTTCTACCTGATATATCTTGGTCGGATCATAAAAATCCGGGCGTTCAGGGAATACAATCTGCGTCATACCGCTTACTTCCGCGGTATCGCCGATCAAATATTGAGACAAGCTGATGGTATGCGCCAGCAAATCTCCCAAAGCGCCGGAACCCGCATGCTCCTTACTCATGCGCCATACAAAATCCTGTGTGTGACTCGGATCATCCAGATAGTAGTCCTGATCTGAAACGCCGCGGAAATAGACAACTTCTCCCAATTCTCCCGAAGCGATCAGTCGCTTAACATATTCTTGAATCGGGTGTTTGCAGCAGTTGAATCCAACCGCAGCAATCACGCCAGCTTCCTGAATGACACGCACAGCCTCGCTGGTCTGTTCTGCATTCATCCCCAGAGGTTTTTCACTGTGGATATGCTTGCCATGCTTTGCGGCCTCAATCGCAATCGGAACATGCGACGCATTATACGTAGCGATAACGACAGCATCCACATCATCCGACTCCACTACTTTATGCCAATCCGTTGTATACCACTGCATATTGTGCTTTTCACACATGCGTTTTGCCTTTCCTTCATCCAAATCACAGCAGCAAACAAGCTCCGGAACCACATCGTTTCCAAAAAAATGCTGCACCTGCTGATACGCCCCTGCATGGACATTTGCAATAAACCCTGCGCCGATGATGCCAATTCTCACTTTCTTCATAAAAAGCTCCTTCCATTTTCCGGTTCATATTTGACTATTTTTCAACTTATAATCTCAAAAGCTCGTGCCTATTTATTTTGTAGGCTCGTGCCTATTTATGCTTATATTATATTTTTGGAACTTTCTTTTGTCAACAACTTTTCATCTCAGATTTTATTTTCATACAATATTTCCAACTTTCATAACGCGGTTTTGTTCAACATACACGAAATTTGATCTCTCTTCCCCATGCTCTTTGTCCACGTTATCCTGTTATTTACAGTTCTCTATCAAAAATGTAATCCGTATTTCGTTGTGTAGATCATAAAAAAACCGTGTAGAAAAAATCCTTTCTACACGGCTGGCTTGTTATCGATTCTCAATAATCTATATTTTCTTGTATATGAATTTCAATTGGCATATACTGTTTCGTCACGCGAATTTGCTTACCTTTTATCAGCTCTTGAAAAAGTAATTGAATTGCTTCCTCTCCTTGGCTTTCCAATTCTTGATCTATGATGCAGTCAATCATTCCTTGCCGCATTAAAGATTTATTCTCTGGAAAAGAGTCATAGCAGATAATGCGGATGTCCCTTTCTTCTTCAGCGACGGCGCGCGCTGCATCGCTGACACAACCGCATGTAATATAAAAAGCCCCGATATCTGGATTTTCCTTCAGAAAGCGTTTTGCTTCGCTGTACATAATATCAGGCTGCTCATTTGTTTCGACAACACCCGCAATGCACATGGATCCTTTTTCCTGCGCATAATCCTCAAAGCCCTGCACACGTTCCTGCCCAAATCTGGAAGAATTGGATGCAGTAAAAATCGCAATTTGTTTTTTATCTTCCAGCAGCATGGATGTTACTTGCGCCGCTGTGCGGCCAGCTTGCCGCATATTTTGTCCAATAAAGCAACACCGTTGGCTTTCCGGCAAATCCGTATTGATTGTAACCACCCGTAT
>JAUNIY010000093.1 GCA_030523305.1 Eubacteriales bacterium
GGTACAATAAAGAAAACTGTACGGGAGAAAAGCTGGGCACGACCGTGGCAATCAGGTAAAAAAACATCAATACCACAAGATACCACGTTATATATGTGATGGGTGGGACAGAATGTGTCCACGTCTGCGCCAGCAAGGCGGTTGTCAGATAGCTGGAAAGCGGAAACGCCACGCCCTGCCCCACGAACATAACCAAGCCGATAAGCGCAGTGCAGACCAGCGTACCGGGGAAAAACCTTGCCATCCTTGAAAGCAGCAAGCGTGGAATCTCCTGCCCATTGTGCTTCCTTTGTAAGCCCGGCGTCAGAAAGCCCGATATCAGAAAAAAAACCACGACACCCACAGAGGCTACTGGCACGCCCAGCTTCAGGATCAGCATCATATCAGGATACCATAGCACATGCTGCTCCTTGGGGAGCAGTGGCGCGGCCAGCTCCATAATGCCTGCGTCGTGCAGATCCGTGGAAAACGTACCGCTGGTGACAAAATGCCCCCATGAAACCAGAAATGCTGCCATGAACTTGGCGAAATAGAGGAAGGGATAAACACGCTTTGGGTGATTCCTGTTTTCAGCTTTTTCCATTCTTCATTCCTCCTCCGAGAACAGCTCTGCTTCCAGCGCGAGGCAAATGCAATGATACACCGGAAGATGAAGTTCCTGAATTTGATAGGTAATGCAGGATGGCACCGCAATGCATACATCCGACAACCCCCCCAGCTTGCCGCCACCCTCTCCTGTGAGCGAAATAACCTTTACCCCTGCCACCTTTGCGATACGGGCTGCGTGCAGCACGTTGGCAGAATTGCCTGAGGTGGAGATGGCTATAAGCACATCCCCCGGCTTGCCATAGCCCAAAACCTGCTGGGCTATGGCAAAATCGGCGGCGTTATCATTCGCGTAAGCCGTTATAAGCGCGGTTTCACTTACGAGCGCTAAGGCCGGGATCGCCCTCTGCAAATTCTCGATATAATCGGGCGCAGCCTCGCCGCATTCTTCGCGAATCCTCTGTCGAAGTTCCTCGGGAAGCCGACGCTTCAGCGTGAAGCTCTTCATCAGCTCGCCGACGATATGGAGGCTGTCTGCTGCGCTTCCACCGTTTCCACAAACAAGGATCTTGTTTCCCCTGCAATAGCAGTCCTTCAACATTTGAACACAGGAAACGATATCCTCTTCAAGCGGCGCAAGGACAGGGTAACGATTCGCCAGCAATTCTATCTCTCTGCTGGCAACAGGTTTCAGCATATCATCACCTACTCACTAAACATATCCTTCGATCCGTCTCCATTTTCAACGCCCCGGCTATACATGCTTACAAGAACGGTATCCTCAATATACCGGAAGCTATGCCAATCACCGGCTTCAATGCCAAAGAAATCACCGGCAGAAAAGATCTCCACCTCGCCGTTTACCGTCAGCTCCAGCTTGCCGGAGATGACGTAGAACGCCTCGCTATTTTGCTTGTGATAGTGCCCACCGCGAATGACGCCCGCTTTGCTCGTAATCACGTTGACCTGGGCATATCCCTCGTGGATAATCTGGTCGATGGAGCCTCGCTCATCCACGAAATGAAAGTCTGTTTTCAGTCTCTTTAGCATGGCCGGTTCCCTCAGCGATTGATATACATGCCAGTGGTCTTGACCTTTTCGCGCCAATAATTCAGCAGATCTATCATCGTCTTTTCATAGGGGATCTGCGGTTCCCAACCGCTATGTTCCTTAAACTTGGTGCAATCGGGCACCTGAAGATCCGCATCGATCGGACGAAGGCGCGCAGGATCAATCTCCACGCGGATCTGATCCTTCATCGGAGAATGATCGATGAAAAATTGAAGCGTTTCGCCCACCTTGCAAGTGTGGCTCCCGCCGATATTGTAATACTCGCCGGGGATGGGGTTCACGGTGACCAGCATGAAATACGCGCGCACGGCATCGCGCACGTCCGCATAGGTGCGCAAGGAATCCAGGTTGCCCACCTTGATGACAGGCTTCTGCAAACCTGCCTCGATCATCGCAACCTGCTTGGCAAAGGTACTCTCATGAAACACATCGCCGCGCCGGGGGCCTGTATGCGTAAACATGCGCGTGGTCATCACCTTCATGTGATAGGCCTCGGCATAAAAGCGGCCGACAAGGTCCGTCCCCACCTTTGAGATCGCGTATGGAGATGCGGGCTGGAACACACACTCCTCGTTGATAGGCAGCTTGTCTGCGGAAACGCGGCCAAATACCTCACTGGACGCGCACACGTGAATGACAGGATCCAGTCCTAGCTGCTTAACGGCATCCAGCAGGCGACAAGTTCCCAGAATGTTAGTGCCCAGCGTCTCAACGGGCGCGGTGAAGCTGACGAGGGGATAGCTCTGCGCCGCCAGATGAAAGATGTAATCCGGCTTCACCTTGTTGAGCACATGCAGAAGGCTGGACATATCGTTGAGGTCGCCGTATTCCACGAACACGCGGTCTCCGCTGTTAATGCGATCCATCAGGTGCATGATGTTATCCAGCGGGCTACGCCAGCGCTGTATGCCATATACATCCCAATCGCTGTTTTCCAGAATGTAATCCGCCAGATGGGAACCCACCATGCCCGTCATACCAGTGATTAACGCTCTCTTGCTCATTCCAAATTTCCTCCTTCATCGTTGCCGGTGTAATCCTCGGGTTGATAATACAAAATCTGCGCTCCGCTGTTTTCAAAAGCAAACGGGATGTACAGCAGATGGCTGAGCGTCCTGCGCACCGCCTCCTGGTACGCCAGCGGCACATAGAACAGGAAAAATCCGCCGCCTCCTGCACCCAGCAGTTTTCCGCCCAGCGCGCCGTTTTTCATCGCGGCGCTATAGATTTCATCAAGGGCAGAATTGCTGATCTTGTTGGTCAGCCCGCGCTTGAGACGCCATGTATAATCCAGCAGCCTGCCAAAATCGTCCAGATTTCCGTGACGGTCTTCCAGTATCCGTTCGCCCTCATCCACAATTCTAAGCATTTCCTTGAGTTCTGCGGTCTTGTCCTGTGTGGCCTTCACTTGATCCTTGGCGATTTCGCTGGATACTCGCGAGAAACCGGTGAAGAACAGCATCAGATGTTGCTGCAGTACCTCGCAGCGCTCTTTTTTAATGATGATGGGACGCACTTCAAAACGATCGCCCTCAAAATCAATCCGATTAAAACCACCATACGCCGCCGCGATTTGATCCTGCCATCCGCCGTCCTCTGCGCAAAGCGTCCGCTCCAGATAGATGGCTTCCTTCGCCAGCTTGTAGTTGTCCACATACTGACCCTTGAGCGCATGAAATGCCTGAAGAAGACCCACGGCGAAGCTGCTGCTGCTCCCCAAGCCGCTGCGGGCCGGAAGATCCGCATCATAGCTGATCCCCAGCTCATTCATGTTGAGATACTTCATCGCATTGCGAACCATAGGGTGCTTCAGCTCATCCACATGCCCGACCCTTTCGATCTGCGAATAGGTAAGCTGATTGCGATACTCAAAAAAACGCGGCAAATGGCGAACGCTGATGTAGCAGTACTTATCAAACGTTGTCGAGATCACGCTTCCGCCATGCTCCGCAAAAAACGGCTGATAGTCCGTCCCTCCCCCGAAAAAGGACATTCGGAAGGGCGCTTTTGTAATAATCATGGTGATTCACACATCCTTTTTGCTTCTTTCTTGCGTTCCTTAAAACCTTTGACCACCTCTGGATGCTGATGAAACTGTATACCAAGCTTCAGTCCGAGAATCAGCGTTTTTCCGGGAGCGATGCGCAGCATGGCCTGCGCCACCTCCTTGTCGGTGGCGTCTTCATAAATGTGGCGGATTATATCGTTGTGCAGAAGAGGGAGCAGTTGCCCATCGCTTCTTTTAAGCAGCCTGTGCAGATAGTACTTTGTCAGGATAAACTCTGCCTGTGAACGATCCGATTTCACGCGAATGCGCGCCGTATTCTGGTGCTGGCGGAAGTTGCTTGCGCTGGCGGGATCAAACACCACCTTTCCATGCTGCATCACAAGGCCGATGAAGAGCCAGTCGCCAGTCAGCTTGAATTTGAGCAGATAGCGGATGGCAGATTGACGGAATGCATCGCGCCGGATCAAAGCTGAGCTCATGTTGGGCACGGTCTGTCCGATCAGCTGATAATCCCTCAACTCCTCCATGCCATCAGCACAGAAGGGCGTTTGCCACCGGGTGGTGTTCCAGTTGCCTGCCAGATAATCCGCCGTGTTGCCCACAACGCGATCATCCGAATCAACCACATTTGAATTGGTGTAGAACAGCACCCCCCCACTGTCTTCCAGCGCCTTTACGCCGATTTCCAGGAAATTCAGCTCCGCAAAATCGTCGCTCTCACATATCCAGACATATTTGCCTCTCGCCATCTTCGAGCCCCTTCGCCATGCGCTGAATGGCGTGCCCGTATTGACCTTGTTGCGAATATAGGTTACGCGCGGATCATGCGTGTAGCGGCGAATCACCTCATCGGAATTGTCGGGTGAGCAGTCGTCAATGATAATCAGCTCAAAATCCGAATACGTCTGTCCGAGAATGGATTCGATTCGCTTGGGCAAGTATTTCGCGTGCTTGTAGGAGGGCAGTATCACGGATACCATCGGGCTCATTGCTCTTCATTCCCTTCCAATCTATAGATTGACTTGATCTGATCGTCCTTCGATTTCCACGTGTAATGCTCGCGGCATATCCGGTTTGCCTTTTGGCCCATCCTCTTGTTGAGTTCGTCATCCTCAAGCAGCTTTACACACGCATCTGCGAATGCTTCTGGCGATTCGGCAACGCAGATCTCCTCGCCGTCCTTGTATGCCAATCCATTCGCCGATAGCGGGGAAACCACGCTGGGAACCTGATAAATCGCATATTGATTGATCTTTCCACGGAATCCAGAGCCAAACAGCGCAGGGGCAATACCCACCTTGGCCCTGCAGATATAGTCGCCCAGGGAATCTACCTCGCCGACAAAATCCGTGTTCGCATCGTGAAGGCTGTCAAAGCTGGAGAGGTCTCCTCGGCCGACAATCTGGATTCGATAGTCCGGAATCCTCTTCTTCACCAACGGGTGAACCTTTTCCAAATACCACGTCAAGGCTTTCACATTGGTTTCAGAGCCGAAGTAGGCGACATAGAGAAGCTGACGTCCTCGGAGGCTCTCCTCAGGGCGCTCGTAATCCGGATCGGCCAGCACAGGGAACTCGATTTCCGAAAGGCCCGTCTCCAGCGTGAACGCGCGATCCTCCGAGAGCATCTGGGTCAGGAACACCCCGTCGCTCTGCGAAACGCAGATCACAGCATCCGCTTCCTTGCAACATTGCAGTTCCGCCATCGCCATGTTGTAGCGATGAACCCATTGATCCATGCTGTTCTTCATTTGATTCCGCAGCTCATCAAACAGCGATTTTGTCAGCAATTCCATCGGTGTATACAGCATCCAGTCGCATTGCGGCCGATAAGATGCCATGAGCTGGGGATTCATCACGAACTGAAAATCCACTACGTCAAATCGTCTCTGGTCGCCGGATACACGAACATACTCCTGATAATCCAGATTATCCGTCGGGGCAAAGTACATTTCATCAAAAATACCATCCAGCTCATCGTAGCGCCAGTCAATCTCTATACGCTTATGCGTAAACAGTATCAATTTGGCGTTTTCATGGTATTCCTGTATGTACTTATAGAGATCAAGCACGCGCAGCCCTCCGGCATGGGCTCTGGAAGGCGTATAGTAGCTGACGAGCAAAATTCTTTGCCGCGTGTCGTCGTCCACCCTGATGTCGCTCTCTGGCTGTGGTTCGGGCATCGCTTCGGACATTGCCTCGGATGTCGCTTCGTGCATCGTTTCGGGTGTTGCTTCGGGCTCAGTCTTTCGTTCCATCCCGCACTGTGTCTTATCCTCCAACTGCTGGTGAGGCTCTCTCGTGGAATCAGCATTGGAGTTCGTCTTCCCCATCATCCTTTTGAGCAGATAAACGCCGTCCCGCAAAGGCTTCGTCATCCTCCAGCTCGTGGAGGTAAGCAGCGTCTGAATCAACGCCTCCCGATTTGACCGCTCATCCTCCAGATCGCGAATGCGCCCATTCAGGCCGACGATCTGCTTTCCCCGCTCCTGGGCCTCGTCGTGCAATCGTCTGACCTGTTCAGTAAGGTCGGCACCATGCTCTCTGAGCATATCGCACTCACCAAGCAGCCGCTCGATCCGCTCAGTCAGTTCTGCGTTTTGATCGATCAGCTTTATGCTGCTTACGCGAAATCGCTCCAGCTCTTCCCTGTTCTTTGCATCCTTGCCTGCAAAATCTGCGCATTCATTTTGAAGGCGCGTCACTTCCGCCCTCAGCTCATCGTTGCGGTCTTCCAGTTCCGTTTTCTCCTTCGTCCGCTGGCTCACCTCGTCCATCAGACGCTGACTTTGCTCTGCCATGTCGCTTTTTTCGATCGTCAGACGCTTCACTTCAGCGGCGAGCTGATCATTATCCGAGGCAAACCGCCGAATCTGCTCAGCGTTTTCATTTATCGTTCTGCTGATCGTTTCCTGCGAGAATTGCGCCTGGCTAAGCGCAGCCATAAGCGATTGTTTCTCGCTTCGCGCGGTCTCCAGTTGCTGTGCCTGATAATTCCACGCTTCCTGAATGGAGAAAGTATCCAACGTCCCCTCCAGGACGACACTCCCAAGAGACGCGAAGTCATCCGTTTGGATCAAATACATCGGATCGGGGGTATAAAAGATATCCTTCCCGCCAACCGACTGCTCCTGGTTGATCGGCATAAGCGTACAGCTTCCGCCTTCCACGGTTATGGGAGACAAGGTGATTATACATCTTGTCTCGCAGGGGTCGAATCGGAGCGCTTTTAGTTTTTTCAGGTCAAACTCTTTGAGATCAAATTTGAAAGAAAAGCTGGTATATCCTTCCTGAAGGCTCGTGCCCTCCAGCGCCTGGGATCCATCCCACCCCTCGCCATAATCGGGCACAAGGAAAGCTTTTCTCTTCAGATATGTCTGTTCATAGTATTTTTTAATTTGTGGGATATAAACATCATTGAATGGGATGTCGTGAAGGGGCTGCTGGCCGCATATTCCCAGATAGTATCGTCCAAACGAATGATAGGCATCCTCGCATGCGCCCGCATATGTCCGCGCGTCTTTTCCTTCTCTAAGGATGCTCGAAACGCCCGTGACATTCTGATAATACATGGTCACATATTGAAATTCCTTATTGAGAAATGCCCGAAATCCGCTTTCATCAAACTCTGCCACGTGATATGGATTGTCATAGCTGCCGCGGGTCATTTGCCGATAAAGCTCGTCATTTGGCGTCGTCATCATCAGCAGTCCGTCAGGCTTCAGGCAGCGCTTAATCTCTGAAAGAAAGCGCTTCTGGACCTCCCGATCTACATGTTCAATGGTTTCAAAGGAAACCACTACGTCGAAAAAGCCGTCCGGAAAATCCAGATGCTCGACGGACATTTGAAAAAAATCGATATTCTCCCTCGCATAATACGTCTGAGCGTATGATACCGCTTCCTGACTGATATCAATTCCATATACCTTCTTAGCACGCTCAGCCAGGATGCCGCTTCCATATCCCGTTCCGCACGCGGCATCCAAAACAACAGCGTCCTTCACAAGCTGCTGCGCCATCACATATCTGTGTACATGCTCCGTTACCGTCTGCGGATCCCAGTCTTCTGTCATCACAAGGCGTTCCTGCGAATATTTTTTCATCATCATCGTTCTCCGCCCGTTTTTTTCTGTCCTTTTGCTGTTTGATATGCTTCAACCATTTCCTCGAGCCTGCGCTGACTCTTTGCAATCAGCTCGCGATACTCGATATTGCTGAATCTCCAAATCGTGGAATTCAAATCTTCTTTATGGCCGACCAGGAAGGGAAGCTGAACGAAAACGCGCAAATCCTTGTCTTCCAGATAACGATCGATGGCATTTTTATGTACATCTCGTTCTTGCTCATCCCAATTGCTAATCAATTCAAAAACAGAGGGATGATAAATATTGAACACCGTACTCACCATGTGATCGATCTGGATCATTGTGGAATCCCCTACTTTTTCACATCCAATCAAATGGGCCTTTGCAGCGTCGGCCATCACACCGGAAAACACATCCCAGCGCTTTTGACTGTGCAAATAGCCCCTGAGTACGCCTAGAAGCCGCTCAAAGTCCTCCGGGAAAATGACATCATCCTCACAGATCATGATTTCATCCATCCCCTGTTCCATAGCCTTGGTGAATATCAGCTTGTAGCTCAGGCCACAGCCCACCCAGCCCAGGGAATGACGCAGGCCGGGAATACATTCAAATCCAAATCGGTTGTCCTCATCAAAGGAGCGTCTTCTCTCCGTGGATTCAGGCAAACTCAGGCACAGCCTGGATCCATGCAGCGTGACGTAATCCCCGGCGAGACGATAAAATGTCGCAAAATCGATCCAATCATAGGCCAGCAGAAAGCGATAGAAAAAGAAAGAGAAATGATTAGACCGAGCCCTGAGTTCCCGCTGCGTCTTCAACACTCTAGCCTTTCGTTCATCCTCATGCTCCAGCCAATACGCAACGCGGCTTATCATGGTGTCAAAATCGCCAACCGGAACGAAGTCAACGTAATCTTTCAGCTTGTCAACCTCATGTATATCCTGACTTGTTTCCGATACGATTACGCATGCGTCAAGCGAAAGCGTCTCATACAAACGCGTGGTTTCCAGCAAGGCGTCTTCGTAATAGTGAATATTGACGAGAACTTTGGCTTTTCTGATTTCCTCATGCAGCTCCTCGCCGTAAACCTCAGAACAAATCTTAACGTCAAACCTATGGGATAGCTTTTCCAGGGCATTTCGCCTGCGCTCACAGCTCAGTGCGTCGCCATAGAAGAGTACATCATATTCCTTTTCCTTGAAACTTTCTCCCTCCGTCGGCGCGTAATCCACAGCATAATCCACAGGCAGAAAATATACGCGGCTTGTAATGTCCGAATATTCAGGCCTATGAAAAAAATCCACATTTACGAGAGAGTAATCCAGTATACCACAGGAGTTTTGCAGAATGGTAAAGTATTTCGGCGTAAACCAGCGTGAGGATACCGTCTGCTCCAACTGAAATGCAAAATAAACCGCTGGAAAACGCTCCACAAACTGAGGACAAATGATAATATACGGAATATCTTGATACTCCTCCGGCTCGTCCAGATGGATTTTACAGCTGATCTCCACTTTATCCAGATGTTTTTGTATCAATTTGGCAATAAACATCGTATGCTTTGTGGCGATCACATCTATTCGTTTATACTGACCATATGCCTTCAGCCGCGTAAGTTGATTTTCTATCACCGTTGTCTGTCCTTGCCTGATCGTATTTTTCAGCAGCCGAAAGACTGACTTTACGCTTCTTTGCAGCCAACTGTTCTCAGGAAACAGGCGATCGCGAACTTTATAGTATTTGAGTGCTAAATGGTAAAAATCCGAATCGTAAATGTGCTTCAACTCGCTGCTCGTGCTGTGCAGATCACGTTTGAGTATACGGTAATCCCGCTCCAGATCCTGATATCGCTTTTTAAACCTCAACAGCTCATTTTGCGCGGCTGCACACCGTTTCTTAAGGATCTCATTCTCCGCGTTCAGCTGCTGCATATCATGCGTGACCGAATCACGGCTTTCGGTCTGATCGGATTTACATGCTCTGTTGCGCGTGTCTGCGGCAATACGGTTATGCCGCTGCTCTTCCCAGCTTTCAAACTTCCTGCTCATCGCTTTCTCCCCTAATAAACAATTTGTGCTATACGTTCGCTTCACTCAGCGGCTTCCTCTGCCAATTGTTCAGATGCAGTGGCTCATTGCGCATTTGCTTTGCTCTCTTCCATTTCAGGCAACGAATCTATTTTTGATTTACTCCGTCTTCGCTCAAAGACACATTCGGTTCATTTGCGTTTCTCCCCAGTCATACGATTTATTTCAGAATTCTTTCATATGCATCACACACCGTCTGCGCGTCCCCAAACATCTGCGCCTGTCCGTTCTGCAGCCACACCACGCGGCTGCACAGCCTGCGAATCTGAGGTAGGCTGTGGCTGACGAAGAGCACCGTCGTGCCGCCGCTCATCAGCTCCATCATCCGCGCCAGGCTCTTTTCCTGAAACGCCGCGTCGCCCACGGAGAGCACCTCATCCACGATGAGCACCTGGGGCACAACCACCGTCGCGATGGAAAACGCCAGGCGCGCGATCATGCCGCTGGAATAGTTGCGCAACGGCACGTCGATAAACTGGCCGATCTCCGAAAACGCGACGATCTCGTCGTATTTGCTCTTGAGGAAGTCCTCGGAATAGCCCAAAATAGCGCCGTTGAGAAAAATATTCTCTCTGCCAGTCATGTCAAAATCGAACCCGCTGCCCAGCTCGAGCATCGGCGCGACGTTGCCCGCCACGCGCACGCTGCCCTCTGTAGGCTTGAGAATGCCGGAGACCACC
>JAUNIY010000094.1 GCA_030523305.1 Eubacteriales bacterium
TCGCGCAGCCAATGACACCATGATCGATTTGGTAGACCGCCTGTGCGAGGGCTACAGCGAGGAGCAGCTGCAAAACCTGGAGCATATTGTCTACGTATGCAGCCAGTACGAATACATGTTCTGGGACATGGCATGGAATGAAAAGATGGTAGAAGTCTAAGCCATCTTGATTCCCCCTGAAAACGCCTTATGCGAAAAGCAAACGCACGAGGCGTTTTCTCATATCCTTGTGAAATGGTGTACAGGGGAAGGGGATATGTGCTATACTTGATACAACAGCATAGGCAAGGAGGACAGAAGAATGGAACAATCAACGCGATATCCATATTTTGATATGTATGCGGGCAATGATTCGGGCATTGCGTTTGAATGCTGGTCGGATTCGCGGTCTGTCGGGATGCACCGTCACAGATTTTATGAATTGATCCTGGTGGGGCGCGGCTCCTGTCGCCATATGTATAACAACACGGAAACTTTGTTGATTCAGGGAGATGCGGTTGTTGTGTCCCAGCATCAACCGCATGGTTTTTCCATTGGCGGAGAGACTGTGATTTACAATTGCCAGTTCACATTGGACGCTGTGGATGTCCCGGTGATCGATCGGCTGCGCGAAGCCCCGTCGCTGCTGGAAACCGATCTTTCGTCCTATGAAGACGTATGGGTGTGGGAGACTACACTGCGGGAAATGGAAAAAGAGGCGTTTTATAAAAAAGGGCAGCTACGTCTGGGATACGAATTGAACAGCAGCAAACAGGGCGTCATCCATCTGGCGCCATCGGAGTTTGCGTTTATTAGCTCGGTGCTGGAACGTGGTTTGCAAGAGGAAACGGACAAGTTGCTCCAAAAACGATATTTGGAGATCATTCTGCTGGAGCTAAAAAAAGGATTGCGTTGGCAGAATAGGAAATATACACAGTGTTCCAGTTCCAATCAGAAAGCGATTGCGGCTGTATTGATGTACATAGAGGAGCATTTGGATGAAACGCTGGATTTCAACGATATCGCTCGACGGTGTTCGTTCAGCCCGAATTATTTCCGTAAGCTCTTTAAGGATTCTACGGGGCTTGCGCCAGTGGCTTATGTCAATCGTCTGCGTATCATCCGTGCCTTTGAATATATGCAGAAGGATGGAATGAATATCAAGGAGGCGGCGGAATGCGTCGGAATCTACGATCTAAATTATTTTTCTAGGCTGTTCAAGAAAATTATGGGTTACGTACCGAGCAAGGTACAAAAGACATAAACAAAAACCGGAGGATGCGCTAAGTGCATTTCCGGTTTTGTTTATGCGCTAATGTAGTTGTGTTGCAATGATGAAGTGTTTTGTGCGAAAGCTGAATTAAATTGTGAAGAAATAGAAAAAATAGGGGAAAATATTTCAAAAATGTCGATATGTACAAAAAATAAAGCAGTTATTTGTGGAAAAAGATGAAAATATCTGAAATCGTGATTTTGTGCTAATTTTGCGTTGGAACGTTCTCGCTGTTACAAACAGTAGGAGATATAATAAGAACAACAAAGCGATAACCGGTTATTAGAAAAAAGCTTTGGCATTACGAAAAGTACATGAATCTTCATGTATTTCACAATCGAAATGGAGGTAGTCTAATGAGCTTTTTGAATTCTACTGCCTGGGTTATCATCACATTTTTATTTTTCACCGCTTTGGTTGCAGTGATTTCCGCATGGAAAACAAAAGGGGATAATCTGGAGAGCACGAACGGTTATTTTTTGGCGGGCAACGGCCTGCCGGGTATTGTCATCGCTGGATCATTGCTGTTGACAAACTTGTCTGCAGAACAGCTGGTCGGTACCAACGGACAGGGTTGGGCAACCAACATGAGCCCGATGGCATTTGAGGTTGGTTCTCTGTTTACGCTGTTTGCACTGGCATATTTCTTCCTGCCGACTTATCTGAGATACGGTGTCACGACGATGCCGGAGCTGATGGAGGCACGATTTGATCGTACCACCCGTCTGATTTTCTCTGTGCTCACTGTTATTATGTACTCCATTCTGAACCTGCCGGTTATTCTGTATTCCGGTGCGGTTGCCTTCGAGAGAATCTTCGATTTTTCCGGATCGCTTGGCATAAGCCGTTTTATGGCAGTTGCTATCCTCTGCGTTATCATCGGCATTATCGGCGCCTGCTACGCGATCTTCGGCGGTCTGAAAGCGGTTGCCGTATCCGATACCATCAACGGCGTCGGCCTGCTGATCGGAGGTCTGATGGTTCCGTTCCTGGCATTGGCAATGCTGGCCAAGGAAACGGGAGGCAGCGGCATTATCGACGGCTTTATGTACATGGTACAGACTGAGCCGAGCAAGCTGAATGCGTGGGCTCCGTGGGACGCAGCGCAGCCGGCTCTTCCGTGGCCGCTGATCTTCACCGGCATGTTTTTCTATAACCTGTTTGCATGGTGTACGCATCAGTCGTTTGTACAGCGCACCCTGGCGGCAAAGTCTCTGGCAGAAGGCCAGAAGGGCGCGATCTTCTGCGGATTCCTCAAATCGATCGGTTTCTTCTATCTCGTTCTTCCGGGCGTTATCGCCTACTTCCTGCCGTCCATTCAGGACACGATTGCCGCAGCGGGCAGCAATGCCATCGACGTTGCGTATCCGGCTCTGATTGCTGCAATTATTCCGAAGCCGGTTTTGGGATTCTTTGCTGCCGTTCTGTTCGGTGCAATTCTATCTTCGTTCAACTCGGTTCTGAATTCGGCGTCTACCATGTTCGCGCTGGATATCGTCAAGGCGATCATCAAGCCGGATCAGCCGGAGGTATACTACGTCAAGATTGCAAAACGATTTGGCACACTGGTAGCAGCTATCGCTATTTGCATCTCTCCATTCATTGCTTATGCAAATGGCATTACAACCTTCCTGAATTCGATGATGCAGTTTTTGGGATTACCAATCCTGACAACTATCATGGGTGCAATCTTCTTTAAACGCGTACCGAACTGGACGCCAAAGGTTGTCACAGCGTTTCACATTGTGGTTTACGCCCTCTTCTTACTTATCAGTCCGTCTTATCCGACCAATGGAGAGCCGGTTCATTACCTGTATGCGATGGCAGTTCTGTTTGTCGTTGAAATTGTGTTCTATGCGGTTCTAAATCATACGAGCACGGCGGAAGAGTGGAATCCGCCCGCAACCGGCACTGTCGATATGACCCCATGGAAATATCGTCATGTCGTTTGCATCATCGGCGCGGTACTTGCTGTTGCATTGTATATCTTCTTCTCGCCGATCGGGATTGCTGGATAACAGCGAGATGCGAATAGTTATCATTGCTTACCTCATAACAGAACATGCTATGTCTCTGTAATTTTATACTCTCTCTCCAGAAACCGCCCTATGCGAACAGGAACGCATGGGGCGGCTTCGCAATTATATCCCTGTTATAAAAATCAATCACCTCATACAAATGGTTTGAAAGAACCATCTGCGACGGAATGGATATCCTGTAAAAATGCGGGAGTCACTCCGTTTTTTTATGTCAGAAATAAAAGATACAAAAACGACGTTAAATCATGCGATATATGTGAGATATGCATCTATCTTATGTATATGATTAGCACATTGAGGCGACAAAAAGCAAAATATACAAAAGAAAAGCCTGTATTTTGTATGTAATCCATAAAAAATAGCAGTAGCGTAATTTTGTGCTAAATTCAAGCCGTATTGTTCTCGCCTTTTCTTGTGCCGGTACGTATAATAAAGACAACAAAGGGAAAACAAAATATTCCGAAAACCAATTTTGACACGGGCATATCAAAGGAGAAGATCAATATGATTAATGGTGAAAAAATCGTAGAACAGCCAATCCGCTGGGCCATGATCGGCGGCGGCAGAGGAAGCCAAATCGGCTACATCCATCGTTCCGCAGCATTGCGTGATGCCAACTTCCAGCTGGTGGCTGGCGCATTTGACGTAGACCCGGAGCGCGGCAAAGATTTTGGTATCAACTGCCATGTAGACCCGGAACGCTGCTACCCGGATTACAAAACACTGATTGCAGAAGAAGCAAAGCGGGAAGACGGTGTACAGGCTGTATCCATTGCAACCCCGAACTTTACACATTATGAAATTGCAAAAGCAGCTTTGGAAGCCGGTTTGCATGTCTATTGTGAAAAGCCGCTGTGCTTTACCACAGAGCAGGCAGAGGAGCTGGAAAAGCTGGTCAAACAATCCGGCAAGGTCATGTTTGTTTCGTATGGCTATTGCGGCCATCAAATGATCGAGCAGGCTCGTCAGATGATCGCACGCGGCGATCTCGGAAAAATCCGTATTATCAATATGCAGTTTGCACATGGCGCGCACAATGTAGCGGTTGAGAAGAAAAACGCAGGCACCGCATGGCGTGTTGATCCGAAGAAGGCAGGCCCGGCATATGTCTTGGGCGACGTCGGCACACACATGCTGTATCTGTCGGAAGCAATGATGCCGGATATGAAAATCAAGCGTCTGATGTGCTCTAAGCAGTCCTTTGTCGAGGGCCGACAACTGGAAGATAACGCAATGACCATCCAGGAATATGACAACGGCGCAGTCGGTTATATCTGGTCCAGCTGTGTCAATGCAGGTTCTGAGTTCGGTGCACGATTCCGTGTCGTTGGCGAAAAAGCGTCGATCGCATGGGATGTTGAGCATCCAAACCAGCTGCACTATGAGGTGCAGGGAAATGCACAAAGCGTGATGCAGCGCGGCGCAGGCTATTTGTATCCGGAAGCTGTTGCAGATGACCGCATCGGCGGCGGGCATCCCGAAGGCTTGTTTGAAGCATGGTCTAACTTATATACGAAATTTGCCAAGGCCATCTCAAAAAATGAAAAGGGCGAATCCATTGATTTCTGGTATCCGGATATCCACGCGGGCGTCTTGGGCGTCAAGTGGGTAGAAAAGTGCGCACAATCCGGCGCAAATGGCGGCGCATGGATCGATTTCTAACGCCCCATATCTGATGATGTATACATGAAAAGGCTGCATCTGCAATGGCCGGCGTCAACTGCGTTGGCCATTGTAAGAGCTGTACAAGAGAGAAAAGGAGAATTCTAAATGAGCATCGATCCAAAAGAGTTTGACATGCCGGTGGCATCGTTTAATCCGAATCCAATGAAGTTGGGCCTGTTTACCGACGGCCTGCCGGATATGCCGTTCGAGCAAATGCTGGATGTAGCGTGCGAAATGGGTATCGAAGTATTGGAGCTTGGTACGGGCGGATATTCCTGCGCACCGCACCTGGATATGGAAAAGCTGCTGCACTCCGCGCAAGCGCGTAAGGAATATCTGAACGCAATCGAAAGCCGCGGCCTGAAAATCTGTGCACTCAACTGTTCCGCCAACGCCATCGGCCCGGGCGAGCGTTGGGCAAGCCATGCGCCAGATGTCATGAATACATTCCGTCTGGCCGAGCTGCTGGGCGTAGAGCACGTGGTATCGCAGTCCGGTCTGCCAGCAGGAAGCCCAAATGATGAAACGCTCAACTGGGTGCTGCATACCTACCCGCCGGAAATGATGGATGTCCTCAAATATCAGTGGGATGTGACCATTGATTTCTGGAGCAAGGCGGCGGATTTGGCAAAATCGTGCGGTGTCAAGACCATCGCGCTGGAAAACCACCCGATGAATATGGTCTTTAATGTCAGCACACTCATGAAACTGCGCAACGCAGTCGGCGATATTATCGGCTTGAACCTAGATCCATCCCATCTGTTCTTTATGGGCGGCGATCCGATGATGATTGCGCGCAAGTTGTGTGAAGAAAAGGCGATCTACCATGTACACGGCAAAGACACACGTCTGAACCCGCATATCAAAGGATTGGAATGCTTTGAGCTGGGTGCATACAACGGTGCGCCAGTTGACCGCGTATGGAACTATGTAGCAGTCGGTTATGGACATGACCATTTATGGTGGAAGGAGTTCTTCGCAACCCTGGCAATGGGCGATTATCATGGCCCGGTTTCTATCGAGGTAGAAGACCCGTCCATGCCGAACAATCTGGTAGCAATTCAGAAATCCGCGAAATTCCTGAAGGAGACCATGCTTTCCTAAAAAGCGAAAGCCAGAAACAATAACACCTGTTTATCAGGATACCATATTCCTGAATCGAAGGAGGAAACGATTATGAAAATCGCATTTGATGGAAGCGCATTCTGGGAAACCGGCATGACATATGAAGAGCAGTATGACGTTGTTGCCCGCGCAGGTTATGAATATATCAATCCGTACAACGCAGATTTCCCGGGCTTTTGGAAGCGGCCGAAAGCGACCAATGAAGAAGTGCTCTGGCACAAAAAGGCAATTGCCGATGCCGGCCTGAAAATCGCGTCTCTGACCACTGGTTTTCATTGGCAGGATCCAGACGAATTTGTCCGCCAGTATGCGGTCGATTGCTGGAAACGCATGTTCGAGATCGGTGAATTGATGGACATCCGCGTGTTCAATACCGAGCTTGGGCCTGGCCGGGATAACCCGGAGCTATGCGAGGCAAAGCTGATGCGTTCGCTGGATGAGCTGGTTCCAATTATGGAGCAAAAGGGCATCCGTCTCGATATCCAGGCGCATCCCGATGATTTTTATGAGCACAACAACGATGCATATGACATCATCCGGTATTACGACAGCCCAGCACTCGGATACCTCTATTCCATCCCGCATACCTTCCATTACGACGGCGGCAAGGGCAATATCGAACACAATTTGAGATATGCGCGCAAGCATCTGAAGCATGTGCTGTTTGCGGATACCTATGATTACACCAAGCTGTTCCGGTATAATATCAATCCGGCGCCGCTGTATGCGAACGGTACAGTTCGCGCGCATGCGCACATTGGGCATCTGGGTGAAGGCGACATTGATTTCGACCGCATCTTCAAGACATTGCGTGAGATCGGCTTCAACGAGCAAGAGGACACCATTGCGACCTTTAACCCGCTGGGCTTCCCGGAACGCGCAATTTCCGATGGCACCCGCACCAGAGAAATCATTGAGAAAAATCTGGTCGGTGTACCCAGCATCGCAGAGCCGATGCCGGAAGGCTATGGCATCTATGCACGCTGAGATCAATACAAGACAGTTTCTTTTCTAAATCCTTTCTGGACATCCCCGTCCTGTATGCAGCCAATGGTACAGGGCGGGGACAAAAGATTGTTACCATTTGGTAAAAATGCCAATTGGCATTTTACATACATCATTTTCTTTTTTCTTTTCTTCGAGAAGGCAACCCGTAAAAAGCCGCGCCTGGTGATCTGTGTGCGCTTTTTACACCGGAAGCAAGCAGGGGGCTCTGCTATGGGAGGCGGAAATCCCCATGAAATCGCTTGCTGGTAGGTATCGTCAAGGATATTGTGTCAGCATGCATACCAATGTGAACATATTTTCATTTGTATGTTATAAATAATAACGATCAATACCTTGATACACCGATAGGAAATTGGAGGTAATTATGAAAAGCAAACGACTTCTCGCGCTACTAACGGCAGGCGTGATGTCTGTGGGTATGCTGGCAGGCTGTGGATCTTCTAGCGGCACTTCTTCCGGCTCCGCAGCATCGAGCGGCGGTACAGGGCAGAATGGAACCATGACGCTGATTATGTCCACACGTGACGACTTTCTGTCTACCCTAGAATCTGCGGCGTTATCCTATGCAGAGGAAACTGGCTATAAGCTGACTTCCCAGGACGCACAGAATGATGCAGCAAAACAGATCCAGTATATCGAAACAGCGAAAAACGGCGGTGATGCAGCCATTATCGTCAATCCAGTGGATTCAGATGCAGCACAGTCCCTGGTTGATGCTGCCGACGGAACACCGTTGGTATTCGTTAACCGGGCACCGTCCGATTACAACGTTCTAGCCCAAGATAACGTCGCTTTCTGCGGCTCCAATGAGACGGATGCCGGCCAATATCAAGCGGACTTTTTGGCAGAGTATTTCAAAGCACAAGGCAAAACAGATATCAAATATATCTTGCTCCAAGGTGAACTGGGACAGGTCTCTCAGATCAAGCGCTGTGCAGGTGTGCTGGATGGCTTGGAAGCAAATGGTATCAATGCAACTTCGGTGGTCGATCTCGCTGGTAAATATGACCGTGCGGAAGCAATGAACAAAATTGCGCCGGTGTTGACCTCTGGCCAGGAATTTGACTGCATCATTTCCAACAATGACTCCATGGCACTTGGCGCTGTTGAAGCGTGTGAGGCTGCGGGCATTGGTCCCTCTTCGATTCCAATTGTCGGCGTTGATTGTACGGTAGACGGCGCCGCGGCAATATCGGAAGGAAAGATGGCTATGACAGTTTATCAGAATCCTCTCGGCCAGGGCAAGGGCTGCATTGAAGCTGCGCTCAACTTGATCGACGGCAAAGCTGCCAATACGGATACGGAATTTGTCAAGGATGATTCCGGCGAAGATTATAGCGATTCTATTATTTGGATTCCTTTTGAGCCGGTAACAGCAGATAATGTTGCCGACTACCTTTGATCGCTGCGCGAAAAATTCTTTTTTAGGATGTAGAACTCCTGGTTTACTTTGTCCTGCTTTTGTGGTATGATGGGTATCGTAATAAAGAAACCATCCTAGGGGGCTTTCTCCATGGATTGCTGCAATTGAATATCGGACAAGAAGAAGTCTACAGGAAACAATACAAATTGACCGAAGGAGTAACGCTCTCAGGTGCTGTTATGCGACAGCGGAGACTGTAGATGGATTGTCACTCTGGAGAAGCTTTCAAAACGAAAGTGCCGAAGGTGCAAGGAAGGGGAACACTTCTAAAACTCTCAGGCAAAAGGACGGAGATATCATAACAAAGAAGAATTGGCCATGCATATCACAAGGATCAGAGTGAACGCTCTGGTCCTTTTCTTTTTCAGCAGCGGCGGATGGTGTATGTTGAAGGGAGTCTTATAACAAGATGGAAACGTTAACTGCTGTGCTCGAACGAATTGATTCGTTCGTATGGGGCGTACCATTGATGGTATTGATCTTGGCGGGCGGTATTTTGCTAACGCTACGTATGCGCGTTTTACAATTCCGCAAGCTTCCATTGGCATTGAAATGGATGGTCAAAAACGAAGAAGATGGGGAAGGAGAGGTTAGCTCCTTCGGCGCATTGTGTACGGCGCTGTCGGCGACCATTGGCACTGGAAATATTGTCGGCGTTGCTACAGCCGTATGTGCTGGCGGCCCTGGCGCATTGTTCTGGATGATCGTAGCGGCGTTTTTTGGCATGGCTACCAAATATGCAGAAGGACTGTTGGCGATCAAATACCGCATTGTAGATTCCGATGGGCATTCGCTTGGCGGCCCATTCTATTACATTGAACGCGGTATGGGCAAGCAGTGGAAATGGCTTGCAAAGCTGTTTGCGATCTTTGGTGTCCTAGTAGGATTGATGGGTATCGGAACCATTACCCAGGTCAACGGCATCGCAAATGCCGTCCAAGCGTTTTTTGATCCAGATAAGACGCATACCGTATTCATCCCACACATCGGAGAGTATTCCATTTTTGTTGTCGGTGCGTCGATCGCAGTTGCTGCATTCGTTGCGCTTGTGCTGATTGGTGGCATCAAACGTATTTCTAGCGTCGCACAGATTGTGGTACCGTTCATGGCGGTGGCTTATGTTGCGATCTGCCTGATCTTAATTGCATGCAATATCACCGCTGTACCGAGCGCTATTGTAACCATTGTAAGCGGTGCTTTCAACCCGCATGCAGTCACTGGCGGTGTGGTTGGAACGATGTTTGTTGCGATGCAAAAAGGCGTATCCCGTGGTATTTTTTCCAATGAGGCTGGACTTGGTTCTGCGCCGATTGCAGCGGCGGCAGCGCAGACAAAGGAACCGGTTCGTCAGGGCTTGGTATCCATGACAGGCACGTTCATTGATACCATCATCATCTGTACCATGACAGGACTTGCCATTGTCATGACCGGTGCATGGCAGATCGAGGGGCTGGAGGGCGTAGAAGTAACCAACTACGCCTTTGCAAACGGGCTGCCGTTCCCGGAACAGGTATCTTCCTGCATTTTGATGCTCTGTCTGGCTTTTTTTGCATTCACAACCATTCTGGGCTGGGATTATTATTCGGAACGCTGCTTGGAATATTTGGTTGGTGGACAGACCAAAGCGATCACCGTATATCGCTGGCTGTACATTTTAGTTGTCTTTATCGGCCCATATCTGACGGTTTCTGCGGTATGGACGATTGCAGATATTGTGAACGGATTGATGGCGATACCAAACATGATTGCTATCTTTGCTTTGAATGGTATCGTTGTGAAAGAAACAAAGGATTTCTTTTCCAAAAACAGAATGAAACAATAATCCGTTGTTTGCTCCAAAAACAACGGATTGCTCCGGCAGCTGCACGTGAAGTGCCCCCCAAAAGTTAGACAAATTTTTTTAATTAAGCGACCTGAAGGGTC
>JAUNIY010000095.1 GCA_030523305.1 Eubacteriales bacterium
TCACGTGCTGAGCTGGCACAGGTTATGTTTTGCTTACTGCAACAATAACGGCATGGAGGGCAGCAGCAAAGGCGCTGCTGCCCTTCGTTTGAAACAGGGAAAAACGGCAAAGGACCATATACACGCATGCCCAGTTTCAAATGAAACAAGCATGACAATAGGCCGATATACCGTTTCACCGCTGTAGCATTAACCGGCTTAACACGTACTATATTGATATGAGGAAAGGAGCGTATGGATTATTTTTACACATAATCCATACGATGTGTAATATGAAAAAAAGAATTCGATACTTCGGAACAGCTGCATTGCTTCTTCTGCTGCCCACTTTGTGTGCATGCCAATCATCGGAGACGCAGCGCGAGCCATTGAATGCGGAGAGCAAGGAGGCATCATCGTACACCGCGGAGATAAACGCTGAAGTATATCAGACGCTGGATTTTTCCGATGAACAAGAGCTGGAATTTGCAGAAAAAGGATTTATTGCTGCACCGGACAGCCTGGAAATCAAGCAGGAAGATGGGACCCTCGTATGGAGTCAGAATGTATATGATTTTGTGCGGGATCAAGACGCGCCAGATACTGCCAACCCCAGCCTTTGGCGCAATACACAGTTAAATGCAAAGTATGGTTTGTTTGAGGTAGCAGATGGAATCTATCAGGTCAGAGGCTATGATGTAGCCAATCTCACCTTTGTCCGCAGTGACAATGGCTGGATTATATTTGACTGTACCACAAGCGAAGAGACAGCAAAGGCGGCCCTAGAGCTTTTCGAGGAAACCTTTGGAGAAGCACATATTTCTGCCATTGTGATTAGTCACGCGCACATTGACCATTATGGCGGCATTGGGGGACTGGTCTCTCAGGAAGATCTCGCGGACGCATCGTTGCCTTTGGAGGAACAGGTTGCTTCCGGAAAGACGTTGGTTATTGTACCCGAGGGCTTTGAAACGGCTGTCATGGAGGAAAATGTATTTGCCGGAAATGCCATGAAACGCAGATCAAACTTCCAGTATGGATCGCTGCTGGAACAAGGGGAAAAGGGTAACCTTTCGGTCGGCATTGGTCTTACCACATCCAACGGTACGACATCATATTTCTCCCCTACTTATGAAGTGACCGATGATGTGCTGGAAACAACGATAGATGGCGTGCCCATGGTATTCCAGCTTACACCGGATACAGAATCCCCGGCGGAAATGAATACCTATCTGCCGGAATCCAAAGCGCTGTGGATGGCGGAAAATTGCACGAGCACAATGCATAATCTATACACACTGCGCGGCGCGGAAGTCCGCGATGGAAATGCATGGGCGCAGTATATTATGGAGGCGAAAAGCCTGTTTGGTCAGGACGTCGAAGTTGTATTTCAATCGCATAACTGGCCGCATTGGGGGAACGATGTGATCAATACATATTTGATCAATACAGCATCGGTATACAAGTATATTCATGCACAAACCCTGCAATACATCAATGAAGGCTATACATCGACAGAAATTGCGAATATGATTGCCCTGCCGGAGGATCTGGAGCAAATTTGGTATACCCGGCAGTATTATGGCACATTAGCGCACAATGCCAAAGCGGTTTATCAGAAATACATGGGATGGTATGACGCAAATCCGGTACATCTGGATGAACTCGAGCCATCTGCTTATGCGCAAAAGCTGGTGGACTATTTGGGCGATACCGATGCAGTGCTGGAGATGGCGCGGGATGATTTTGACAAGGGGGAATATCAGTGGGTGGCTGAAATTACCAATACAATTGTCTATGCGCAGCCGGACAATCAGGATGCACGCTATTTGTGTGCCGATGCCCTGGAGCAGTTGGGCTATCAGGCGGAATCCGGCGCTTGGCGCAATGCATATCTGACGGCGGCTTATGAACTGCGCTATGGCACAGATGATTATCCGGAAACCATTGTAGGCGGCACAGGTGCAACAGCGCTTGGTATGAGCACGGAAACGATGCTCGATTATCTGGGAATCTGTTTGGATTCCAAACAATTGGAAGACCAAAATCTTGTCGTCAATTTAGAGGTAGATGGAGAAGAAAGATATCTGCTGTGCATCAATCATGGTGTCTTGCTGTATTCCGACGAGGAGTGGAGCGATGCGCCGGATGCAACCATCCGGACAAAACGCGCAGGCATTGTGGGCATTGCGCAGAACAATCAGCAATTGATGGACAATTGTATTGAATCGGTGGATGGAGATGTCGATATCATATCGATATTGACCGATAACCTTGTAGAATTTTCTCCCTATTTCAATATCGTTGAACCATAACCGTACAGCAAAACAAAAATAAGTAAAAATCCTTCTTGCCGGCTGGTTAAAGATACCGGTAAGAAGGATTTTTCTGTGGGAACGCGGATGCTGTTGTTTGTAGGGAGAACAAGAGAGCAATATATGCCGATGTTATTCAATCGAAACCTGTTTTCCCATTTCGTATGCTTCCTGCATAGCCGGATTTGATAAGATGTCGCCTTTTTCCATTGTCCCATATCCTGCGACGATACCGCCCTCTTTGACATTTTCAAAGCAGGAGATAAATCCACGGAAACAGGCCCGTATGGTTTGTGTGTATTCTTCCGTCGGGGCGGCGCAGGTTGTAATCAGATATGCCTTTTTATCCTGCACCTCCATCTCTTTGGCATAAAACCGGTCTAAGGCCGTTTTCATTTGCGATGTCAGCCCATAGAAATACACCGGAGAAGCCAATACCAGTACATCCGCCGCAATCACAGCTTGGATAATTTCCTCAAAATCGTCCTTATCTTGAAATACACAGGTATGTTCTGCTGTGCGGCGGCAGGCATTGCAGCCCATGCATGGATGGATATTTTTTTGCGCTAAATAAAATTTTGTCACTTCGTTGCCGCTTTCCTCTGCGCCTCGAATGAAGGCATTTGAAAGAAGATCGGTATTTCCGCCCTTGCGAGGGCTGCCCTCCAACACAACAAGTTTCTTTGCCATATTCTGATTATTCCTCCTTTTTTACCTGATAGCGGAGCAAATGCTATTGTCCTCCATCACCTTTAACTCGGCAAGTACAAATCCAATCGGATGGCTGCTGGTTTCTCTGGCCGAGAATAGTGCCGGTGTATCCGTCTGTTGCCGCTGCAACGACAAGGCTCACCTCGTCACATATACCAGTCTGCATATACGGTCGATTTCCTATCCTTCTGTTGGCTTTCTTAAAATACATACTGCACCAATAACATATAGCAAACGGTTCCTCCTGCTATTGAGAGGAGCATCTGTCGTTTCCAGCAATGAAGCCCGATAACGATTGCAATGAAAATCAATTCAGGGAGCCACAGGCTGACGGAAAACAAGCTGACATTCCTTAAGCAATATATCACCAGAAGTCCGAACACTGCCGAAGGCAAGACCTTTCCCAAATACTGTATGTATTTCGGCGTTGGTTTCCCCGCCGGAAATAGAAGAAAGGGTAAAAAACGGGTCAGCATGGTTCCGCCAATGACAAGTCCAATCGTAAAAAACTGTTGCGCTATGGTCATTCCTTTCCCTTTCCTTTCTCTAACGGATTCCGCAGCAGTGTCAGAACGCCAAGTATTGCAAGCATAGCCGGAATCATAAAGCTTTCCGAACTGAAAGCGAGCAGGCACAGAAGAGAAACCCCTAGGCCTAAAAGCGCGCTGACATGTGTTTTTTCTTTGAACCACTGCTCCATAAAAATTACCACGAACATAGCTGTCATGACAAATTCCAGACCCTCTGTGTTAAAGTGGATCAACGAGCCCAAAATACCGCCAAGGGTTGCTCCCGTGAACCAGTAAAGATGGTTCAGCAGCGTGACAAAGAACATGAACCAGCTCCGATCAACATCTTCCGGAATTTCTGCGGTATAATTGATAGAAAAACTTTCGTCACACATACCAAAAATGAGATAAAATTTCTTCCATCCGGTGCCCTTGAATCGATCCAGCATGGAAATACCATAGAATAAATGGCGGGCGTTAATCATCAATGTCATCGCAAATGCTTGCATGGGATGAAAGGCTCCCAAAAGCATATGGACCGCTACAAATTCTATCGAGCCAGCAAAAATGGTGAGGCTCATCAGCATGGGGTACCAAAAGCTGAATCCCGAGGCATTCATGTAAATGCCATACGTGATACCTAAGAACCAAAAGCCAGAGAACCAAAAGTCAGCAAAAATCGGTATTGTTTTGGGAAAAGCCGCCCGAAACGCCCGGGATATCCCTTTTGTATCATTTTCCATATATCTTGTCCTTCCGTTTGAAAAGCTGCTGACAGAGCATTGATTTTCATATGTTGCGGCCGTGCATCTTGAGCTTTTGATGTTTGGCACATCCGGACGCAGTTCTGGCTGCATGCCATAGTTTTTCTTCTCATCCCTGTGCTTCCATGGAGCAAGTCATATTCCGCACATGGTTTTTTGATATCGCTTCACTTCCGTAAGGACGCATGGCGAGCGCTATCAGTTTCATAGGGTTATCGTCGGCAGCAATCCGATTTGAACCGAGTTTGCCACAACGCTTGCATCTGTGTATGATTGCCCATTCGCCGTCTTTACGTACCCATACGGCAATCGGTTCCATTACTCCATGGCAATCAGAAGCACGATCTCCGGGCTTTTTGTCCACATGAACACTGGAAAGGCAGTTGGGACAGTGGTTTCTATGCTCACTGCCGGCGCCGCCTGGTACAACCAGCCTGCCGCAAACTTTGCATGAAAAAGGATCCAGGCAGGGATGTTTTTTATAATACCCTTTATCATACTTTCTTCTTTTATTCTTTCTATTCATAGTAATAACCTCGCACGTCTCCCTGGCCGCCCATCATGGCAGTCATTTGTTCCATTTTTTCAATCGGGAATGGGGGCATGGATAATGGCTTGGAAGCGAGTGACAGCAGTTTGACAGGACTGTCGTCCTTTGACATAGGGGAGGAGTGAAACGCTCCACACAGGCTGCAACGTTGGATAATTTCCCAGCTATCATCCGACTTTACCCAGATGCTGACTGGATGCAGCGTGCCTCCGCACGCGTAACCATTTTCATCTGCTCTGTGCACGCTTGCCAAGCAGTTTGGGCAGTGATCCCAATCGCCATCAGGTTCTGCTGCAGATGGCATCCACCCACAGAAATGGCAATGATAATTCCTTTTGTTGCTCATAAAAATTCCTCCTGAACGAACAGTTAAAACAGAGCATCTAACTTCTTTTTCAGAGAATCCCGGTATCGTTCCGTTAATTCCTGATACATGCGCAATTCTTCCTCTGTCCATTCGTCATATATTTCGTTCTCAATCTGTATAATTGGGCGGGCCGTTTTGTCAGCGATTTGTTTTCCTGTATCGGTCAGGTGAACAATTGTATTGCGGCCTTGCCCTTGTTCTAAATATACAAATCCTTCTTTTTCCAGCTTTCGTATAGCGGAATTGATCGTCTGTCTGCTGATTCCAGTTTGTTTGTAAATCTCACGCTGCAGGCAATGGTCACCGTTTTCGCAAATCACGTAAAAAATAATTTGTACGCTGTCTGAGATCCCCATGCGTATGGCCGCATCGTGATAAATGGCGTTGATCTCATTCATAACGTAATTGTATCGTTTGATTCTATGGCGGTTCATACATCACCACTCCTTGTATGATTTCGGACAATTGCATTATATCCGATTTCGTACATTGTGTCAAGAGGGAAACGGATGATTTTCCTATCTGTATTCCTTTGGCGAATCCTTTACTTTCCTGACGCGATGGAGTACAATAAAACCGCATATGAGAAATCAAGCGAGGAGTATCGTCATGAAACGTTTTTACCATGCTATGATCCCATTGGTACTCATCCTGCTGGCCTTTGTGCCCGGATGTACCATGGATACCGGATCGGCATCACAGGCCATATCCTATTCTTTGAAGGATGTTCCTGCGTATTCCGGCGATCCATACGTAGTCATTGATAACAATGAACCGGATTTCCAAGCGGCAGATATGACGCAGGATTCATTTGAGACCTATCAAGAGTTGGATACGTTGGGTCGCTGTGGCACAGCCTATGCCAATATTGGATCTGATTTGATGCCAACGGAAAGCCGCGGTTCTATCGGTATGATTAAGCCATCCGGATGGAAAACCGTCCGGTATGCATGTGTGGATGGTCAATACTTATACAACCGCTGTCACTTAATCGGTTATCAATTGACAGCGGAAAATGCAAATCCGCAAAACCTGATTACAGGTACGCGCTATCTCAATGTAGACGGTATGCTTCCGTTTGAAAACATGGTCGCGGAGTATATCAAAGAAACGGATAACCATGTATTGTATCGTGTCACACCGATATTTGAAGGGGACAATCTGGTTGCCAGCGGCGTACAGATGGAAGCGAGATCGGTAGAGGACGACGGCGAGGGAATCCTGTTCAATGTCTATTGTTACAATGTCCAGCCGTTTATTACCATTGATTACAAAACAGGGGATAGCTGGCTGGAATCGGAGGATGAGACAGGCGCCGGGCTTTCGCAGGAGATAACCTATATTCTTAATACAAGCTCGAAAAAATTCCACAAACCGGATTGCAGCGGCGCAAAAAATATACATGATAAAAACCGGGAGGAGTACAGCGGCACGAGGGAAGAGCTGGTGCAATCTGGCTATACGCCATGCGGCACTTGTAAACCGTAAGGCTGTGCCTGTTATACGCGAAAATATCCGGCATATACATTGACAGAATGAGATGAAATGGTATACTATCCAATAGACAAACGTTGCGAAAAACAGGCATTTGATAGAAACAGGAGATTGTAACCATGGAATTGTGGGATATTTATGATGAAAACAAACAGCTCACTGGCCGCACAATGCGGCGCAATGACTGGAATATGAAGCCGGGGGATTTTCATTTGACTGTGCTCGGCGTTATTCGCCGGCCGGATGGAAGATTTCTGATTACACAGCGCGTGATGACCAAATCCTGGGCACCGGGCTGGTGGGAGGTATCCGGCGGCGGCGTTATGGCAGGCGAGTCTTCCGAGCAAGCGGTTCAGCGTGAAATCTGTGAGGAAACTGGATTGGATGTAACGGATGCCGCAGGCGGGTATCTGTTTACCTACCAAAGAGTCAATCCGGACGAAGGCGACAATTATTTTGTCGATGTTTACCGCTTTGACATGGATGTGAAGGATGAGGATGTCCATATCCAGGAAAAAGAAGCGCTTGGATTCCGCTTTGCCACATTAGACGAAATCAAACAATTGGCAGAGGATGGCATTTTCCTGCATTACAGCAGCATCCGGCAGGCGTTTGAGGATTGAGCATAAAAATGAAAAACGGGGTTTACTAGACGGTTTTGGTCTGATAAACTCCGTTTTTTGTTTAAACAAGCGGTTTTCCGTATAAAAGGGTTTCAAGGAATACCGCGACACCGTCCTCGTCATTGGATAGCGTGACATAATCTGCCGCAGCTCGGACATGCTGCGGGCTGTTGGCCACAGCGACGCCAATACCTGCAAACGCCATCATATCCATATCGTTTTCTGCATTGCCGAAAGCGGCGATTTCCTCCGGCATGATGCCGAGATACGCTGCGAGCTTACGTACTGCCGCACCTTTTCCTGCCGCAGCATCGGAAATTTCCACCAAATACGGTACGGATGAAGTGATATATAAGCCGGGAATATCGCGCAGCAGTTGTAATAGCTGCTGTTTTTCCTCCGGGCTTGCGGTAATCAAGTCGATGCAGTCTAATTCCTGTATATGCTCTTGTGCAAATGCGGTCAAATCGGAGACCGGTTTGCGTGTGCGTTGAATATAGGGAATAGCGTGGGAAGATGCGCCGTATTTTGTCGGGTTTTGGACGTAATCCAGATTGGCATACGGAACGCCGTCCACAAAAAGCTCAAAAACCGCGTCCGTTTCGGCGAGCAGCTGTAACAGTTGACGGACGCAATCCGGTTGAAGCGGTGTGTGGAATAGCTTTTTGCCCGTGCTTTTGCGGCAAACTGCAACGCCGTTGGACGTGATGACATATTCAATGCCGGGAACAGCCATGACATCATGGGGAAGGGAGGCATAGGAGCGTCCGCTTGCAACGACGATGTGTGTGCCCTGCCGCATATATGCCGTCAAAATATTCCGCGTTCTGTCGGTCAACCCCTTGTCGGTATGCAATAGTGTTCCATCTAAATCCAGTGCGATCAAGCGCAGCATACTTTCACCTGTTTCTGTCGGTTGTTTTGTTCCAGTTCTATTCTGAACGCTTTGATTCTATCATATTTTATCGGTTTGTTCTACCATCCAAAACAAAAATCATTGATGAAAGTGAATATGTCGCAAAATATTGCTTATCGACGGGGGATTCCGACAAGATATGGACAGTAAAAACGAAGGAATTTTGTCTGAAATGATGGAAAAGCAAGAAGACAACAATTTTGAATGGATTTTTTGTTTTTTTGTGTTATCATGTAGAAATAGCAAATGAAAGGAAGCGGTTGCAGCAATGGAATCGAAAGGAAAATTATTTTTCAGAGCAGTTCTGGCGGGAATCTGCATCGGTATTGGCGGGACGGTCTTTCTCGCCTGTGACAACAAATACATAGGGGCGTTGCTGTTCTCCATCGGGTTATTCGCCATTTTGACCCGTGGGTTTGCGCTCTATACCGGCATGGTGGGGTATCTGCCGGATCATCTCAATGTGGATTATGTCATTCAGCTGCTGGTTGTTATCGCCGGGAATCTGGTGGGTACGGCCTGTATGGGGCTTCCGTTGCAGCTGACACGGCAAAAGGAGCTTTGCCAGAAGGCGGCGGATCTATGTGCTGTGAAGCTGGGTGACTCGTATCTCAGCTTACTGATCCTTGCCATTGGATGCGGTATTTTGATGTACCTTGCGGTGGATGGCTTCAAACGTTCCGGCGATCCGCTGACCAAGGTATTGGGCGTGTTTTTGGCTGTGCCGGTCTTTATTTTGTGCGGTATGGAGCACTCCATTGCTGATATGTATTACGTATCAGCAGGGGTATCGTGGAGCCTGAAAGCGGTTCTCTGCCTGATCGTCATCCTGATTGGAAATGGTATTGGCGGCGTACTGATCCCAATTGTTTCCCGAATAACAAAATAACAAGAAAAAACGACAGACATCGTATCAATCAAGCATACGGCTCTGTCGTTTTTGATTATGGTGCAGTATATTCCGCAAGCGTTTCAATCAACATACCGCGTTGATCAGCTTGTTCTACAAGCGTTTGATTGGCACGGTTGGTAGAACCAAACTGTTGGATGCAGCACAGGACCTTTTGACAGCGGCGCATGGTTTCGGATGCCTGCCGTATCGCCGCATCGCCGATAGGTTCAAACGGTTCTTCTGCGATGACTTCTGCGGCGAGCGACGTTGCAACCGGATAATCCACATCATTTTTGTGTAGGACGCCGACAGCAAATGGGATATCAAGCCGCTGCAAGCGGCGGTAGATCGGGATGCCGGAACCGCCGCCTCCAATGACAAAAAGCTGCGGTTCGCCTTGCGGGGCTTCCAACTCCGAGGAGCCAAACAGTCCATTGTAGCTGCCGTGTGTCATGCCATACAGCTGATGGATATAGTCGGGGACAAATACCTCTTCGGGAGCTCCATAGCGGTCGATCCGTCCATCATTGACGCAAATCACGTAATCCGATATCTTTTGCGCCAAATCGATTTCATGCAGGGACATAACGACGGCAAGCTGCTTTTGCCGCACCAGATCTTTGAGTATAGACAGCAATTCCAGCTTGTGACGGATATCCAGAAAAGACGTCGGTTCATCGAGAACCAGAATATCCGGCTCCTGGCAGATGGCCCGTGCCAGCATGACGCGTTGCCGTTGCCCGTCGCTGATGCAGTGAAATGGACGGTCGGCCAGCTCTGAGACATGCACTAGCTGCATCGCTTCTTTTACTTGCGCATGGTCGTGCGGGGACAGGATACCCAACCGACCGGTGTAGGGGAAACGGCCGGATTCCACAACCTCTTCACAGAGCATCAGCTCCGGCTCGGTCCAGCCGGTCATCATGACAGATACAGTCTGTGCAAAGCGCCGTTCGCTGATGCGGCCAATCGGCTGATTTTTGATATATACTGTACCCGCGATCGGTTCGAGCTGACGAGTCAAGCTTTTTAAAATAGTGGATTTACCTGCGCCGTTTGGCCCGATCAGGGTCACGATCTGCCCGGGGGAGACGGTGAGCGCAATATTGCGGATCAATGGTTTTTGATTGTAGCCTACGGCGAGCTGCGCCGTGTGCAGGGCGGCTTGGCTCATGTGCATCATCCTTTCCTTGCGTCGCGGTGCAGCAGCATCCAAATGACGACCGGTGCGCCAAAAACAGCTGTGACCGAGCTGATACTCAGCTCAGTCGGCGCAAACACTGTGCGCGCAATC